>NZ_JBIIOV010000091.1:0-13383 GCF_044342925.1 Mycobacterium sp. | reverse complement strand
CGCCTCGGGAATGGATGTCGAGCGTGGCAATGGCCGGATGTTCAGTTGGCTGCCCATGTACCACGACATGGGCCTGGTCCAGGTGCTCGGCGGTTTGGTCTACGGTGCGCCGGTCGGTCTGATGAGCCCGCTGGGTTTCCTGCGCGATCCGCTGTCGTGGCTGCGCCATATGAGCAGCCACGGCTCCACTGTTACCGCAGGTCCGACGTTCGCCTACCGTGCGGTCGTGGAAGCGTTCGGCCGGGCCCCGGACCGGGCCGGGCACATCGACTTGGGCGCATTGCAGTACGCCTTCGTCGGGGCGGAACCGATTGTCTACCAGACGCTTCGGCACTTCACCGACACGTTGGCACCGCTGGGACTACGCCGGGATGTCCTGGTGCCCTGCTACGGGATGGCCGAGTCGGTGCTGGCGACCACGTTGGCCTTGCGCGCGGCACCGGAGGGCGCGCGCAACTTCGGCCGGGTCCGAGTCGCCGCCGGCGGCGGCGAGTCACCGGTATCGTGCGGGCCTCCCGTCGAAGGCATGCGGGTGGCCGTCGTGGACTCAGCCGGCCACGAGGTCGAACCCGGGGTGGTGGGCGACATCCGAATCAGCGGCCCGTCGGTGATGGCCGGCTACCGGCAGGCGGACGGTACGGTCACCGCCCCGCCGGAAGGGTGGCACGACACCGGTGATCGCGGATTCCACTGGGATGGTGAGTTGTTCGTGGTCGGCCGGACCAAGGAGATGCTGATCGTCCGCGGTCGCAACCTCCCGCCGTACGACATCGAACGAGTGATCGGCGAGTTGCCGGAGGTGGGCCAGGGCCAGGCGGTGGTGTTCTCGGTGACCGATCAGGTCCGCGGTGGGGAGCGCAATGTCGCGGTGGTGGCTGCCGGTGTCACCGCCGACGACGATCAGCGCTCGGTCCGCGACGAGGCCATGGCGCGGGTGCGCCGGGTTTTCGGCTTCTCCCTGGATGAGGTCGTGGTGGTATCCCGGCGCGCCATCCCGCGCACGACCAGCGGCAAGATTCAGCGGTTGAAGCTGCGGGAGTGGTATCGGGCCGGGCGGTTGTGAGTCACTGCACAACCCAACCTCCAGTCCAACGAGCCCAACCGCATCGTGAGCACCGGGGAGTGGGGCAGGATGCCCTGCAGCGCCGGGGGGTGACGCGCGAGGCACCCTGCTGATCGGTGACATTAGAGCAGTTTCTTTGCGGCCGCAACAATTGCGAATGGAAGCAATTAGGCCAGTCGACGGGGAATTCAAGATCACCCCTGGTGAGATACCGAAACCTGTTCCGCCGGTTCAGTACAACACCTACCTGAACAAGTACGTGATGATGTACACAGACTCAGCCAACAACGTCATGATGCGCACCGCCGAAATGCTGCGGTACGCGCCGATGCAACCCTGGTCCGCCGGCCAGGACATCTACTGGAACATGTCGTCGTGGGGTGACTGCAACGTACTGTTGATGCATATGAGGTTGGTGTGACGCACGCTGGTATGAGGAAGGGAGCGCGACGATGAAGTATCGCGGCACGATGGTGTGTGCCGTGGTGGTCGCCGCGGCGGCGGTGGCCCCGGTGGGGACCGCAGGCGCCGACGTGCTGCCCCCGGCGGTCGGAATGGGGTGCTCGCAGGAGCTCGACGGCGCGATGACCCTACTGCCCGACCAGACGAGCTACGTCATCTGTCAGCGGGCCGGCATGGGCTTGGCGTGGACCCCGGTGCAGACCCCATTCCCGCCCAATGACATCTGGCTCAGCTACGGCCCGGCGATCACCCTGCATGGCCAGGGAATGCGCAACCCCAACTTGTCTGCCGGTGAGTGGACGGCGACGCCGCAGGACGCCGACACCGCGTGTGCTGTCACGCAGACCGATGTGGTTGAGGCGGGTGTCCTTGCGCGACCGCAGGTTTCACAGGGTGAGCAGGGCAAGCCGTTGACAGTGCGGATGGACACTTCGCTGTTCTACGTCGAACTCGCCGGCAATTGCCTCTGGGTGAAGGACTAGTCGACCGACGTCGCCGCCTGACCGGACACAAGGGTCGGCCCGTCGAACACGGGGGGGTTGGTTCGACGGGCCGACGCCAGCAATTGTCGGCCAATCGGACTACAACCGGGATGTTTTCCGACCCGTGTTGAGTGTGGTTTATCTCGCAGAAAATCCGCCGCCGAGTGGGCGGCGGATGTGCTTAGCCGATGAGTCCCCGGCCGCGGGTAGGGCGCTCATCAGGGGCGTTGAGGCCGGCGCTCGCCGATTCCGTCGACCCGCTCGGCGGCGTCGGCCTGGGTGAGGAGAGCGCGTGCCAATTGCCGGGCTTGTGCCGGCGTCAGGTCGAGCGCCACTGTCATCGGCGGTGTGTTTCTGAGCTTGAGGCCGATGCTGGTGGCCGTGCGGCCGTCGGTGGTCTGAACGCCGGTGAGGAACAGAACCACCTCATCGACCTCGACGGCAGGGAACAGATACACCCGGTCGTGGTACTGCGCGTCCCATTCACCGAGCCACTCGGCGCCGGCTGGCGGTGGGGTAGTGGCCTCTGGCTCGATGGGGGTCATGAGGCGTGAAAACCTAACTTGAGCTGCTGCGATCGTGGTGCGCGATACTGGGATTGAACCAGTGACCTCTTCCGTGTCAGGGAAGCGCTCTCCCGCTGAGCTAATCGCGCGGGGTAAAAATCAGAGGTGGAGACGGGAATCGAACCCGTGTGCACGGCTTTGCAGGCCGTTGCCTCACCACTCGGCCACTCCACCGTTGGGGTTTGATGCCAGTTTGCATCCTCGAGCGGATGACGGGATTCGAACCCGCGACCCTCACCTTGGCAAGGTGATGCGCTACCAACTGCGCTACATCCGCACACGCCAGACGAGATCGTCGCCCAGCCGCGATGGTCGACAATAGTCGACTGACGCGACGGCCACAAATCCCGGGTAGCCCGCCGTGTGTTCAGCGGAAATACGCCCCGTGCTAGTCTTCGTGCCGCGGTGGATGGCGTAGGCTGCTACCGCTTTCCGGTCCCGTGGCTCAGTGGAAGAGCGTCCGCTTCACACGCGGAAGGTCGCTGGTTCGATCCCAGCCGGGACCACCACGATTGACCTCGCAGACACGGTACGAATCTGAAGAGACCATCACCGACAGCGCCTTGACTGCTGCCGACGAGCAGTTGGTTTTAACAGCGCGAGTTTTCATCAATCCGGCGTTAACCCGGCATTGGGTCAGCATCAGGGTGTGTCCTGCACCGTGCCGGTCAGCATTGCGATGTCGTTGGCGAGATGGTGGTGGAAGCTCTCGGTGCCGGTGCGTATCCGCATCCGCCGGTTCACTTTCCCCTCTAGAGGCGAAAGCCTCTATTCCTGACTCCATCAGCCCAGCCGCCCCAATTCAGCTCCCCGCTGAACGACCCCTTCCCAGATGCGCCGGATGCGCTAGATTAGGTGAAGTCGCGCTGAGGACATTTCCAGCGCGATTCGCGTCGCAAGAAGATCCGGCGCTTCTTTCTCGAAGTACGTGCCAGGTTCAGACTGAAGCCTTGCAGAAAATCTTTCACGCGCTAGCCCGTGTGCATAAGTGAGGTATGAATCGTGGACCAATCAAGCTCAGCGACAAACGGCGTCGCCACCGCTCCCGGCTGTTCGATCAGTGAGCAGTGGATCGGACGCAGCACGGTGATCTCGGTCTCCGGCGTTCTCGACATGCTCACCTCTCCGCAACTTGAGGCCGCCATCTCGGCGGCACTCCAAAAGAACCCCACCGCACTTGTGGTGGATCTCACTGACGTCGACTTCCTCGCGTCGGCAGGCATGGGGGTGCTTGTCTCGGCCCGCGATCAAACGGCCGGTACCACCGGTTTTGCGGTCGTGGCCAGCGGTCCGGCCACCAGCCGGCCGCTCAAGCTGGTCGGCCTGGCCGAGGTGGTGGGCCTGTACCCGACGCTGGATGAGGCGCGGGCGGCGCTCGGAGAGTAGCGCTCCGGCGCCGTGGGTATACGGCGGCTGAGATGAACTCAGCCTTCTGCCCGTGCCTAGATGCCGACGATGACCGGTTCGCGTTCAACGGCGCCCCGGCCACCCCGACTGCTGCTGCGTGGATCCGCGATGAGTTCGCGCGGTGGCTGCGGCGGAGCACCGATCTCGATGAGACCAGGCTGTGCGATGTGTTGCTCGCGGTCAACGAGACGCTCGCCAACACCGCCGAATTCGCCTACGTCGACGGCAGCTACGGCACCGTCGATGTCGAAGCGGTGCAGGACCCGCGTCGCAACGCCTTGACGGTGATCGTGTCCGACCGCGGCCACTGGCGCGAGACCAACCCGTTTAACCGGCAGCGCCGTCGCGGCCGGGGCATCCCGCTGATGCGGACGCTGGCCGACTCGGTGGTGATCGACACCTCGGGTCTGGGAACCAGCGTCGCGATGCGCTTCGACAACGTCTATGCCGGTTACGACGTCATGGTCGGGGGTGGGCTGAGCGGCCCGTCAGCCCTTGAGCACGCCTATCATCACAGCGATGAGCACTTACCTCGTCGCCGGCGGTAGCCGCGGTATCGGACTGGAACTCGTTGGACTGCTGGCCCCCTCGGCGTCGCGGGTGGACGTATGGTCGCGTTCGGTCGACGGCCTCGAACCCGGCGGCCCGATCCATCACCTCGCCTGCGACATCACCGCGGCCGACTCGCTGCCCGAACTGCCGGAATCCATCCAGGGCGCCGCGTATTGCCCCGGAACGGTCAACCTGAAGAGCTTCCGGGCGCTGTCCGAGGACGACTTCCGCCGCGATTGGGAGATCAATCTCCTTGGCGCCGTGCGCTTTCTGAAAGCCTGCGGACCCAAGCTCAAAGGCGAGGACGGCAACCCGGCCAGCGTGGTGCTGTTCAGCACCGTCGCGGTGGGTCAGGGCATGCCGATGCACGCCTCGGTCGCGGCGGCCAAGGGTGCGGTCGAGGGGCTGGTCCGGTCGCTGGCCGCCGAGTGGGCGCCGAGGATTCGGGTCAACGCCATTGCGCCGGCGTTGGTGGACACCCCGCTGGTCGACCGCATGCTGTCCACACCGGAGAAGCGCGAGGCGATGGCGGCGCGCTATCCGCTCAAGCGGGTCGGCACCGCCGCCGACGCGGCGACGCTGGCGCGCTTCCTGCTCTCCCCGGAGAGCGGCTGGATCACCGGTCAGGTGCTCGGCCTCGACGGGGGCATGTCGACGCTGCGGGCCTGACGTCGCCGGGCCTGAGTGCCCGCCGACGCGACCACCTCCGCGCCATGCCCGCCGGTCAGTTCGAGCACCTGCTCGATTGGCTTCCATCGGCCAGTACCCCGTGATCGCGCCGATCGCCTCGGCCAGTTTGAGGGCCTGCGGATTGCGATCCACCACGATCAACTCCGCCGGGCTGATGGCCTTGAGTAACTGAATCCCGATGTGCCCCAGGCCGCCACACCCATCCGGCGTTGAGCCGTGCCGACGTCACGATGAACCAGGCTGCCCGTGAACTCGCCGATGAGCCGGGCCGCATTATACCGCAAGGTGTCCCAGTAGGACATCCGGGTTAGGTAACTCGCTAATAACAATCTGTTGATCATGAATCAGAAATTATGTGAGTGATATGAAGTGAGTGACCGGTGGCCGGCTGATTCCTAGGCTAGGAATCACCGACGGGAACTATCCCGAACCACCGAAAGGGTAGACAGAGATGGCGATTTCATTCCTCGCTCCAGCAATGTTGGCCACCGCCGCAGCCGCCGCGGCCATCGCCTTCGCGCCCATTGCGGCCGCGGACCGCGACAGCGATTCCAGAGAGGATTCGGGACGCGGGTCCGCGAAGCTGGACACCAGGGATATGGTGCGGCCCGGCCCGCCCGGCGTGGTGTCCCGGCCGAATGCGATCAGCCAGGTGCCGAAGGGCTGGCTCAACGAGGCGCAGTGGGCTCGTCCGGGTTCCGGGTCGAATCCCTTTGGCGCGCAGCCGAAGCCGCCGGTCTTCGCCCTCGACTGAGGGTGCTGAACGGCGCCTACAGAATGGGCCGGCCGCCGGTCACGGCGATCCGGGCCCCGGTGATGTAGCTTGCCCGTCAGCCGCCCGGAGCCGCGGTAGCTCTGTTCGCCGCAGTCGGGAATCGGGTTCATGGCGGCCTGAATGCCCGGCGGTCTCTGCTGTTGTTTGGGGAATGCCATGACCGCGGGGGTACCCCGCCGTGGTCGGTGTGAACCTCAGACGGCGGTCAGGTAGCGGCGGGTGACGATCCGCTGCATCACCCGTAGCGCCGGCGAGCCGAGCCTGCTCCACCACGTCGCGGGCCGGGAGAATGCCGCCACCTCGCTGTAGACCCCGCCGTCGGCGGGGTTGTAGCGCACCGCGAACATCTCCTCGCCGATCACCGCGTGTCCGGGCAGGCTGCCGTAGGCGAAGCCGCGGCGGTTCTCCTCGTCGATGACGTAGACCACCCGGCAGGGCGCCAGAAACGGCCCGAGCCGGCCCAGCACGTCGGCGCCGACCTGGGCCACCTCGGTGCTGGCATCCACTCGCAGCCCCGCGCCGCGCAGCATCCCGTACCGCATCACGTTCTCCGCCGCCTGCTCGAACCGCTCGCGGCCCTGCCCGATCCGCCTGCTCGCCCGCACCTGGTGGTAGCGGGCCGGCATCTGATCGGCGGTCGAGCCGCGCTCGGCGTAGGTGAGCGGCACGCCGGCAAGATCGGCCAGTTTCATTCCTCCACGATGCCCTGATGCGGTCTGCGGCGCACGTAGTCTCGGGGCGTGACAGCCGACAAAACGGACAGACGCCGGTGGACGCACCACCGCGAGCGATTGCGTCAGCGGCGGATGCTGGACTTCTCCTACCGCGTCCTGGTGGCCGTGGTGGGGCTGACGGTGCTGCTCGTCGGCGTGGCCGCAATCCCGTACCCGGGCCCTGGCTGGGCGATCGTCTTTCTCGGCCTGGCCATCCTGGCCAGCGAGTTCTACTGGGCGCGTCGCACGCTGACCTACACCAGGGACCGCTACGACACCGCGATGAGCTGGATGCGTCGACAACCGGCCTGGGTCCAGGCGACGAGCGCGGTGCTGACCGCCGCGGTGGTGGTCGTCACGCTGTGGTTCCTCGGCGCCATCGCCTGGCTGGCCGGCCTGGTGGGTCTGGAGCAACCGCTGCTGCGCAGCCCCATCGGGCTCGGTTCCTGAAGGCTGCCTGGATAGCATTAGCCCGACTGCCGCCGATCCGGTGGCTGAGTCGTTGCTGCCCGAAGTGAAAGTGATCCGCCGATGAGCGCCCCCGCACAACCCGCCCCGCCCGAACCGCTGAAGGTCGCGGCCGGGACCACAGCGGGGGCTGCCGTGCGCGACGCCGGTCTGCCCGGCCGCGGGGAGCCAGGCGCCGTCGTCGTGGTCCGCGACGCCGGCGGGAAGTTGCACGACCTGAGCTGGGCTCCCGACGCCGACGCCGAGGTGACCCCGGTGGCCGCCGACACCGACGAGGGCCGCAGCGTGATCCGGCACTCCGCCGCGCACGTACTTGCCCAGGCCGTGCAGCAGATGTTCCCGACGGCCAAGCTGGGCATCGGCCCGCCGATCACCGACGGCTTCTACTACGACTTCGACGTGCCGGCTGCCTTCACCCCCGAGGACCTCGAAGCCCTCGAGAAACGCATGAAGGCGATCGTCAAAGAGGGGCAGCTGTTCTCCCGGCGGGTGTACGAATCCAAAGACGAAGCCAGGCGCGAACTCGCCGCCGAGCCCTACAAGCTCGAACTCGTCGACGACAAGTCCGGCGACGCCGACATCATGGAGGTCGGTGGCGACGAGCTCACCGCCTACGACAACCTCAACCCCCGCACCAGGGAGCGGGTGTGGGGTGACCTGTGCCGCGGCCCGCACTGCCCGACCACCAAGTACATCCCGGCGTTCAGACTCACCCGCAGTTCGGCGGCCTACTGGCGCGGAAACCAGAACAACGCCAGCCTGCAGCGCATCTACGGCACCGCGTGGGAATCGCAGGAGGCGCTGGACCGCCACCTGGAAGTGCTCGAAGAGGCGCAGCGCCGCGACCACCGCAAGCTGGGCGTCGAGTTGGACCTGTTCAGCTTTCCCGACGAATTGGGTTCCGGCCTACCGGTTTTCCATCCGAAGGGTGGCATCGTGCGCCGGGAGTTGGAGGAGTACTCGCGGCGCAAGCACATCGAGGCCGGCTACGAGTTCGTCAACACCCCGCACATCACTAAAGAGCAGCTGTACATCACCTCCGGGCACCTGGAGTGGTACGCCGACGGCATGTTCCCGCCCATGCACATCGACGCCGAATACGCCGAGGACGGCACGCTGCGCAAGCCGGGGCAGGACTACTACCTCAAGCCGATGAACTGCCCGATGCACCACCTGATCTTCCGGTCCCGCGGCCGCTCCTACCGCGAATTGCCGTTGCGGCTCTTCGAGTTCGGCACCGTCTACCGCTACGAGAAGTCCGGCGTCATCCACGGCCTGACCCGGGTGCGCGGCATGACCCAGGACGACTCGCACATCTACTGCACCCGCGAACAGATGCGCGACGAGCTGGCCTCGTTGCTGCGATTCGTGCTCGACCTGCTCGGCGACTACGGCTTGAACGACTTCTATCTGGAGCTGTCCACCAAGGACCCGGAGAAGTACGTCGGCTCCGACGAGATGTGGGAAGAGGCCACCGCGACGCTGCGGGAGGTCGCCGAGTCCTCCGGGCTGGAACTGGTGCCCGATCCCGGTGGCGCGGCGTTCTACGGACCCAAGATCTCGGTCCAGGTGCGCGACGCCCTGGGCCGCAGCTGGCAGATGTCGACCATCCAGCTGGACTTCAACATGCCCGAGCGGTTCGGGTTGGAGTACACCGCCGCCGACGGGTCGCGGCAGCGCCCGGTGCTGATCCACCGCGCGCTGTTCGGCTCCATCGAGCGGTTCTTCGGCATCCTCACCGAGCACTACGCCGGGGCGTTCCCGGCGTGGCTGGCCCCGGTGCAGGTGGTCGGCATCCCGGTGGCCGACGAGCACGTCGGCTACCTGCGCGACGTCGCCGCCGACCTGCGCGCGGCCGGGGTGCGCGTCGAGGTCGACGCCAGCGACGACCGGATGGCCAAGAAGATCGTCAACGCCACCAATCAGCGGGTGCCGTTCATGCTGCTCGCCGGTGACCGCGACGTCGAAGCCGGCGCGGTGAGCTTCCGGTTCGGTGACCGCAGCCAGGTCAACGGCGTTCCCCGCGAGCAGGCGATCGCGACCATCCGGGCCTGGATCGACGAGCGGCGGAACGTCTCTCCCACAGCCGAATTGGTGAAGGCCGACAGTGACTGACGCACTCATCGAACCCAGCGACGACGATCATTCGCTGCCGCTCATCGACTCGGATGAGAACGGTCATTCGCTGCCGCTCATCGACTCGGATGAGAACGGTCATTCGCTGCCGCTCATCGACTCGGATGAGAACGGTCATTCGCTGCCGCTCATCGACCGGGGACCCGGGGACCCCGACCGGCTGCAGCGGCTGTGGACCCCGCACCGGATGACCTACATCGCCGAATCACCCAACCTGGGCGGCGCCCAAGGGGGTTCCGGGGGGTCCTCGCAGCCGTTCACCGACATCCCCACCATGGCCGACGAAGACGGCCTGGTGGTCGCCCGCGGCGAACTGGTCTACGCGGTGCTCAACCTGTACCCCTACAACCCCGGCCACCTGATGGTGGTGCCTTATCGGAAGGTGTCGGAACTGGAGGACCTCACCGACGCCGAGAGCGTGGAGCTGATGAAGTTCACCCAGAAGGCCATCCGCGTCATCAAGGCGGTCTCCCGGCCCGACGCCTTCAACGTCGGGCTCAACCTCGGCAGGTCCGCCGGCGGGTCGCTGGCCGAGCACCTGCACATGCATGTGGTGCCACGCTGGTCCGGCGACGCCAACTTCATCACCGTGGTGGGTCAGACGAAGGTCATCCCGCAGTTGCTGCGCGACACCCGCGCCCTGCTGGCCGGCGAATGGGCGGCGAGCGCATGAGCGATTTCTACCTCATGACGCGGGCCGCCTACGCCAAACTGAGCGGCCCGCTGGCCCGGGGCGCGCTGCGGATCGGGCTGACCCCGGACACCGTCACCATCATCGGCACGGCCGGTTCGGTGCTGGCCGCGCTGACGCTGTTCCCCATCGGGAAGCTGTTCGTCGGCTGGCTGGTCATCTGGTTCTTTGTGCTCGCCGACATGCTCGACGGCGCGATGGCCCGGGAACGCGGCGGCGGCACCCGGTTCGGGGCGGTGCTGGACGCCACCTGCGACCGGATCAGTGACGGCGCGATCTTCTGTGGCCTGCTGTGGTGGGCGGCGTTCGGCCTGCGCAGTTCCTCGCTGGTGGTGGCGACCCTGATCTGCCTGGTGACCTCCCAAGTCATCTCCTACATCAAGGCCCGCGCCGAGGCCAGTGGCCTGGACGGCTCCGGCGGGTTCATCGAACGACCAGAGCGGCTGATCATCGTCCTGCTCGGCGCGGGGCTCTCCGACCTGCCGGTCTTCCCCATCCCGATGGCGCTGCCGGTGGCCATGTGGCTGCTCGCGGCGGCCAGCCTGGTCACCGTCGGGCAGCGGCTGCACAGCGTGCGCACCTCACCGGGAGCCATGGACAAGATCCCTCTACCGGGGAGCACCGAACAATGAGCCCTCTGGTGCCTCCCCGCGAAAAGCTCACCGACGTGGCGTACGCCACCGGCTGGCGGCTGGTGCGCTCCATGCCGGAACCGCTGGCCCGCAACGTCTTCGACGCCGGCGCCCGCTACTTCACCCGCGACGGCGGGCCGCACCAGCTGCGCAAGAACCTGGCCCGGGTGATCGGCACCACCCCCGCCGGGGTGCCCGACTCGCTGATGCGCGCCTCGGTGGCGTCCTACGCCCGGTACTGGCGGGAGGCCTTCCGGCTGCCGTCGATGGACCTGGCGGCACTGGCCGATCGGCTCGACGCGGTGTTCATCGGCGCCGAGCACTTCGCTGACGCGCACCGCGCCGGCCGCGGTGCGGTGATGGCGTTGCCGCACAGCGGGAACTGGGACATGGCCGGGGTGTGGCTGGCCCAGAACTACGGCACCTTCACCACGGTGGCCGAACGGCTCAAACCCGAGTCGCTCTACGACCGGTTCATCGAGTTCCGGGAGAGCCTCGGCTTCGAAGTGCTGCCCTTGACGGGAGGAGACCGGCCGCCGTCGGAGGTTCTGTGTGAACGGTTGCGGGACAACACGTTCGTCGCCCTGATGGCCGACCGCGACCTTACCCGTTCCGGGGTTCCCGTCGAGTTCTTCGGCGAGCCCACCCGGATGCCGGCCGGTCCGGCCAAACTGGCGATCGAGACCGGTGCGCCGCTGCATCCAGCGCACGTCTACTACGACGGCGCGGACTGTATGGTGCAGGTCGACGACGCGCTGGACATCTCCTCCGGCGACGTCCGCGTGATCACTCAGGCGCTGGCCGACCGGTTCGCGGTGAACATCGCCGCCCACCCGCAGGATTGGCACATGCTGCAGCCGTTGTGGCTGGCGGACTTGAGCGAGAAGCGGCGCGCCTACCTCGAGGAATCCTGATGCGCATCGGGATGGTGTGCCCGTATTCCTTCGACGTCCACGGCGGGGTGCAGGCCCACGTGCTGGACCTGGCGGCGGTACTCCACAAGCGCGGGCATGACGTCAGTGTGCTGGCGCCCTCCTCGCCGAACGTGGACCTGCCCGACTACGTCGTCTCCGGCGGCAAGGCCGTCCCGATTCCCTACAACGGCTCGGTGGCGCGGCTGCGGTTCGGGCCGGCCACCCACCGCAAGGTCAAGAAGTGGATCGCCCGCGGCGACTTCGACGTGCTGCACCTGCATGAGCCGAACGCTCCCAGCCTGTCGGTGCTCGCGCTGATGATCGCCGAGGGCCCGATCGTCGCGACGTTTCACACCTCCACCACAAAGTCGTTGGCGCTGGGCATCTTTCAGGGCATCCTGCGGCCCTGGAACGAGAAGATCGTCGGGCGCATCGCGGTCTCCGATCTGGCCCGTCGCTGGCAGATGGAGGCGCTGGGCTCCGACGCGGTGGAGATCCCCAACGGCGTCGACGTCGATTCCTTCGCCTCGGCCCCGCCTCTGCCCGGCTACCCCCGCCCCGGCAAGACGGTGTTGTTCCTGGGCCGGTTCGACGAGCCGCGCAAGGGCATGGCGGTGCTGCTGGGTGCGCTGCCCGCGCTCGTCGAGCGCTTCCCCGAGGTCGAGATCCTGATCGTCGGACGCGGTGATGAGGACGATCTGCGCGAGCAGGCCGGGGACCTGGCCGGGCACCTGAAATTCCTCGGTCAGGTCGACGACGCCGAGAAGGCTTCCGCACTGCGCAGCGCCGACGTGTACTGCGCCCCCAACACCGGCGGCGAGAGCTTCGGCATCGTTCTGGTCGAGGCGATGGCGGCCGGCGCCGCCGTGGTGGCCAGCAACCTCGACGCGTTCCGGCGGGTGCTCTGCGACGGCGAGGCCGGACGACTGGTCACCGTCGAAGACTCCGCGGCACTAGCGGCGGGGCTGATCGAGGTACTGGGCGACGACGAGCTGCGAGCCGGTTTCGTCAAGGCCGCCACCGCGGCCGTCGGGCGCTACGACTGGTCGGTGGTGGCCGACGAGATCATGCGGGTCTACGAGACGGTGGCGGTGCCGGGCGTCAAGGTGGTCGTGGCGGGCGCCTCGGCCAAGAGCGCAGCGGCCGAGAGCGCGGCTCCCTGATGACCACGGTGCTGCTGTGGCTGGCCGTCATCGCGCTGGTGCTGGTACTGGTCGGCATCGGCGTGTGGGCCTACCAGACCGCCAACCGGCTGGACCGGCTGCACGTCCGCTACGACCTGTCCTTGCAGGCCCTCGACGCGGCTCTGGGCCGCCGCGCGGTGGTGGCGCGGGCCATCGCCGCCGACGCCTACGGACCCGGCCCGGAACGCGCCGAGCTCGCCGCCCTGGCCGACGCCGCCGAGCGCGCGCCCCGATGGACCCGGGAGGGCTGCGAGAACGAACTGTCCACAGCGCTGAGCCAGATCGACATCGAGGCGATTCCACCGGCGCTGGTCGACGAGCTTGCCGAGGCCGAATCGCGGGTGCTGTTGGCCCGGCGCTTTCACAACGACGCCGTCCGCGACACCCTGGCTCTGCGGGAACGCCGACCGGTCCGCTGGCTGCGGCTCGGCGGACATGCCCCGCTGCCCTGCTATTTCGAGATCGCCGAGCCCGCGCAGCGATGAGTTCCGATATCGCGCAGTCAGCACAGCGATGAGTTCCGATATCGCGCAGTCAGCACAGCGATGAGTTCCGATATCGCGCAGTCAGCACAGCGATGATTCGGCAGAGCAGGATGATCCGCACCTCGGCGCGGGTGGTTCTGCTCGACGACGACGCCGCGGTGCT
>NZ_JBIIOV010000240.1:0-3401 GCF_044342925.1 Mycobacterium sp. | reverse complement strand
CGCGATTCGGCCCATTCGTCGTGCTGTTCGGCCAGAACGGCGCCGACGAGGCGGATCAGGGCGTTGCGGTCGGGGAAGATTCCGACGACGTCGGTGCGCCGGCGGATCTCCTTGTTGAGGCGCTCCTTTATCCGGCCCTCGGGGGCAGCGCTACCCGGAGTGCTGGTTGGGCATTATCGGTCGAGGCGCTGGAGATGGTCGGTGAGGGCGTGGGCAACGCGTTCGTGGCGGGCGGCGTCGTCAGTCCAGCCGCGGCTTTCGGCATCAGATTTCAGGGCGTGGATGTCGGTCAACTGGTGGGTGAGGGCGTCGCGGAATTCGGGCGCGGTGATGTAGTTGTCGCAGGTTTCGCAGATGTTGGCGTAGGTGCAGGCACCGGCTGCCGGGTGACGGGCGCAGTAGCCGTGGGCGACGCGGGTTTTGATCATTTCACTGTGCAGCCAGCTAACCTTGTCGGGCAGGATCGGCTTGCCGGCCGGGGTAAGGGTGAACTGACGGCGCATCTTGCCCATCGCTTCGTCGTAGGCGCCCCGCAGGGCCGGCGAGGCGAGGGTGGCGTACCGGATGGTCATCTGCGGTGTGACGTGCCCGAGCAGCGCCATCAACGCTTGCAGGCTCATGCCGGCGTTGGCAAGTTCGGTGGCCCAGGTGTGACGCAGCTGGTGGGGGGTGACAGTCAACGGGCCACCGTGGGGTGCGCGTAACCCGGCGGATTCCGCGGCGGCGATCAGCCCGTTGCGCAGCCTGGAGTAGCCCAGTCGGCGACCGTGTGCGGTGAAGAGGAAGTCGGTGAAGGTTCCGGTCCGGGGGTGGGTCAGTGGCCGGTGGCTGCCGCGGTGGCTCACCCACTCGTCGAGAGCGGCGATGGTGGTCGCGGAGAGGGGCACCATGCGTTCGGTGGCCAGCTTGCCCAGCGGCACCTTCAGCCAGGTGCCTGCGGGGCCGTAGTCGATGATGCTGCCCACCTCCAGGTCGAGTAGTTCACCGACCCGCAGCCCGGCACCGCGCAGCACGGTCAGCCCGACCCGGGCGAACGGATCATTGAGGTGGGCAACGGCATTCATCACCGCCGCGTCGATGTCCGGGGCCAGTGCCCTCGGTAGCGGCTGGTCAAGTTTGGGGATGTCGGCGGCAAAGACGAGCCGCCGGGCGGGTGCTTGGTCCCACCCCCAGGTGGTGATGTCATCGAGCAGGTTGCGCAGGCTGAGCACCGCCGACTGCGCGACGGCGGCCGAGACGGTGCGCCCGGCGCCGGCGCGGGCGCGTTGACCCCGCCAACTGCGGGTGCGGTTCCAGACCAGGAAGCCTTCGATGCAGGTGCGGTCCAACTCCTGCAGGCTGGTCAGTTGCCGGTGGTGGCTGGCGAGGTACTCGGCGAAGGGCAGCAGGTCGTTGATCAGCGATTCCAACGATTTCGGGCGCAGCACGGTCGCGCGGAGCCGGACATAGCGCAGCAGGGTGTCGCGGATCGGGTCGGCCATCGCGACGTCCTTGAAGCGTTGCTCAAGGCTGCGTGCCCACGGCCGTCGTCGAGGAGCGGTATCCAGGACGCGGGTCTCGTAGAGCAGTTGGCGCAGGCTGGCCAGCCGGGCACGATAGGCCCGCCGTGCGGACGCCGGGATCGAGCTCGCCGAGAGTGCCCGGTCGAAGTCCTCGATCGCCTCGGTGGTGAGGTCGGCGATCAGCCCGCCCCGGCAAGCCAGCACGACCGCCAGGCCCTCGCCGAGCACGGTGGCAACCCAGGAGTCGGTCCAGCCGAGCCGGCCTCCGGCACGCCGCAGGGTGGAGAACCCGACCGGGTCGCGGGCCTCAACGGCCGCGCCGAGTCCGGTCAGCTGTTTGACGGCGGCCAACTCGACATCCAGCCGCAGCCGGTCGGCGCCGATCGCAAAGCACAGCAGCGGCCACGCGCGGTTGGACTTGATCTCAGCGGCCCGCTCGACCGCCGGCAGGCCCATCCAGGCCTGCAGATCGGGGTGACGAGAGAGGAATTCTTGCGCGATGCGGGTCCGGTCGCGGACTGACCGCTCACTCAGCCCCAGTCTCCTGACGTGGTCTAGATAGTCCCCCAGCAGTGCGCTGGTATCGACACGGCCTTTAACGGTGGTGGTCATCGCGAAGCCCCGGCAAGGCTCGCGCGGGCGGCTCCGTATTCGGCGGCTAGCTGCTCGATCGACAGGTGCACGTAGCGGGCCGTTGTCTCCGGGGAGGAGTGGCCCATCAACGCCCGCAAGGCGAGCAGATCGATTCCTGCCGAGGCCAATTCGGTGCCGTAGGTGTGGCGCAGCCGGTGCGGACGCACCCGCGTTGACCCGGAGAGCTCACGGTGGCGGCGAAACAGGCTGCGCAGGCCGGCTTCGCTGACCGGTGCCCCGGTGGTGGGGCCGCGCAGCACCACGAAACACTCCGGTGTGGCCAACCCGGGTGGGCGTTCCCAGCGCAGATAGGCCGCCATCTCGGTGAAAAATGCGGTATCCACCGGTACGTGGCGTTCCTTGCGGCCCTTTCCGATCACCCGCAGCCGCCGTCGTCCCATGTCGGCATCGGCCAGCAGCAGGCCCCGGACCTCCGCCGAGCGCAGCCCACCAAACAGCATCGCCAACACCATCGCCCGATCCCGATGGGTCCCGAGTGTGGCAATGAACGCCTCGATATCTTTGGCCGGCAACGATTCCGGCAACAGCTGCGGCTGGCGCACCAACCTGCCGCCGGGCCGGACGCGACCAGGACCGAGATGGCCCAGCAGACCCGCCTGCGGGCGGCGCAAGCCCTGCCCCCGCCGCGGTGACGGCACCGGGTTGTCTCCGCGGCGGCCGGTCATCACCAAGTACTCGAAGAATGCCCGCACCGCCGCAACCCGACGGTTCACCGTTGACGCCGCCGCCGACCCCGCTCGAGACCGATCAGCACCGCGGACTCCTTGCCAATCGATCCAGTCGAACACCAGCGCGGCATTCACCGCCGACAGCCTCACATCCCGCTCGGTGAGGAAACGCGCCAAGTTCGCCACATCGAAGCCATACGCCCGCACCGTCGCCGGGCTGAACCCCCGCCCAGCCAGGTGCCTGAGGAACGCATTCGCCCCCTCCCGGCCCTCCCAGTCGCCGTCGAGCTGATACCCGCCCTCGACCGCGTGAAGCCTCACCACAGCCACCGCTGCTCCCGCCTTCCCCTCAGCGCCCTGTCCTTAGCAGAGCATCCACCCGCCCATGGACACCGCTGCGGATCTCACGCCGCAGCCCGCTGCGTGTCCTGCCAGGGCCGGTTAACCGATAGGGGGTTGTTCGACCAGATTTGGCGCCAGATCTGCTTGGGGAACGCGGTGAACGCCAGCAGGTCCGCGCGGGCGTTCTCCAAGTGGTCAGCGACTTTCGGGAGCTTGTCGGCCAGGGCGTCGATGA
>NZ_JBIIOV010000090.1:0-13408 GCF_044342925.1 Mycobacterium sp. | reverse complement strand
CAACATCATCGAGAAGGTCATCGAGAAGCCGGTCGACCGCGTCGTCGAGAAGATCGTCGAGAAGCCCAACATCATCGAGAAGGTCATCGAGAAGACCGTCGACCGGGTCGTCGAGAAGATCGTCGAGAAGCCCAACATCGTCGAGAAGGTCATCGAGAAGCCGGTCGACCGGATCGTCGAGAAGATCGTCGAGCGGCCGAACATCATCGAGAAGGTCATCGACCGCCAGGTCGACCGGATCGTGGAGAAGGTCGTCGAGCGGCCGAAGATCATCGAGAAGGTCATCGACCGCCCGGTGGAGAAGGTGCTCGAGAAGACCGTCACCAACCCGGTGCTGGTGGAGAAGCTGATCGAGCGCGACGTCGAGTTCATCAACGAGCGCATCGTCGAGCGGCCGGTCGAGACCCGCGTCGAGAAGATCGTCGAGAAGCCGGTCTACGTCGAGGTCGAGAAGATCGTCGAGAAGCCGGTGGAGCGGATCGTCGAGGTCGTCGTCGAGAAGCCGGTGATCGTCCACAAGTACGTGGAGCGCGAGGTCGAGCGAATCGTCGAGCATGGTGCTGACGAGGTGCACACCAGCCGGCGCACGATCGCCAAGGGCGCCGAGGTGAAGGCTCAGTACATCGAGCACGGAACCCGTGAGGTCGAGTGGGTCGAGCGTTCGACGGGCGAGCACCCGGACGATGACATCGTGGGCGACGAGTCGACGGTGTTCCGGGCCAGCGAGTCCTACATCGTGGACGAGCCCTACATCGCGGATCCGAAGGATCCCCGGTACCGGGCGGACGATCCGCGGCACCGTCGGTCCTGACGCTGCCACCGCACAGCGTGACGCCGGGGCGGTCGAAACCCCCTCCCGCCCCGGCGTCATCCCACTGTTTCGGAGGACACGTAGAGACCCCAAAGAAATACATCCATCCCCACTGCAATACCCTTCACTGGAAAAAACACCTAAGGAGTTTGTTGTGACACCAAATGCGTCACCGCGTCGTCGCGGTGCCTCGCTCGCTCTGGGCGGGTTTGTCATGGTCGCCGGCACCATGCTGGCTACGCCCGTGACCGCCTTCGCGGAGCCGGCCGCCGACGCGGTCGCCGCCATCGACGAAAAGGGCACCAGCTTTGCCGCTGAGTTCCCCTGGTTCGGCGCCCCCGCCGGAGCGGCCATGGACGTCAAGGGCGGCGCCATGCGCGATTACGAGGGTGGAACGGTCTACTACTCGAAGGAGACCGGCGCTCACGCCATGTACGGCGAGATCCTGAACCGCTACAAGACCCTGGGCGGCCCGGAGAGCGACCTCGGCTTCCCGAAGAACGACGAGAGCGACACCGGTGACGGTGTCGGCCGGTTCAACGAGTTCTCCGCCCCCGAGGGTGCCGCGATCTACTGGAGCCCCCAGTCCGGCGCTGTGGTCATCAAGGGCAAGGTTCTGGAGGCCTGGAACCAGTCCGGCGGCATCAAGGGTCCGTTCGGATACCCCACCGCCGACATGTCTCTCATTGACGGCGTTCAGACCGCTAAGTTCGCCGGGCCCGAGGGCACCGAGATTCAGTGGTCCAAGGCAGCCGGCCTGGTGACCATTCCGGCCGCGCTGGCCGCGAAGATCCCCGGCTTCAGCACAGGAGGGACCACATCAGTGAGCAAGGCAGTGACAGCGGCGAAGGACGCCGTCGAGGACAAGGGCGGCTTCAATTGGTGGTGGCTGCTGCCGATCCTGGCCCTGCTGGGTCTGCTGGGCTTCCTGCCCAAGCTGTTCCGCAAGAAGCCGGTCGTCGTTGAGCCGGTGAAGGTCGCCCCGCGCGCACCGGAGGTCAAGAAGGTCGTCACGCCTCCGCCGGCGCCGCGTCCGGCCCCGGTCGCTAAGCCGGTGACCCCGCCGGCCCCGCCGCGTCCGAAGCCGGTCACCCCGCCGCCGCCGGCCCCCAAGCCGGTCGTCAAGACCCCGCCGCCGGCCCCCAAGCCGGTCACTCCCCCGCCCGCCCCGCGTCTCGTTGAGAAGGTGCGCGAGGAGATCCGCGAGGTCAAGGCTGAGATCCACGAGGCCAAGGTTGAGCACGAGGTGACCCCGGTCATCCGCTACGAGACCGAGACCCCCGCGGAAACCTCCATCCAGGTGACCTACGAGAACAACGCGGTCGACGGTGTCGTCAGCCGCGCCGACAAGAGCGACACCGTTCCGGACCGCCTGCAGGATTGATCTGAAGGCTCCACTCGGACAGTTCAACCCTTTAAGGAGAACAACACATGGAATGGTTACTGGGAGCCGCGGGCGGTCTGCTCGGCGGTAACGCGGCCGGAGCGAAGGGTGGCCTCGGCGTAGGCGGCAACAGTGCCGTCGGCGCCCTGGGCGGCCTGCTCGGCGGCGGTCTCGGCAGCAGCCTGACGAGCGGCGGCAGCGACATCATGCACCTCGTCGGCGGCCTCGGCGGCGGCGGCATCGGCGGCGCTGTTCTGACTGCCGTCGTCGGAATGGTCATGAAGAGCCGCAACAAGACCAGCTGACGCTCTAACCAATACCGGGACACCCGGCACGAAGCATCCACTTCGTGCCGGGTGTTTCGTTATGTGATGGAACGCGACAGCCCTAAGGGTGGGCAAGGCTAACGGCGGGCAAGGCGAGCGTGCGTATCGGCACGCAGACACGCCGCGGTGGTGTGCAGTTTGTGCACGCTCACGGGGCGGTACCCGGTGGTGTCTCACGTGCCCCGGTTCCGCGCTCCGGGGTGCTCAATCCTGTCTTAGCCGCGGAAGCCCGGCTGGGCGACCTCGGCCGGGGTGAGCTGATACGGCGCAGGCGCAAGATCGTTCGGCGTGGCCACGATGCCCGGATTCGACTCAGCGGGCATTGAGCCCGGGATGACCTGGGACCGCTCCGGCATCGGGGGACCGGAAGGCGGCGGAGGCGGGGACGGCTTGTCCCAGAATCGCTCCAGCGGCACATCGCCGGGAATCCAGGCCAGGATGTCGCGGATGCCGTCGTTCCAGACGACGCTGTTGGGTTCAGGCCCCGTGACGTCGAAGTACAGCCTGTTCATGTTCGAGGCACCCTGGATGGCCGGGTAGAACACGCCCTTTTCCGTGCGGGCGCCGAACCGCTCGATCATCGGATTGGTGTTGGTGCCGAAGCCGTCGATCCACAGGTTGGCCGCGAACAGCTTTCCGCGGTGCGGCACCGGGTCGTTGCTCGGGCCGAAGTCATCGACGACATACCCGATGTACGGGAAGCCGTTCGGGCCGTTCAGCCGTTCCTGCTCACCGAAAACCTTGATGTTGTCGGCCGCGGACGCCGGTGCGGCGGTCACGACTCCTCCGCCGATCGCGGTCGCGACGGCGACGGCGGCTGCGGCTGCGGCTGCGGCTAACTTCGTGCGGTTCACTGTGGCCCCCTGACTTCGCGGTGTTTTCTTCACGCAAAACTTTACTAGACCGCTCGAGATCGGCCCAGAATATCGAGGGTGGTCGGCCCAGAATATCGAGGGTGGTTCGCAGCGCCGAGCCTCAGTGCCGGCTGCCGGCCTCAACCGGGTCGGTGAGCGTCTTCCCCGCCGTTGCCTGAGGCGACGGCCACGGCTGCGGCACCGGACGCTGCCGTACCACCTGCGGCCACCAGAACCAGCGGCCCAGCAGGGCCGCGATCGACGGCGTCATGAACGCGCGGATGACGAGGGTGTCGAACATCAGGCCCAAGCCGATGGTGGTGCCGACCTGCGCGAGGATCTTCAGCTCGCTGAAGCCCATCGCGGCCATGGTCATCGCGAAAACCATGCCGGCCGAGGTGACGACCGAGCCGGTGCCGGCCATCGAGCGGATGATGCCGGTTCGCAGACCGGCGTGGATTTCCTCTTTGAACCGCGACACCAGCAGCAGGTTGTAATCCGAGCCCACCGCCAGCAGGATGATGACCGACATGGCCAGCACCATCCAGTGCAGCGGGTGGCCGAGGATGTGCTGCCAGATCAGGATCGACAGGCCGAACGAGGTGCCCAACGAGATCAGCACCGTACCCACGATCACAGCGGCGGCCACCACACTGCGGGTGATGATCAGCATGATCACGAAAATCAGGCTCAGCGCGGCGACCCCGGCGATCAGCAGGTCGTAGTTCGCGCCTTCCTGCATGTCGTTGAAGGCGGTCGCGGTGCCGGCCAGGTAGATCCGCGAGCCCTCCAGGGGTGTGCCCTTGATGGCCTCGAATGCGGCGTTCCTGATGGTGGCTACGTGGGTCAGGCCCTCCGGGGACATCGGGTCGCCCTCGTGGGAGATGATGAACCGCACCGCTTTTCCGTCCGGCGACAGGAACATCTTCATCCCGCGCTTGAACTCCTCGTTCTCGAAGACCTCCGGCGGCAGATAGAACGAGTCGTCGTTCTTGGCCTCGTCGAACGCCTTGCCCATCGCGTTCTGGTTGTCCTGCATGGCCTGCATCTGGTCATACATCCCCGACTGGGTGCTCTGCATGGTCAGCTGCATGATCTTCATCGACTCCATGGTCGCGATCATCGGCGGCATCAGCGTGCGCAGCTGGGTGGTCAGGGCGTCAAGCTGACCAAGGACCGGCAACAGCTCCTTGATGTCGTCGGTAGTGGTGCTGATGCCGTCCATGGTGTCGAAGACCGACCGGATCGCCGCGCACACCGGGATGTTGAAACAGTGTGGCTCCCAATAGAAGTAGTTGCGCATCGGCCGGATGAAGTCGTCGAAGTCGGCGATATGATCGCGCATCTCCTTGACGTCTTCATAGGTCAGGTTCATCTTCCCGATCATCGACGCCGTGACGGCGTTGAGTTCGCCCATCAGGTCGTACATCTGCTGCATGTTGTCGATGCTGGCCTGCAGGTCGTCGCCCATTCTCAGCATGTCGTTCATGCGGTCCTGCAGGAACGACATGTTCAGCTGCTGCAGGGTGCCCTGCATGCCGAGCATGAACGGGATGGAACTGTGTTCGATGGGGGTGCCCTGCGGCCGGGTGATGGTCTGCACCCGGCCAACCCCGGGCTGATGAAACATCTGCTTGGCGACCCGCTCGATGACCAGGAAGTCCGCCGAGTTGCGCATGTCGTGGTCGCTCTCCAGCATCAGCAGTTCCGGGCTGAGCCGGGCGGCCGGGAAGTGCCGCTCGGCGGCGGCGTATCCCTCGGCGGCGGGAATGTCGGACGGCAGGTAGTGCCGGTCGTTGTAGTCGGTGCGGTAACCGGGCAGCGCCAGCAGACCGATCAGGCACAGCGCGATCGTGGCGACCAGAATCGGGGCCGGCCAGCGCACCACCGCGGTGCCGATCCGCCGCCAGAAGCGGATTCGCATGGCACGCTTGGGTTCCAGCGCCCCCAGGAAGCTTGCGACGGTGACCGTCGCCGGCCCGAGCGTGAGCGCACCCACGACCACTACCAGCATGCCGATGAACAGCGGAATACCCAGCGACTGGAACGTCGGCAGCCGGGTGAAGTGCAGGCAGGCCATAGCGCCGGCGATGGTCAGGCCCGATCCCAGGATCACGTGGGCGGTGCCGTGGAACATGTCGTAGTAGGCGGCCTCTTTGTCCATGCCGTTGGCCCGGGCCTCCTGATATCGACCGAAGAGGAAGATCACGTAGTCGGTGCCGGCGGCGATCGCCATCATCGTGAGCAGGTTCACCGCGAAGGTGGACAACCCGATCAGCTGATAGTGGCCGGCGAAGGCCACCACGCCGCGGGCCACGGCCAGCCCGAGGAACACCATGACCATCGCCAGCAGCACCGTGACCACGGACCGGTAGACGAACAGCAGCATCACCGTGATGACGCCGAAGGTGAGCAGCGTGATCAACTGCAGGCTGCGGTCACCGGCGATGTGGGTGTCGGCGATCAGTGCCGACGGCCCGGTTACGTAGGTCTTGACGCCCGGCGGCGCAGGGACGCTCTCGACGATTCTCTTGGCGGCGTCCACCGACTCGTTGGCCAGGCCCTCGCCCATGTTGCCGGCCAGATAGACCTGCACGTAGGCCGCTTTGCCGTCGGCGCTCTGCGAGCCCGCCGCGGTCAGCGGGTCGCTCCAGAAGTCCTGTATGTGCTCGACGTGCGTGGTGTCGGCATTGAGTTTGTCGACGATCTCGTCGTAGTAGCGGTGCGCCTCGTCACCGAGGGGCTGTTCGCCCTCCAGCACGATCATCACCACGGTGTTGGAGTCGAACTCGTCGAAGACCCTGCCGATGCGGTTCATCGCGATGGTCGAGGGCGCGTCCTCGGCCGCCATCGGCACCGACTGCTCCTGGCCGACCACCTCGATCTGCGGCACCGCGGTGTTGGTGTAGACCGTCAGCGCGATCCACACCAGGATGATCGGCACCGACAGGATGCGGATCAGATGAGCGATATGCGGCCGCTTGCGATTCGGAGGTGCTGGGGACGCGTGCCGCGATTTCGACCGCGTGATCATCCGGACTTGACGATGCAGAAGGTCTGCGCGCTGACCCCGCTGGACCACCGCTCATCCTTCACCACACCGTCGACGGTGATCCGGCAGCCGATGGTGTCGCTGTCACCTTGGGCGACGATGTTCGCCGCGGCCGCCGGGGCGGTGGTGCTGAGCTCCAACGTCCACGGCAGATAGACGTCGCGGGCGATCTGGGGTTCAGCGTCGAGGTTGAGGTAGTTGACGGTCGCGACGGTGCCCGGCGGGCCCAAGATCTCATAGACCACCGTCTTGGGGTTGAACGGCACGACGTCGTTGGCCAGCCCGCTGCCCGGCCGGGTGGTCTCGGTCCTGCCGAACAGGCCGTGCAATCGGTCCACGGTAAACACCGCGACGGCCAAGACGGCGAGGATTACCAGCGGCATCCAGGCTTTGCGCAGGAACCGGATCAGCCAGTAGCCGAGGGTCTTGCGGCTCCGCCGGGCCTTGGTCTTCGCGATCCTGGCCTGAGCCTTCGCTTCGGACTTGGCGCGCCGCTTCTGCCGCCGGCTGAGCGTCTTGACGTCAGCATCGGCTGGCGGCTGATCGGCAGCGGGATCGAGCGCCTCGGGGGTGGCGCCGGCCGGGGTATCCACGGTCACACGCCGCTCCTCTCCGCAAAACGCGGCTGAGCGTGGTGGTGCCCCGCGACCGTCACCGCTACATAGTAGGGCTAACAGTATGGGCTGGTGAAACGGTTGTGACGCGCGTCATCGGCTTGTCACGGTTGCGGCTTTGCGGCCTCTGGTTTGTGGTCCATCCCGGATTCCTTGCGCTGCTGGGCGGTGATCGGCGCCGGTGCATCGGTCAGCGGATCCACGCCGCCGCCGGACTTGGGGAAGGCGATGACGTCGCGGATGGAGTCGGCGCCGAACAGCAGGGCGGTGATGCGATCCCAGCCGAAGGCGATTCCGCCGTGCGGGGGCGCACCGAATGTGAAGGCGTCCAACAGGAATCCGAACTTCTCGCTCGCCTCAGCGTTGTCGATGCCCATCACCGAGAACACCCGTTCCTGGATGTCGCGGCGGTGGATGCGGATCGAGCCGCCGCCGATCTCGTGGCCGTTGCAGACGATGTCGTAGGCGTCGGCCAGTACGGCGCCGGGGTCGGTGTCGATGACGTCGGCGAACTGCGGCTTGGGCGCGGTGAACGCGTGGTGCACCGCCGTCCAGGCACCGGAGCCGACGGCCACATCGCCAGCCGCGGCGGCGTCGCCGGCCGGTTCGAACAACGGCGGGTCGACGATCCAGAGATGCGCCCAGGCGTTCTCCTCGATCATCTCGAGCCGGCGGGCGATCTCGCCGCGCGCCGCACCCAGCAGCGCGCGCGACGCCTTGGCCGGGCCGGCCGCGAAGAAGACACAGTCCCCCGGCTTGGCGCCGACGTGGGCAGCCAGGCCGTCACGCTCAGCGTCGGAGAGGTTCTTGGCCACCGGACCGGACAGTTCGCCGTCCTCGCCGATCAGCACATAGGCCAGGCCCTTGGCGCCGCGCTGCTTGGCCCACTCCTGCCAGCCGTCCAGGGTGCGCCGCGGCTGCGAGGCACCGCCGGGCATCACGACCGCACCGACATAGGGCGCCTGGAACACCCGGAACGGGGTATCGGCGAAGTAGTCGGTGCACTCGACGAGTTCGAGTCCGAACCGCAGATCGGGCTTGTCCGAACCGAATCGGCGCATCGCGTCGGCGTACGTCATCCGCGGGATGGGCCGCGGCAGGTCGTAGCCGACCAGCGCCCACAACGCGGCCAGGATCTCCTCGGCGACGGCGATGACGTCGTCGGAGTCGACGAAGCTCATCTCCATGTCTAGCTGGGTGAACTCCGGCTGGCGGTCGGCGCGGAAATCCTCGTCGCGGTAGCAACGGGCGATCTGGTAGTAGCGCTCCATGCCGCCGACCATCAGCAGCTGCTTGAACAGCTGCGGGCTCTGCGGCAGCGCGTAGAAGCTGCCGGGCTGCAGCCGGGCCGGCACCAGAAAGTCCCGCGCACCCTCGGGTGTCGAGCGGGTCAGGGTTGGGGTCTCGATCTCGACGAAGTCGTGGCCGGCCAGCACCGAGCGGGCGGCGGCGTTGACCTTCGAGCGCAACCGCAGCGCGTCGCCGGTGCCGCCGTCGCGGCGCATGTCCAGGTAGCGGTGCTTGAGGCGGGCCTCCTCGCCGGCCGGCTCGTCAAGCTGGAACGGCAGCGGGGCGCTCTCCCCAAGCACCGTCAGCGACGTCGCGTTGACCTCGACCTCGCCGGTGGGAATGTCGGGGTTGGCGTTGCCTTCGGGGCGGATCTCGACGACACCGGTGACGGCGACGCAGAACTCCGCGCGCAGGCGATGCGCCCGCTGTAGGACATCGCCCTCCCGGAACACCACCTGGGCGACCCCGGTGCCATTTCCCGAGTCGCTGCGCTCCTGCCCTCCGGTGCCATTTCCCGAGTCGCTGCGCTCCTGCCCGCCGGTGCCATTTCCCGAGTCGCTGCGCTCCTGCCCTCCGGTGCCATTCCCCGAGTCGCTGCGCTCCTGCCCTCCGGTGCCCTTCCCCGAGTCGCTGCGCTCCTGCCCGCCGGTGCCATCCCGCAGATCGATGAAGATCACGCCGCCGTGGTCACGGCGCCGCGCCACCCAACCCGCCAGGGTGACGGTCTGCCCGGCATCCGAGGACCGCAACGAGCCCGCGGCATGACTGCGCAGCACAACGCCTCCTGGAGGTTTTCGCTGGATTCGACGAACGAACGAGTGCCCAGTGTATGAGGTGCTCCGCGCACCGCCCGCGACGGCTCTCGACCACACCACCGGCCGATGCCGCTGTGGCAAACTGGACTCCGGCAGTCGCCCGGCCAGACGGGCCGAGCACAAGGAGCGGTCATGACCTTCAACGAAGGCATGCGGATCGACACCAGCACCACCTCCACCGGAGGCGGCGGCGGCGGGGGTCGCGGTATCGCGGTCGGCGGCGGCGTCGGCGGTCTGGCCATCATGCTGATCGCCCTGTTCCTCGGCGTCGACCCGGGTCCGGTCATGCAGCAGCCGATGGGCACCAGCCAGGCCGGAGCGGGTTACGACCTGTCGAAGTGCAAGACCGGCGCCGACGCCAACAAGTACGTCGAGTGCCGGGTGGTCGCCACCGGCAACTCCGTGGACAGCGTGTGGGCGCAGCTGTTGCAGGGCTACAAGCGGCCCGCGATGAAGCTCTTCAAAGGGCAGGTAAACACCGGGTGCGGCGCCGCGGACTCCGACGTAGGCCCGTTCTACTGCCCGGCCGACTACACGGCCTACTTCGACACCGACTTCTTCCAGGTCCTCAAAGACCAGTTCGGTTCCAGCGGCGGGCCGCTGGCCCAGGAGTATGTGGTGGCCCACGAGTACGGCCACCATGTGCAGAACCTGACCGGCGACCTCGAGAAGTCGCAGCAGGGCGCCAAGGGCGCGACCGGCGGCGGGGTGCGCTCGGAACTGCAGGCCGACTGCTACGCCGGGGTGTGGGCGCACTTCGCGTCGATCACCAAGCAGCCGGGCACCGACGTGACGTTCCTGCAGCCGTTGACCGACAGGGACATCGCCGACGCGCTGTCGGCGGCGGCGTCGGTGGGCGACGATCACATCCAGAAGCAGGCCACCGGCCGGGTGAACCCGCACTCCTGGACCCACGGCTCGTCGGAGCAGCGGCAGAAGTGGTTCACCGTCGGCTACCAGACCGGTGACCCGAACAAGTGCGACACGTTCTCCGCGCGCGACCTGGGCTGAGCGCTACCGGGCGCTGATCACCAGGGGCGCAGCGCGCTGATCACCAGGGGCGCAGCGCGCTGATCACCAGGGGCGCAGCGCGCTGATCACCAGGGGCGCAGCGCGCACTGCACGCCGCTGCCGCCCTGCTGGGACACCACGACCTGACCGTCGACGGCGATCTCGCAGCGGAACTCCGGATTGACCCGCAACCCGCCGCTGGCACTGACGAACGCCCACTGGGTGGGGTCGTTGAGGGTGGCCTGGAAGCTCCACGGCGCACCGGGGCCCACCTGGGTGCGCGCCATCGGCATGAACTCGGGTTTGTTCGCCGCGGCCTGGTCCGGTGGGTCGCCGATGACGTAGTAGATGTTGGCGGTCAGATCACTGGTGGTGGTCACCCGGTAGGTGACCTGATGCGCACCGGCGGGGATGGCCGAGGTCGAGGTGGCCGGGGTCTCCGGGGCGGCCGAGGTCGAGGTGGCCGGGGTCTCCGGGGCGGCCGAGGTCGAGGTGGCCGGCGCCGCTGAAGATGCGGGAGCGGGTGCGGCAGACGTCGGCGGAGGGCTGGGCGCATCGGACGGATCGGCCCCTGCCGCTGCGGCGGCGCCGATGCCCGCGGCCAGCAGAACCGCGGCGGCTCCCACTGCTGTCAGATGTCGCATACCGGCACTATCGGTGCCGCCGGATGCGGTGTTACCGACCGCTCAACCCGCATCGCGCAGGCCGTGGGGGCTCTGCTGCGCGGGCGTGACGACACTGGCCGCCGCCCCGAACAGCGTCACCGCGCCGGCCACCGCGGCGTCGACGAAACCGGTGAGGTCGGTCAGATCGGCAGGGCGGTATTCCCCGCTGGCCAGCAGCCCCACCAGTCGCGGGTCGCAGGAGTCATGGATCGTCGCCGACAGCGCGGGGGTGTCGGCGTTCCACCGTGCGACGATTTCGCCGAGGCGGGCCCGCTGCTCGGCCGGGTAGTAGCGGTCGGCGGTGACGCTGACGTGCACACTGTCGCGGTCGCCGGGTTCCAGGTGCACGTTGAGGTGGCCCTTCCTGTGCCGCACGAAGTCGACCAGGAAGAAGTATTCGTCGTCGTGGTGGCCCCGGAAATACCGCGCACCACGGGTGCGCAGGAAATCCTCGATCAGCCGGTTCATGCCCTGATCAACGGCGCCGGGCACCCCCGTGGTTCCCGCGTGGGGATAAGAAATCGGTGAATGTTGCCCGAAGAGCATCGACCGTTGAGTGAGGAACCCCGCAGCGGGTTACTCGCGATTGGTCTGCGTGGTTCCTCGGTCGACGGCGGGGGCGGCCGTCAGCCCAGCCTCGATCGCACCTCGCCGACGACGGAGTCGACGGGGAGGTCGATCTGCTCGCCCGTCGAGAGGTCTTTGACCCCGACGGTGCCGGCGGCGATGTCCCGGTCACCGGCGACCAGCGCCACCCGGGCACCGGACCGGTCGGCGGCCCGCATGGCGCCCTTGATGCCGCGGTCGCCGTAAGCCAGGTCGACACGGAGCCCGGCGGCCCGCAACTGCGCGCCGATCCGGGCCAGTTCCAGCTTGGCCTGCTCCCCCAGCGGTACCCCGAACACGTCGCAGCGGGTGTGCTCGCCTACCGGCTTGCCCTCGGCGCGCAGCGCCAGCACGGTGCGGTCCACGCCCAGGCCGAATCCGATACCGGAGAGGTTCTGCCCGCCCAGCTGCGACATCAGGCCGTCGTAGCGGCCGCCACCACCGATCCCGGACTGCGCACCCAAGCCGTCGTGGACGAACTCGAACGTGGTCTTGGTGTAGTAGTCCAGACCGCGCACCATGCGCGGATTGATGACGTAGGGCACCCCGAGTGCATCAAGGTGGGCCAGCACGGTGTCGAAGTGCCCCTTGGCGACATCGGAGAGGTGGTCGAGCATCACTGGGGCATCCACGGTCATATCCCGCACATGCTGACGCTTGTCATCGAGCACACGCAGCGGGTTGATCTGCGCCCGGGCCCGGGTGGCGTCGTCGAGATCGAGGCGAAAAAGGAAGTCCTGCAACAGTTCCCGGTACTGGGGCCGACAGGTGTCGTCACCCAGCGAAGTGATCTCCAAGCGGAAGCCGTCGAGTCCGAGCGAGCGGAAACCGGCGTCGGCGACGGCGATCACTTCGGCGTCCAGGGCGGGGTCGTCGACGCCGATGGCCTCCACCCCGACCTGCTGCAGTTGCCGGTACCGTCCGGCCTGCGGACGCTCGTAGCGGAAGAACGGCCCCGCGTAGCAGAGCTTGACCGGCAGCGCGCCTCGGTCCAGGCCGTGTTCGATCACCGCGCGCATCACCCCGGCGGTGCCCTCGGGGCGCAGCGTCACCGAACGCTCGCCGCGGTCGGCGAAGGTGTACATCTCCTTGGACACCACGTCGGTGGACTCGCCCACCCCGCGGGCGAACAGCGCGGTGTCCTCGAAGATCGGCAACTCGATGTCGCCGTACCCGGCGCGCCGGGCGGCGGTCAGCAGGCCGTCGCGCACGGCGACGAACTCCGCCGACTCCGGCGGCAGGTAGTCCGGAACCCCTTTGGGGGCTTGGAAATCAGGCACGGCCGTCGCTCACAGTGTCAAACTTTCGCCGTCGCTCACAGTGTCAAACTTTCGCCGTCGCTCACAGTGTCAAACTTTCGCCGTCGCTCACAGTGTCAAACCTTCCAGGAACGGGTTGCCGTGGCGCTCGAACCCGATGGTCGACGACGGGCCATGGCCCGGCAGCACCTTCGTCGTGTCGTCGAGCACCAGCAATTTGTTGAGGATCGAGCCGAGCAGGTCGCGGCCGCTGCCGCCGGGCAGGTCGGTGCGCCCGACCGACATGTGAAACAGCGTGTCCCCGGTGAAGGCAATCGGCGGTTCGCTTCCCCCCGGGTCGGTCCGGAACACCACCGAGCCCTTGGTGTGCCCGGGGGTGTGGTCGACGACCACCGTCATCCCGCCCAGGTCCAGGGTGTCGCCGTCCCGGTCCAGTTCGACCACCTGCTTGGGTTCGCGGAACAGGGTGCCGAAAGCGATCTGGGCGATCCGCGGGCCGAACCCGCGGATCGGGTCGGTGAGCATGAACCGGTCCTCGGGGTGAATGAACACCGGACAACCGAAGGTGTCGGCGACTTTCTGCGCCGACCACAGATGATCGATGTGACCGTGGGTGAGCAGGACGGCCGCCGGAGTCAGCCGGTTCTCGTCGAGGATGCGGCGCAACGGCCCGAACGCGCGCTGGCCGGGGTCGACGATGATCGCGTCGGCACCCTGGTGC
>NZ_JBIIOV010000089.1:0-13495 GCF_044342925.1 Mycobacterium sp. | reverse complement strand
CATCTCGAATCCCGCTGGACCGTATAATGATTCAGAGTTGACGGAACAACTCTTCGCATACGACTACCGCGCCGGAACCCTTGAGGGCGACAATCGAAAGCTGCGCCGGGCTCTCGATCTGGAGCTACCCATAATCCTGCTACGAACCATCATGCCAGGAATATTCGTTCCCATCTTTCCTGTGTACGTCGTCGCCGATGACCGTCCGAACCGTCGTTTCTTGCTTGCACTCGATCAAAGTCTTCGATTCGTCACCGACCCCCTTCATCTCGATCCGATCGAAAGGGCCTACGCGCTTAGGGCCGTCAAACAACGACTCCACCAACCGGAGTTTCGAGGGCGTGTACTGCTGGCCTACGCTCAGAAGTGTGCAGTTTGCACGCTAAGGCACGGCGAATTGCTGGATGCCGCTCACATTATCGGGGACGGCAAGCCGCACGGCCTACCAGTCGTTCAGAATGGACTGAGTCTCTGCAAGATTCACCACGCCGCTTACGACGCGAATCTTCTTGGTGTTTCGCCTGATTACGTTGTGCGAATCAACTCATCACTGATGGAGGAATCGGATGGCCCGATGCTCCGACACGGATTACAGGAGATGGACAGACGCCTGCTTGCCCTCCCCGTTAGGGCAGCTGACAGGCCTTCTCAGGAAAGGCTCGCGGAGAGATTCGAAGAATTCCTTGCATCTGGTTGAGCCACTTGGAAATTCGCAAGTTACTCACACTTCGAGCTTCTCGAACAGATAGTGGAATACCATCCACTCGTTGCCGTCGCGGTAGGCGAAGACCTCCGAGCAGAACAGCAGGAACATCCGCCAGCGCTCCAGTGCGATGGACGCTGAGGTCGGTCCACCCTCCAGGGCCTGCAGGCACTGAGCCTTGTTGGTGTCGAGGCGGCGCAGCCAGGCGTCGAGCGTCTTGGTGTACTCGCGTCCGTTGACGTCCCACACCTTGGCCTGCTTGAGATCGGGAGGCAGGAAGTGCTCGAAGAGGTCCCGACTGGGCATGGTGCCGCCGGCGAAAAAGTACTTCCCCATCCAGTCGGTGGTCTTGAAGTCGTAGGCGAATCGCCGATTCCCCAAGATTTGCACCATCATTCGGCCGTCGGGCTTCAACCACGAGCTGACCTTCTTGAGCACCATGTCGTAGTTCTTCATGTGCTCGAGCATTTCGCACGACACGATCACGTCGAAGGCGCCGCGAAAGCCGGGATCATCGAACGAACTGGCATCGGCTTTCACACAGGTGAAACGGCCGGCGTGCTTCCCGTTCTTGGAGGCGATGTATTCCTGCTGAGTTGCGCTGTTGGACAGGAACGTAACGTCGACGTTGTCGTAGTTGTCCAGCACGTAGCTGCCGTGTGATCCCCAGCCGCAGCCGAGGTCGAGTACGCGCAGCGTCGTCGTGCGCTTGACGAGTTCACTAAGCCGCAGCCGCTCCTCCAGGAACGTGTGCAGCATGGCGGCTTCCGCCTCGGCCAGGCTGGTGGACGGCTGCGGGAACAGACAGCAGGAGTACTTCAGGTGCGGCCCCAGCATCAAGTGGAAGAACTCGGTCGGCACCTCGTAGTGCTGAACGTTGGCGTCGTCCTGGTGGGTGGCGCCGGCACTGGCGCGCAGCTTCTCGAAGTATTTTTTCTTGTAGTGCGCCTGCTTGTCGGTGTCCCCGCCGCACTCGAACGTCGTGACCCAGGCACCGCACATCTGGCGGACCAGCATCCGCATGACTGCGTCGGGCAGCAGGCCACGCTCTTTGAAGGCGAGAACGGTGTTGAAGAGGTGCTCCACGCCCGTTATCCAAGCACCTCGGACGGAAGTACGCTGAAGGCTTCGGCGTCCATTGCCGGCTCCAGGAGGAATCGATGTCTTTGCTGTTCAACCCCGGTAACTATGACCCGAGTTCGTTCGACGAGGGCACCCGGCAGCAACTGCTGGCGCTAGTCGACTTCTTCGAGACCAAGGGCCTGGCCAAGAACAAGGACGAGTACTACTCCGGTGAGTGGTACACCGACTACCTCAAGCTGGTTGCCGACAAGCGAATCTTCGCCGACTTCGCCACCCCCGCCGAGGTCGGCCAGCTCGTCGGCGACGACCCCGGCAAAAATGACGCCCGCTGGGATCTGGCGCGCATCAACGAACTCAACGAGATCCTGGGCTTCTACTCGCTGGCGCACTGGTACGCCTGGCAGGTCTCGGTGCTCGGCCTGGGGCCGGTGTGGCTCAGCAGCAACGAGGATGCCCGCAAGCGGGTGGCCGAACTGCTGGGCGAGGGCCATATCTTCGGGTTTGGGTTGTCCGAGCGCGAGCACGGCGCCGACATCTACTCCTCGGACATGATCCTCACCCGCACCGCCGACGGCGGGTTCACCGCCAGCGGCGGCAAGTGGTACATCGGCAACGGCAACGCGGCCGGCCGGTTGAGCGTGTTCGGCAAGTTCGCCGACAACGACCCGGAGCACCCCGGCGAGTACGCGTTTTTCCTCGTCGACCCCAGCCATCCGACCTACGAGTTGATCAAGAACGTCGTCGCCGGCCAGATGTTCGTGGCCGCGTTCAATCTGCACGGTTACCCGGTGGCCGCCAACGACATCCTGCATATCGGCAAGCCGGCCTGGGACGCCGCACTGGCGACGGTCAACGTCGGCAAGGTCAACCTCGGCTGGGCCAGCATCGGCATCTGCGAGCACTCGTTCTACGAGGCCGTCACCCACGCCAACAACCGCATCCTTTACGGCAACCGGGTCACCGAGTTCCCGCACGTGCGCCGAATGCTTGCCGACGCCTACGCGCGCCTGGTGGCCATGAAGATCTTCGCCGCCCGCGCATGCGACTACTTCCGCTGCGCCAGCGAGGACGATCGCCGGTTCCTGCTGTTCAACCCGATCACCAAGGCCAAGGTCACCAGCGAGGGCGAACGGGTGATCGACCTGCTGTGGGACGTCATCGCCGCCCGCGGCTTCGAGCGCGACACCTACTTCAGCCGGGCGGCCAGCGACATCCGCGCGCTGCCGAAGCTGGAAGGCACCGTCCACGTCAACATCGCGCTGGTGCTGAAGTTCATGCCGCGCTACCTCGGGGCCGCGCACGGTGCGGCGCAGGACTACCCCGCCGTCCCGGTGCGCCAGGACGCCGGCGACGACGCCTACCTGTTCCACCAGGGCCCGGCCAAGGGTTTGGGTTCGATCGGGTTCGCCGACTGGCGTCCCGCCTTCGACCGGTTCTCGCATCTGCCCAACGTGGCGAGCTTTCGCGAGCAGATCGACGCCTTCACCCACCTGGTGCTCACCGCCCCGCCGACCGCGGCCCAAGAGAAGGATCTGGATTACCTGCAGATCCTCGGCCAGCTGTTCACTCAGATCGTCTATGCGCAGCTGATTCTGGAGTCGGCAGCACTGGCCCTGGACAACGGTGCGACCCGGCCGGGTTCGGTCTCAGACCTCTCCGATCTCACCGAGGCGCATCTGGACCGCATCTTCGCGGTGTTTGTCCAGGATATGGCCGATCAGGCGGTCGCCCTGCACGGTCAGGCCTCGGCCACCGACGCGCAGAGCACCGCCGCGATGACGATCGTGCGCAAGCCCCGCATCCAGGCCGACGCCGAGAACACGTTCGTGTCCGAGGTGCTGTCGTACAGCGGCGTGTACGAGATGAAGCCCTAGCCGGAGAACGCCAGGCCCAACCAGCGGAAGAGACCGTTTTTGCCCCTCTAGCGGTTGCAGCGGAATTATGCTCGCCTTCGCCGGGAGACCACCGTTCGTCTGTTTGAGGGGATGCACATGTTCGCACCGTCACGACGCGGCTTCCTCGCCTCTGCCGCGGTTGCCGGACTCGGCGTCGTCGCGCTGGGTGGATGCTCACGCACCGCAGATTCCCGCGCTGCGGATTCGTCCGCCGATGTCGTTCACGGTCGGCACGGGATGACCGAGGAGACGGCGGGACTGACGCCCGATCAAGCGCTGGCGAAGTTGGTCGAGGGCAACAAACGTTTCGTGGAGATGCAAGAGGTCGAACCAAACCTCAGCGCCACCCGTCTGCTCACGGTGGCCCACGGCCAGCACCCGTTCGTCGGGGTCCTGGGCTGCGTCGATTCTCGGGTCCCACCGGAGTTGGTGTTCGACCGCGGGCTCGGCGACATCTTCGACGCGCGTATCGCCGGGGCGATCGCCGACGACGCGGCCATCGGCTCACTGGAATTCGGCGTCGAGGAATTCGGGGTTCCCCTGTTGGTGGTGTTGGGCCACTCCAGTTGCGGGGCGGTCACCTCGACGGTCAAGGCACTGGATTCCGGCGACACCACGATGCCGGGCCGGATCGGCGCCCTGGTCGACCCGATCATCCCGGCGGTGCAAAAGATAGAAGCCCAAGGGATCGGCGGCGCAGAACGAATCAACGGCGGCGCCCGCGAAGTGGTGCGCGAAGGGGTGCGCGCGCTGCGGGCAAGCCCGGTGCTGGAGGAACGACTCACGGGCGGCAAGCTCAAGGTCATCGGCGCCTTCTACAACCTCGACAGCGGGAAAGTCGACTTCCTCGACGTATGAGAGACGTATGAAAGACGCCACTGTGCCCGCGAAGCAGGGCACAACCAGGGTGGCAGGTACAGGATTCGAACCTGTGTAGGCTTTCGCCGACGGATTTACAGTCCGCTCCCATTGGCCGCTCGGGCAACCTGCCTGGGGATCAAACCGAACAGCGCGGCTTGATGCGAGTAGCAGGGTACAACGAGGATGGACCCCGGACACAAACCGGGCCGGTTCCCGGCCGATGACCAGGAGGCACCGAAGTGGCGGACTCGTCGTTCGACATCGTCAGCAAGGTCGACCGCCAGGAGGTTGACAACGCACTGAACCAGGCCGCCAAAGAGTTGGCCACCCGGTTCGACTTCCGCGGCACCGACACCTCCATCACCTGGAAGGGCGACGAGGTCATCGAGATCATCTCGTCCACCGAGGAGCGCGCCAAGGCAGCCGTCGACGTGTTTAAGGAGAAGCTGATCCGCCGGGACATCTCCATGAAGGCCTTCGACGCCGGCGACCCGCAACCGAGCGGTAAGACCTACCGGGTCAGCGGCGCCATCAAGCAGGGAATCAGCAGTGAGAACGCCAAGAAGATCACCAAGCTGATCCGCGACGAGGCACCCAAGAACGTCAAGACCCAGATCCAGGGCGAGGAGGTGCGGGTGACCTCCAAGAGCCGCGACGACCTGCAGGCCGTCATCGCCCTGCTGAAGGGCGCGGACCTTGAAGTGGCGCTGCAGTTCGTCAATTACCGGTAGCGGGCAGGGCAGAGCCGCGATCCCTGGCAGGTGCAACCAGTCGGTGCATAAGCTCGTCTAGGTCAGCCCTGTACGCACTGAGCGAGGACCGCGATGACCGTCAGCCCCCAGGAAGATGCCCGACCCTCCGAGCACCCCACCGGCGACTACGACGTTGTCATCATCGGCGCAGGCATCTCCGGGATCGGGGCTGCCTACCGGCTTGCCGAGGCCGACCCGGGCACCCGGTACGTGATCCTGGAGCGACGCGACCGCATCGGCGGCACGTGGGATCTGTTCCGCTACCCGGGCGTGCGCTCGGACTCGTCGATCTTCACTTTGAGCTGGCCCTGGGAGCCGTGGGCCGGCAAGGAGTACGTGGCCGATGGCGATGTGATCCGCGACTACATGGAGGACACCGCCCGCAAGCACGGCATTACCAGCCACATTCGGTTCAGCACCACGGTGACCTCCGCCGACTGGGATTCGGGCACCGACACCTGGACGGTGCACACCGAGCAGAACGGCACGCCGCGCACCTACCGGGGCCGCTTCGTGTTCTTCGGCTCCGGCTACTACAACTACGACGAGCCCTACAGCCCGGACTTCCCCGGCATCGAGAACTTCGGCGGCACCGTCGTGCATCCTCAGCACTGGCCCGAGGATCTGAACTACACCGGGAAAAAGGTGGTGGTCATCGGATCCGGGGCCACCGCGGTGTCGCTGGTGCCGGCGCTGGCCCGCAAGGCCGCCAAAGTGACCATGCTGCAGCGCTCCCCCGGTTACCTGTTCTCGATGCCGCGAGTGGCACGGTGGATGCAGCCTCTGCGAAAGCTGTTGCCCAACAAGCTGTCCTACTGGTTCGTGCGAACGGTGTCACTGGCCTTCGAGAAGGTCATGTGGGTGTTCGCCCGTACCCTGCCCACCGCGATGAAGAAAGTGGTGCGCCGACAGAACACCAAGATGCTGCCCGCCGGTTATCCCGTCGACCGCGACTTCACGCCGCGCTACAACCCGTGGGATCAGCGCTTGTGTCTGGTAGCCGACGGCGACGTCTTCGAGGCGATCAGCGATGGCAGCCTCGACATCGTCACCGACCACATCGACCACTTCGACCAGACGGGCGTCGTGTGCGCATCCGGACGCCACATCGACGCCGACATCGTGGTCAAGGCGACCGGCTTGAACCTGCTGGCGTTGGGCGGGGTTCGGCTCAGCGTCGACGGCGCCGAGGTCAAGCCGCAGGACCGGTTCTCCTACAAAGCGCACATGCTTGAGGACGTGCCCAATCTGATCTGGTGCATCGGCTACACCAACGCATCGTGGACGCTGCGGGCCGACATCACCGCCCGCGCGACGGCCAAGTTGATCGAGTACATGAAGACCCACGGCTACACGCACGCCTATCCGCACCCGGCTGGCGGCCCCATGCCGGAGAAGCCAACGTGGGATCTGCAGTCGGGCTACGTGCTGCGCAACGCCCACGCCTTGCCGAAGTCCGCCACCAAGCGCCCGTGGGTGGTGCGCCAGGACTTCCTCGCCGACACCCTGGACTATCGCTTCCTGGACAAGATCGAGGAAGACATGGTGTTCGGGCGGGTGCGCGCGCCGGCACAGCTGGCGGGGTAAGCCAGGGCTAGCCGCATCCAGAAAACCGACGGTAAAAGACGGGCACCAGCACTACGTTGGTGGCCATGACATCTGATCGCCGCAAACCGCAAGTCGTCGTGCTGGGCGGAGGCTCCTGGGGCACCACCGTCGCATCGATCTGCGCCCGCCGCGGCCCCACCCTGCAATGGGTGCGATCAGCCGACACCGCCGCGGATATCAACTCCAACCACCGCAACTCAGAATACCTCGGCGCGGAGGTCGTACTGCCCGAAACTCTGCGCGCCACCAACGATTTCGCCGAGGCCGCCAATTGCGCCGACGTGATCGTCATGGGCGTGCCGTCGCACGGGTTCCGCAGTGTGCTCATCGAACTCGGCAAGGAACTTCGCCCCTGGGTGCCGGTGGTCAGTCTGGTCAAAGGTCTGGAACAGGGCACGAACATGCGGATGAGCCAGATCGTCGAGGAAGTGCTGCCCGGTCATCCGGCCGGCATCCTGGCCGGACCGAACATCGCCAAGGAGGTCGCCGAGGGCTACGCCGCCGCCGCGGTGCTGGCCATGCCGGACCGCAACCTGGCCTCTGATCTGGCAAGCATGTTCCGCACCAGCAGATTTCGCACCTACACCAGCGATGACGTGGCCGGCGTCGAGATCGCCGGGGCGCTCAAGAACGTCTATGCCATTGCCGTAGGCATGGGCTATGCCATGGGTATCGGCGAAAACACCCGCGCCATGGTGATGACCCGCGCGGTTCGCGAGATGTCAAAGCTCGGTGAGGCCATCGGCGGTCACCGCGACACCTTCTCCGGCCTGGCCGGCATGGGCGACCTGATCGTCACCTGCACCTCCAAGCGCAGCCGCAACCGCCACGTCGGCGAGGAACTGGGCTCCGGCAAGAGCGTTCAGGACATCATCGCGGGTATGAATCAGGTCGCCGAAGGCGTCAAGGCCGCCAGCGTGATCATGGACTTCGCCGACAAGTACGGCGTCAATATGCCGATCGCCAAAGAGGTCGACGCGGTGATCAATCACGGCTCCACCGTCGAGCAGGCCTACCGTGGCTTGATGGCACAGAAGCCCGGCCATGAGGTCGACGGCACTCCGTTCTGACCCTGCTCAGCCCGGCGGCGGACCGGGCATCATCGGCGGCAGCCCGGGCAAGATCGGGGTGCCCTCGGGGCGGTCCAGCATCGGGTTGGTCGCGTTGACGAACGAGCCGGTCGGGCTGACGACGAAGCCGACCTGATCGCGGCTGTTCAAGCAGGCGACCGTACCTGTGTCGTCGACACCGCAGCTGATGTCGCGAAAACTCAGGCGGCTGCCAGGTGGCAGGGCCTTGACCGCGCCGGCAGCTGAGAAAAGTGGCTGCGCCGTCGACGAGAAGCCGGGCGCGCCGACCGGCCCTGCACTGACCAGATTGGCGCCGCCCGGCGCGCCGGGAAGCGGGCCGCTGCAGCCGTAGTCGCTGTTCGCCTTGTTGATGATGCAGATCACACCGGGAGGGCCAGCAAAGCCGTACCAGGTGGTCCCGGGGACCGCATAGTCCGATGGATTCAGAGGTTTAAATTCGTTGACATTGGGTAGGGGAGGCGCAGGCGCGGGACCAGGATCGGCCCAGGCGCTCACCGGCAAAGCCAACAAGGGAAGTGCCGCCCCGACGGCAGCTAACCTGAGGAACATCACGACACCATACCGAACTGAAATCCCAGCACAGGTAGATGTTTCGAACATAGGCCAATGGCCTAAACTATGACTGGTCTTAGTAAAGACTGAGAACCAGAGAGGGAGTCGTGGATCGACGTGTGAAGGACGGTCTGCGCGCTGGCGCAACCGCCATCGGCGTCGCCGCGGGCTTCATGGCGCTGGCCTCCACCGCACAGACCCCCGACGGTTTCGTCCACGCCAGCTTCGGCGGCCCACTGGACGTCTTCGGAGCGACGACCTCCGATGTCTTCGCCATCGGCGACGGCGCCGGTGATGCCTCCGAACTGGCCGCTCTGCTGAAAACCTCCGGAACGGGTCCGGACAGCAATCCCAACGAGCCGTTCCGGGTCACCGTTCAGGACGGGGAATCCTCCAACGCGACGACCGTCAACGTCTTCCCGACGGTCGACCCGACCGTCCTGCCCACCACCGAGGACGCCTCACCCCCGCCGTCGAAGCCGGCGGTGGATGCCAACGGCCAGGTGGACTGCACCGGGGCACTGAGTTGCAATACCGATCCGGTCACCAGGGCCACCACGGTGACCTATCCCGACGGTGTCGTCGCGATCGTGCAGAAGGTCAACGACCTGACCGTGGTGGCCTACAAGCGGATCGGCGAGAATCTGCGCGCCGACGTTCAGGCGATCCTGCAGCCGGCGCTCGACGATGCCCCACCGGTCCTCGTCGCGCCGGCGCCGATCCCCGCTGCCGACCCGTCGGGCCCGACCACTGTCACCGCACCCGTACCGGCGGCCGGGCCCGACCTGCAGACAGCCATTCCGGCCATCGACCCGGGGCCGCCGGCACCCGACACCGAAATCCTGGAATCGGACATCGATCTTCCGCGGGGCCCGAAGGTGGATGTGACGCAACCGCCGGACGACTTCGGCCCGGCCATCATGCCCGACGCCGACCACCCAGTGCCGCCCCCGTCGATGCCGAAGCTTCCGGGCATGGGCAAGGTCAAGGATGCGTTGGGCTCGGTTGTCGACGCCGTCAAGGACGGGCTCGGCAAGGCCGTCGGCCCCGGTGCGGCCGGCACGCCCGGGAACCCGGGCAAGTCGGGCCCGAGCGACTCAGGCCACGGCTCCGGGAACGAGTCCCCGTAGCGGCCGGCTAACGCCCGCCGGCCATCTTCTCCAACCGCGCGATGCGGTCCTCGATCGGCGGATGCGTCGAAAACATCCGCGCCATCTTCTCACCTGACCGGAACGGGCTGGCGATCATCAGGTGCGCCTGATCTGCCAGCCGCGGGCTCGGCGGCAGCGGCGCCTGCTGTACCCCACCGCTGATCTTGCGCAGCGCCGACGCGAGCGCAAGGGGGTCGCCGGACAGTTCCGCGCCCGACTCGTCGGCCTGGTACTCCCGCGACCGCGACACCGCCATCTTGATGAGCGTCGCCGCGAACGGGCCGAGCAGCGAGACAAGCAGCATCGCCAGTGGATTCACACCGCCGCCGTTGCGGTTGCTACTACCGCCGAAAGCGCCGGCGAACATGGCCATCTGAGCCAGACCGGTGATGATCGACGCCATCGCGCCGGCCACACAGGAAATCAGAATGTCTCGGTTGTAGACGTGGGACAGCTCGTGGCCCAGCACCGCTCGCAGTTCACGTTCATCGAGGATGTTGAGGATCCCGGTGGTGCAACACACCGCAGCGTTACGCGGATTACGACCGGTGGCAAAGGCATTGGGGTTGGCGGTGTCACTGATGTAGAGCCGGGGCATCGGCTGATGCGCCGTGGTGGCCAGCTCCTTGACGATCGCGTAGATCTGGGGGGCCTGCACTTCGGTGACCGGTTGGGCCTGCATGGCGCGCAGCGCGAGCTTGTCGCTGTTGAAGTACACGTAGATGTTCATGCCGACGGCCATCAGCACCGAGAGGTACATCACGTTGCGGCCGAACAATCCGCCGATGAAGACGATGAGCCCGGACATCAAGGCGAGCAGCAGAAACGTCTTCATCCGGTTGGCGGTGGGATGCCAGGTCATCGAGGTCCTCCTCCGAGCGGTCTGTCGGCAGAGTAACGCCTCAGGGCGCCGTAGAAGTTCCGACCGGTCAACCGTGTCGGTTAACCGTGTAGTCGACCAGCGAAGCCAGCGCCCGGCGTCCGGGCACGTCGGGCAGCTCGGCCAGTTCGGCGCGAGCCTGCGCGGCGTATTGCTGGACGGTCGCCTTGGCCGCGGCGATGCCTCCGGACTCCCGTAGCAGCGTCAGCGCCTCGGCCACCGCGTCGTCGTCGGTCACCGGCCCTTTGAGCAGTTCACGCAGCCTGTCGGCGGCCGGTCCGTCCTCGGACAGCGCGTAGAGCACCGGAAGTGTGTGCACCCCTTCACGAAGATCGGTGCCCGGCAGCTTGCCGGACTCGTCGGGGTCGCTCTCGATGTCGATGATGTCGTCGGAGATCTGGAAGACCGTGCCGATGATGCCGCCGATCCGGCCGAGTCTCTCCACCTGGTCCGGGGTGGCACCGGAGTAGGTGCTACCGAACCGGCCCGCGGCGGCGATCAGGCAGGCGGTCTTCTCCGAAACCACCTGGAGGTAGTGCGAGACGGCGTCATCGCCGTCTTTGGCTCCTTTGGTTTCCCGCATCTGCCCGGTGACCAGGAGGGCGAACGTGTCCGCGACGATGCGCATCGCGTCGGGGCCCAGTTGCGACACCATCCGGGAGGAGGTGGCGAACAGATAATCCCCGGCGAGGATCGCGATGTTGTTGCCCCACCGGGCATTCGCCGACGGTGCTCCGCGGCGCACCAGAGCCTCGTCCATCACGTCGTCGTGGTAGAGCGTCGCCAGGTGCACCAGCTCGATGACGGCGCCGGCCACGGTCACGTCGTGGTTCTCCGGGTCCGGCCCCACATGTGCCGACAGCACGGTGAACAGCGGCCGGAATCGCTTGCCGCCAGCCTCGAACAGATGGAGCACGGCTTCGGTCATCAACTCGTCGGCCCCGCGCAATTCCGCCGCGATCAGGTTCTCGACGCGGGCGACACCGTCGCGCACACGGGCCGCGAAGGCCAGGTCGCCGAAGTCGACTCCAGCCACCACACTCGCCGGAGTTTTCACAGTGCCAACATACTTGTCACCGTGGACTCCAATTCATCTGAGGTGGACTGCCGAGCCGACGTCGTGGTGGTCGGGGCCGGGCCCTCCGGGTCGGCGGCTGCGGCATGGGCCGCGCGCGACGGCCGCGAGGTGCTGGTGGTCGACGCATGCGAGTTCCCGCGGGACAAAGCGTGCGGCGACGGGCTGACGCCGCGGGCGGTGCTGGAGCTGCGGCGACTCGGGCTGGGCGACTGGCTGGCCGGGCGAATCCGCCACCACGGACTGCGAATGGACGGATTTGGCAGTTCGGTGGAAGTGCGCTGGCCGGGTCCGTCATTTCCGGACGGCAGTTCGGCGGTGCCGCGCACCGAGCTCGACGACCGGGTGCGCAAGGTCGCCGAGGACTCAGGAGCGTCGATGTTATTGGGGCACAAGGCAGTCGATGTGATCCGCGATTCGGCGGGCCGGGTGACCGCGGTGGTGCTTGCCGACGGCCGACGGGTGGCGTGCCGCTGGCTGATCGTCGCCGACGGGGCGCGCTCGCCGCTGGGCCGAGCGCTGGGCCGCCAATGGCATCAGCAAACCGTGTACGGGGTGGCCGCGCGCGCCTACCTGGCCTCGCCTCGCGCATCGGAGCCGTGGATTTTCTCGGACTTGGAACTGCGGTCGACCGACGGCCAGGTGCTGCCCGGCTACGGCTGGATCTTCCCGCTGGGCAACGGTGAGGTGAATCTTGGCGTGGGAGCGCTGGCGACCGCCAAACGTCCGGCCGACGTGGCGCTGCGGCCGCTGATCAAGCATTACGCGTCACTGAAAAGTAAGGATTGGGGCTTCGACGGTCCGCCCCGGGCGGTGTCCTCGGCGCTACTGCCGATGGGCGGTGCGGTATCGGGGGTGGCAGGGCCGAACTGGATGCTGGTCGGCGATGCCGCCGCGTGCGTGAACCCCCTCAACGGCGAGGGCATCGACTACGGGCTGGAGACCGGGCGGCTGGCCGCGGAAATGCTGGGCGCCACCGATCTGGCGGCGGCGTGGCCGGCGCTGCTGCAGGACCACTACGGTCGCGGCTTCTCGGTGGCCCGCCGCGTCGCCCTGTTGCTGACGCTACCCCGGTTCCTGCCGCTGACCGGCCCGCGGGCGATGCGGTCGGCGGCGCTGATGGAAGTCGCGGTCCGGATGATGGGCAACCTGGTGACCGACGCCGACGCCGACTGGGTGGCCCAGGCGTGGCGTTTCGCCGGCGCCGGATCACGGGCCGCCGATCGGAGAAAACCGTTCAGCTAGAGCGGTTCGTGGCGCCTCAGCCCGGCTTGACAGCGGCATGCAGCGCCACGATGCCGCCGGTCAGGTTGCGCCAGCACACCTGCGACCAGCCGGCCTCCTCGATACGGCGGGCCAGCGCCGGTTGATCGGGCCAGGCCCGGATGGACTCGGCGAGGTAGACGTAGGCATCGGGGTTGCTCGACACCGCCCGGGCCACCCGAGGCAGCGCCTGCATCAGGTACTCCTTGTACGCCGTGGACAACACCGGCACCGTGGGACTGGAGAATTCGCAGACCACCAGCCGGCCGCCCGGCCTGGTCACCCGCGCCATCTCACGCAGTCCGGCACCGGGATCGACCACGTTGCGCAGGCCGAAGCTGATGGTGACCGCGTCGAATACGTCATCGCCGAAGGGCAGCCGGGTCGCGTCACCGGCCACCTTGGGGACGGGCCGGCGACCACCCGCGCGGAGCATGCCGACCGAGAAGTCCGCGGCCAGGCACCACGCCCCGGACTTCGCCAGTTCGACCGTCGACACCGCGGTTCCGGCTGCCAGGTCCAGCACCGCCTCACCCGGGCGGATGTTCAACGCCGATCGTGTCTCCCGACGCCAGTAGCGG
>NZ_JBIIOV010000239.1:0-3440 GCF_044342925.1 Mycobacterium sp. | reverse complement strand
CGCCTACGTCGTCGAACAGGCCGGTGGCACCGTGCACCCGCACGATCACGGCGCCCTGCGGTGGATCCAGGCCGCCGAACTCGCCGACCTGCCGTGGGTTCCCGCCGACCGGGCCTGGATTCCGGCGTTGTCGGAGCGGCTCAACCGGCGCGGCTGACGGCGTTTTCGCGAACCGGGTGCCGCACTGCGACAATCTGCGGCGTGACTAGCCCTGCAACAAAGCAAGATTTCCGCAACGTCGCCATTGTGGCGCACGTCGACCACGGCAAGACCACGCTGGTCGACGCCATGCTGCGGCAGTCCGGAGCCCTCACCCACCGCGGCGACGACGCCGTCGAACGCCTGATGGACTCCGGGGACCTGGAGAAGGAAAAGGGCATCACCATCCTGGCCAAGAACACCGCGGTGCACCGGCACAACGCGGACGGCAGCATGACGGTGATCAACGTCATCGACACCCCGGGCCACGCCGACTTCGGTGGCGAGGTGGAACGCGGCCTGTCCATGGTCGACGGCGTGCTGCTGCTGGTCGATGCCTCCGAGGGTCCGCTGCCGCAGACCCGCTTCGTGCTGCGCAAGGCCCTGTCCGCGCACCTGCCGGTGATCCTGGTGGTCAATAAGACCGACCGGCCCGACGCCCGGATTGCCGAAGTGGTCTCCGAAAGCCACGACCTGCTGCTCGACGTCGCCTCGGATCTCGACGCCGAGGCGCAGAAAGCCGCCGAGGACGCCCTGGGCCTGCCGACGCTATACGCCTCCGGCCGGGCCGGTATCGCCAGCATCACCGAACCGGCCAACGGCGAGAACCCCGACGGGGAGAACCTCGACCCGCTCTTCGACGTGCTGCTCGAACACATTCCGCCGCCGCAGGGAAACCCGGAGGCCCCGCTGCAGGCGCTGGTCACCAACCTCGACGCGTCGGCCTTCCTGGGCCGCCTCGCCCTGATCCGCATCTACAACGGCCGGCTGCGCAAGGGCCAGCAGGTGGCGTGGATGCGCGAGGTCGACGGGGCGCCGGTGATCACCTCGGCGAAGATCACCGAACTGCTGAGCACGGTCGGGGTGGAGCGCAACCCGACCGAGGAGGCCGTCGCCGGCGATATCGTCGCCGTCGCCGGGATGCCGGAGATCATGATCGGCGACACCCTCGCCGACCCCGACCATGCCCACGCGCTGCCCCGGATCACCGTCGACGAGCCGGCGATCTCGGTGACCATCGGCACCAACTCCTCGCCGCTGGCGGGCAAGGTCTCCGGGCACAAGCTCACCGCACGGATGGTGCGCTCCCGGCTGGATCAGGAGCTGGTCGGCAACGTGTCGATCCGGGTGGTCGACATCGGCCGGCCGGACGCCTGGGAGGTGCAGGGCCGTGGCGAGCTGGCGCTGGCCGTGCTCGTCGAGCAGATGCGCCGGGAGGGCTTCGAACTGACCGTCGGCAAGCCGCAGGTGGTCACCCGCACCATCGACGGCAAGCTGCACGAGCCGTTCGAGGCGCTGACCATCGACTGCCCGGAGGAGTTCGTGGGCGCGGTGACCCAGCTGATGGCGGCGCGTAAGGGCCGGATGGAGGAGATGGCCAACCACGCGGCGGGCTGGGTCCGGATGGATTTCATCGTCCCCAGCCGCGGCCTGATCGGGTTCCGTACCGACTTCCTCACGCTGACCCGCGGCACCGGTATCGCCAACGCGGTGTTCGACGGTTATCGGCCGTGGGCCGGGGAGATCCGGGCCCGGCACACTGGCTCGCTGGTCAGCGACCGCTCCGGATCGGTCACGCCGTTCGCGATGATCCAGCTCGCCGACCGCGGCCAGTTCTTCGTCGAGCCCGGTGACGACACCTACGAGGGCCAGGTCGTCGGCATCAACCCTCGCGCCGAGGACCTCGACGTCAACGTCACCCGGGAGAAGAAGCTCACCAACATGCGGTCCTCCACGGCCGATGTGATGGAGACCCTGGCCCGGCCGCTGGAACTGGGGCTCGAACAGGCGATGGAGTTCTGCGCCGAGGACGAATGCGTCGAGGTCACCCCGGAGATCGTCCGGGTTCGCAAGGTCGAACTCGACGCCACCCTGCGCGGCCGCCTCCGATCGCGCGCCAAGGCGCAGAAGGCGTGACTCGGGCTGTCGTTCAAAGGCGTGGCGCCGTCCGGTCGATACGCTGACAGGCGTGCCGAGCCGACCTCGCAAGCTGCCTACCGCCGCGGGGTTGATGTCGGTGTTGCTGGTCGCCGGGTGTGCGGTGGACCCGCCGCCGGCGCCGCAGAGCACCCAGACCTCGCAAGCCGTCGCGCCGGCCCCCAAGGCGGCGCAGATCATCATGGCGATCGATTCGATCGGAGCCGGTTTCAACCCGCACCTGCTCTCCGATCAGTCGCCGGTGAACGCCGCCATCAGCGCGTTGGTACTGCCCAGCGCGTTTCGCCCGGTGCCTGATCCGGCCACCCCGACCGGCTCGCGCTGGGAGATGGATCCGGCCCTGCTGGTCTCCGCGGCGGTGACGAACACCAGCCCGTTCACCGTCACCTACAAGATCCGGCCCGAGGCGGCCTGGACCGACAACGCGCCGATCGCCGCTGACGACTTCTGGTACCTCTGGCGCCAGATGGTCAGCCAGACCGGCGTCGTGGACCCGGCCGGCTACGACCTCATCACCGGTGTGCAGTCCCTGGACGGCGGCAAAACCGCCGTTGTGACGTTCGCGCAGCCGTATCCGGCGTGGCGCGAGTTGTTCAACCACCTGCTGCCCGCGCACATCGTCAAGGATGTGCCGGGTGGTTTCCCGGCCGGACTGGCCCGGGCGCTGCCGGTGACCGGCGGGCAGTTCCGCGTGGACACCATCGATCCGCAACGCGACGAGATCCTGCTGGCCCGCAACGACCGGTTCTGGGGCGCGCCGGCCAAGCCCAATCAGATCCTGTTCCGGCGGGCCGGAGTGCCGGCCGCGCTGGCCGATTCGATCCGCAACGGCGACACCCAGGTGGCGCAGGTACACGGCGGGGCGGCGGCCTTCGCGCAACTCGCCGCGATTCCCGACGTGCGCGCCGGCCGCCTGATCACCCCGCGGGTGATGCAACTGACGCTGCGTGCTCAACAGCCCACTCTGACGGATCCCCTTGTGCGCAAAGCGATCATGGGTCTGCTGGACGTCGAGCTGCTGGCCGCGGTGGGGGCGGGCAGCGACAACTCGGTCACCCTCGACGAGGCGCAGGTCTGGGCGCCCAGCGACCCGGGCTACGTCGCCACCGCGCCGCCGCCGCTCGGCCGGGACCGCGCATTGGAACTGTTCACGCAGGCCGGCTATCAGGTGGACCGCTCGCCGACCGAAAGACCCGTCCCGCCGCCGCCGGACGGCACGAACGCCACGGACGGCACGAACGCCACGGACGCTACGGACGGCACGGACGGTCCGCGCACGGACGGCACGGACGGTCCGCGTACGC
>NZ_JBIIOV010000087.1:0-13544 GCF_044342925.1 Mycobacterium sp. | reverse complement strand
ATGGCAGTCTGGTCCGGCGCCGATCCCAGCACATGAGGCGGGCGCGACGGCAGAGCGCAGTTGTCGGCATACGGGTTGAGCGGGGTGATGCCGTTGTAACAGGGGGCCTGCGGAGTCGGATCCGGGGCCGCCGAAGCCAGCGGCGCGCAGCCGAGGGATGTCACGGCGATGATCGCCGCCAGTGCTGTCTTACGAAGAGTGGCCACGATCGTCGACCTCCTGGGCACTACGTCGAGCGCCTGTTCAACGCTACGCCTGTGGCGTCGGGTCTAGACTGAAATTAGAACACGTTCCAATTTCTTTTCCCGAGGAGTGGGCCCCATGCACACCGCGCTCTGCGTCGAACTGGGGATCGAATTCCCCATCTTCGCGTTCACCCATTGTCGCGACGTCGTGGTCGCGGTCAGCAAGGCCGGCGGCTTCGGGGTGCTCGGCGCCGTCGGCTTCACCCCCGAACAACTCGAGATCGAGTGCGCGTGGATCGATGAGCACATCGGCGATCACCCGTACGGCGTCGACATCGTGATTCCTAACAAGTACGAGGGAATGAACTCCGACATGTCCGGCGACGAACTCGCCGAGATGCTGAAAAAGATGGTGCCGCAGCAGCACCTGGACTTCGCCAAGAAGATCCTCGCCGATCACGGGGTCCCCACCGCCGATGCCGACTCGAATGCCCTGCAACTGCTCGGCTGGACCGAGGCCACCGCCACCCCGCAGGTCGAGGTGGCGCTGCGACATCCCAAGGTCACCCTGATCGCCAACGCGCTAGGCACGCCGCCGGTCGAGATGATCAAGCACATCCACGAATCCGGTCGCAAGGTCGCCGCGCTCTGCGGGTCACCGGCGCAGGCGATCAAGCACGCCGAGGCCGACGTCGACATCATCATCGCCCAGGGCGGCGAGGGCGGCGGCCACTGCGGCGACGTCGGCTCGATCGTGCTGTGGCCACAGGCGGTCAGAGCGGTCGCGCCGCGCCCGGTGCTCGCCGCCGGCGGTATCGGCAGCGGCGAGCAGATCGCCGCCGCGCTGGCGCTGGGCTGCCAGGGAACCTGGTCGGGCTCGCAATGGCTGATGGTCGAGGAAGCCCACAACACACCGGTGCAGCAGGCCGCCTACGCCAAGGCCACCAGCCGCGACACCGTCCGCAGCCGCTCGTTCACCGGCAAGCCGTGCCGCATGCTGCGCAACGAGTGGACACAGGCCTGGGAGACCCCGGGAAACCCCGAACCGCTGGGAATGCCCTTGCAGTACATGGTTTCCGGGATGGCGGTGGCCGCGACGAGCAAGTACCCGGACGAGACGGTGGACGTGGCGTTCAATCCGGTCGGCCAAGTCGTCGGCCAGCTCTGGAAAGTGGAGAAGACCGCGACGGTGATCGAACGGTGGGTCGACGAGTATCTGGAGGCGACCAACCGCCTCAACGAACTCAACGAGGCGGCGTCAGCGGTCTGACGAGGCTCAGCCCGCCGGGACGAACGAGCTGCCGTTGCCCCATTCCCCGACCTTGAGGAACCCGGGCTGCCAGCCGCGGTCGCCCAGGCACAGCATCGGCAGACCGTCCGGCGACTGCGCCGCGGCCTGCGATCCGGGGCAGGGCGTCCCCACCGCCTGAACGCCGTACAGCTTGGGCGAGACGACCCAGAAACCTGTTCCGGCGGGCGGTCGGTCCATGCCGGTGTAGGACAGGTTGGGGATGAAGTGACACGCCAAGGCCGCACCACCGGGTCCGCGACCGAAGATGAACCGGTCCCAGCGGTAGCACGGGGCGCTCAGGTGAGCGTCATAGACCATCTCCGGGACATCACCGGGGTAGGTGGTCTGGGTTCCGTCCGCGACGGCTGCCGGCGCCGCCACCAACGCGCCGCCGACCACAACCGTTGCCATCACGAGTTCGCGGAACATGGCTTAAACCCTAACCGCTGCCGGTTGTCCCGTTCGCCCGAACCGCCGTTCTTGATAGGCTGCGCGAATCGAGGCTTTGGGGGATCGTATGGTCGATGAGGCGCTGAGCCCCGAGGGTTTTCTTCGAGTACCTGGCGGCTCCGAAACCGGCGGAACGTTCGGCATACTGCCGGCGCCGCGGAGGTTCGCTGCCCGCTTCTTCCCCGCCACTCTGGTCGGGTACTGGTTCGACATCATTCCGATGCCGGCCGGTAAGACAGGTGTCCTACTCGGGTGCTGCTCGACTGCGGGCGGCGAAGCCCTGCTGGCCGGAGAAGCCCTGATGGCAGATATCCGGTCCGCCTTGCTGCGGACCGCCGACCCGGTGCGCAGCCTCGCCGGGCTCAACGGTTGGGCGGTGTCGGGCCTGGCCGCAGTCCTTGACGCCGACACCCTCCGTTACAGCACCCGAGGTGACGCCGCGGTGGTCCTGGCCGTCCCCGGGATGCCGTCGGTGGCGCTCGACGGCGCGACCGACCGGACGGCGGTCACCGCGTTGACGCCCGGGGCGACGGTGCTGTTGACCAGCGGACCCGGCGGCCGTACCGCCGCGCTCCTCGACGACGGCGCCGCTGTCGGCATCGGACCACTGGCCGATGAGGTGATCATGTCCCTCGGCGAGCAGGGACGGGCCGCCGCGGTGTTGTACCGCCATCCGCCGGCTCCGTTGAGCGTCACCCTGCCGGCTCATCCGGACAGTCTGGCGGTCAGCCGCGCGCAGCTGCGGGAGTGGCTGATCGCAGCCGGGCTCGACTCCGAATCGGTCGCCGACGTTCTGCTGGCCGTCGGCGAGGCCACCGCGAACGCGACCGAACATGCGGTTGTCGGCGCGGCCGGACCGGTCGCGATCTGCATGACGGCCGCGATGAACGGCGATGTGCTTGCACTGTCGGTATCGGACAACGGACGCTGGAAGCCGGCGAGCGTCTCTTCCGGTCACCGCGGTCATGGCATGCACCTGATCAATGCCCTGGTCGACACCGTGGAGTTGAGGACTGCCATGGACGGGACCGCCATATCGATGACCAAGGAGTTGTCCCGATGACCGAGGCGCGGTTCGCCGTGACGGTGGCCTCCCACGATCACCCACCGCTGGTCGTGGTCAGCGGCGATATCGACCTGGCCAACGTCAACGAGTTCCAGAACGCGATGACCAAGGCGTGCAACGGATCTCAGTCGCTGACCGTTGATCTCACCGCCGTCAGCTACTGCGATAGCGCGGCAGTGCGAGCGCTGTTCTCCCTTGCCGCCACAACCGAACTGACCATGGTGGTCAAACCGACCGGACACATCACCACGCTGCTGGCGATCTCCGGCCTGGACCGGGTGGCGTCCGTGGTCAGGGCAGAGTAGACGATGCCCGCACCGATCTTTCATCCCCGGGAAAACACCTCCCACAGTGAGCTTTTCGACCGGATTTTCGAGCGGATCCAGCGTGACCTGCCCGGCGCCGTCGGGCTCGCCGTCACTGTGCACTCCAAGCGGGAAGGGATGACGGTTCTTGCCACCCGCGATGTCGGGGTCGGCTACCTGGAGTGCCAGATGTCCGGCCTGGGAGGCCCGATCGAGATCGCCGTGGAGCACCAGGTTCCGGTGCTCAGCCTCGATGTGTGGGCCGACGACCGGTGGCCGAAGCTGACCAAGGACGCCGTGCGCGCCTACCTCAACGGGGCGGACGACGCCCTGCTGCAGGTACAGGGAGCCGCCGCGGTACCGGGTGTCTGGGAGGCCGACGAGACGCTGGTGGTCTCGTGCTTTCTGGGCGGGCCGGCGCAGGCCGCGACCATCACCACCCTGATCGGTTACGAGCAGTTGATCACCGCTGCCCTGGTGACCTCCGCTGCCGCCGAGGACGGCAGCGAGATCGCCGACATGCTCGCCGTGCTGCAGTCCCGCGGCGCTATCGAGCAGGCCAAGGGCGCCATCATGGGCAGCTTGCGCTGCGACGCGGAGTCGGCGTGGGCGACGTTGCGGCGTGCCAGCCACGAATCCAACGTCAAACTGCGGACTTTGGCCGTCGCGCTGGTCGAACACATCGGCGGCGAGCCGGCCGAACAGCCGGGGGTCGGGGCGCCGATCGTTCCCGACGAGCGGGCGCGAAAAGCGGCACGGCTGCTGTGGGCGGTGCTCAGCCACGCCCCCAATCGGGCGTCAGACGACCGCTGAAACCGGCGTGTCGATGGTCGTCGACACCGCCACGATCTGCGGTGTGGGCGGTGCTGAGGAGAACCCGAATCCGACCGGCGGAAGCAGCGGGGCGACCCCGCCCAGGTCGCTGCCGGCGAAGCTGCCGCGGACGCCGGTGATGAGCCGGGTGCGTGTAACGCCGTAGTACTCGCGCCGGCCGTGGCCGGCGCTGCCGGCCGTGTGCACGCCCTTGACGATGCGCGAGGCAACGGGGTCGATCGCCCGCAGCCACCAGGGCTGGATCGCCAGCCGCCCCGGCACCAGCCGCAGCAACCGATCCAATGGGGCTGGGTCGCCGATATCCACGGCGACCGTCAGACCGGGCGCGTGCACCGTCAGCCGGTGCGCCGATAGCTGGGTGGTGACATCACCAAGTTCGATGCGGTCGAAGTTGTAGGTGGACGCCACGAAGTCGGCGACGCGCGCGCTGGGGGCCAGCAGGATTCTCTCGTCGCCGGGGGTCTGCACCATGACGTCGGCGAAGGCGCCGAACGGCGACGTCAGCCAGCGACCCACCACCAGGCGGACGCCGGCCGTCGTGCCGAAACCCGCGATGTGGCCGGTGAAGACAAGTCGCTGCTTGGGCACGCGATGAGACTAGCGGTGCCCCGCGGCGAAACGCCGTCGCGGCAACTGCGCATCCGTCGGCATAGATGGTTCGCTGTCAGTGGTACCCCTGGTGGAGAGGAAGGCAGCCCATGTCGCAGACCGCAGCCCGTCGCGCCGGACTGATGGTTGCAGCGGCCGGATTGGCTGCGGCAGCAGCCCTGCCCCATGCGGCCGCCGATCCGACTACCGCGCCGCAGTTCGCCACCGACGAGCACGGCTATACCGATTCCGCCGCCCGCTGCGACGACGACCAGATGCTGATGGAGTTCGGCCGGACCGCTCGCGCCATGGTCGCCATCTGCGTCAGCGACGACGGGCAACTGGAATATCGCGGAGCCAGGATCAGCGACCAGGCCGCTCTGACGATGCCGGCCAGCAAGGGCGCCGACGGCGTGGTGATCGCCACCAACGACGACGTGACGTATGCGGTGTCCAAGGACGTCCTGCTGGTGTCCGAAGGCGACACCGTGCTGTACCGAGATCCCTGGGTCGAGTTCAACGAGCCGCGCTTGCCCACCACCACGACAGCGGCGCCAACCACCACCGCGGTGCCCACCACGACCACGACTACGACCACGACCACGACCACGACCACGACCACGACTACGACCACGACCACGGCGCCGCCGACCACAACCGTCAGCACCACGACCGTGACGCCCAGCCCCTCACAGAAGGACGGCTGACTGGGCGAAAAGCCCGGCACGTCTAGATCACAGCGTCACTCAGATGATTTGGGGTGCCGTATCGGTGCGCTGTGATGGACACCGCCTGCTCCCGCAGGAACGTGAGTAGCTCCACCCGGCCGGCTGACACCACATCCGACCCGTAGACCGCAATCTCCGGGGAGCCGCCGGCAGCCCGAGTTGTCGCAACGACGCTCGTCCCGACCAGGCGAATGCGCACCGGGCCGGTCCGCGCCAGTCGGGCGACGCGAGCGGTCCAGGATTCGCCGTCCTCGACCGACAATGCGATTTTGGCCGCGCGCAGCACATTGGCAAGGGAGCCGTGCAATTCGATAGCGGTGGAAACGGTCAGGGGCGCCCCTGCGAGGAGCCCCGCCGCGGCGACCCGGGCGAGTTCGGCCACCCCGTGCCCGGATGTCCCTGCCTCGTAACGGATGACAACCGGCACCGGCCGGTACCGGAACACGTTTCGCTCGGCGAACAGTCCAGACACATCCTTGGCGACACCGAACTCGTCGGCCCACACGCGGGCGTCGTCGCTCAACGCACCGGCGAGCCAGTCGCGGTGCGCATGTCCGTCCATCGATTCGAGAATCTGGGCCGCAACACCGGTCACCGCGCCGGCAACGGGTGGCAGCGGGGAATCACGCCAGGAGCCCATCCCGACGAGGTAGTTCGGCCCACCAGCCTTGGCGCCGGCGCCCACCGCGGATTTCTTCCAGCCGCCGAACGGCTGGCGCTGCACGATTGCTCCGGTGATCCCCCGGTTGACATAGAGGTTGCCGGCTTGAATGTGCTCCAGCCAGTAGCCGACCTCTTCGGCGTTCAAGGAATGAAGACCGGAGGTGAGCCCGTAATCAACCTCGTTGACAATCGCCACGGCCTCTTCCAACGACGCGGCGGCCATGACACCAAGGATCGGGCCGAAATACTCGGTGCGGTGGAACTCCGAACCGCGCCGCACGCCGTGGCGCACCCCGGGACTCCACAGCCTGCCCGAGTCGTCAAGCCGTTGTGGGGTCAAGAGCCAGGACTCCCCGTCTCCGAGCGTGGTAAGCCCCCGAAGAAGCTTGCCCTCGGCCGGGGAGATCAGCGGCCCCACCTGGGTGCTCAGATCCCACGGGTAGCCAACCTTCAAGGAACGCACGGCGTCGCCCAGCTGACCCCGGAATCGTGCGGAATCCGCGACGCTGCCTACCAGCACCGCCAGTGAGGCGGCGGAACACTTCTGGCCGGCGTGGCCGAAAGCCGAATGCACGACGTCTTTGGCGGCCAGGTCCAGATCGGCCGACGGGGTAACGATGATGGCGTTCTTGCCGGAGGTCTCGGCCAGCAAGGGTAGATCGGGCCGGAATGATCGGAACAGCTCTGCCGTCTCGTAAGCACCGGTGAGGATCAGCCGGTCGACCTTCGGGTGGGCGATCAGGGCGGCGCCCAGTTCGCGCTCGCTCAACTGGATGTACGCGAGCAGCTCCCGCGGAACGCCCGCCTCCCACAGAGCCTCGACCATGACGGCGCCGGAGCGCCTGGCCTCGGCGGCAGGTTTGATCACCACCGCCGAGCCCGCGGCCAGCGCGGCGAGAGTGGACCCGGCGGGGATCGCGACTGGGAAGTTCCATGGCGGCGTGACGACGGTCAGGCTCGGCGGCACGAACAGTGCGCCGCGAACACTCTGGAGCTCGCGACCCCGCTCGGCGTAGTAGTGAGCGAAATCGATCGCTTCGGAGACCTCCGGGTCGCCCTGGTCGAGTGTCTTGCCGCACTCGGCGCCCATCACCTCCAGCAGCTCGGCCCGCTTGGCCTCCAGGACGTCTCCGGCGCGGTGCAGGATCGCGGCTCTGGCACCGGGTCCCAGGCCCTGCCATGCGGCGGCAGCATCGAGAGCCGTGGCCATGATCTGATCAAGTTCAGCCTGCGAGCCGACCCAGCCGGCCTCAGCTGTGGCCTCACCGAGATGCGAGCCGCGCATTCTCGCAGCGATCTGTGCTCCCCACTCACGGTTTCCCGGCAGATCCGGGTCGGTATCTGGGCAGTTGGCGAAGCTACGGGACGGGGCGGAGGACGGGGCAGGGCTCTGGGCCAGGCGGCGGTCCTGAACCCGGTGTGGTGCCGGCACCTCGTCGGTCAGAGCTGCCAGCGACTCAAGGAAACGCTGTTTCTCCCGCTCGAAGAGGGTTCCGTCCTTTTCCCGGTCCTTTTCCCGGTCCTTTTCCAGTTCCTTTTCCAGTTCCTTTTCCAGCTCGAAAACCGCGGACATGAAGTTCTCCTGCGATGCACCCTCCTCAAGGCGACGGATCAGATACGCGATCGCCACGTCGAATTCAGCCGGATGCACCACCGGGGTGTAGAGCAGTAACGAGCCCACATCTTTGCGCACCACCTCGGCCTGGCTCGCGGCCATACCTAGCAGCATCTCGAAGTCGATGCCCGCGGTGACTGCGCGCTCCTGGGCCAGCAGCCAGGCGAGTGCCACGTCGAAAAGGTTGTGCCCGGCCACCCCGATCCGGACGTTGACTATCCGGTCCGGGCGCATCGCGTAGTCGAGCACGGCTATATACGAGGTGTCGGTCTCCCGCTTGGAGTGCCAGGTCGCCAATGGCCAGCCGTGCAGATCGGCGTCGACCAATTCCATCGGCAGGTTTGCGCCCTTGACCACGCGCACCTTGATCGGGGCGCCGCCGGCTGCCACGCGAGCCGCGGCCCAATCTTGCAGCCGGACCATCGCTGACAATGCGTCGGGCAGGTAGGCCTGGAGAACGATCCCGGCTTCGAGCTGCGTGAACTCAGGGCTGTCGAGAAGGCGGGTGAACACTGCAATGGTCAACTCAAGATCCTTGTACTCCTCCATGTCCAGGTTGATGAATTTGCTGGTGGGCGCGGTGGAGACCGCCTGGCGATAGAGCGGTGCCAGCCTCTCGACAATATGGTTGACGGCGTCGTCGAATGCCCAGCGGTTGTGCGGAGCGACGGTGGACGAGACCTTGATCGATACGTAGTCCACGTCGTCGCGAGCGAGCAACTCGGCAGTTCCGGCCAGCCGGCGTGCGGCCTCACCCTCGCCAAGAATCGCCTCGCCGAGCAGGTTGACGTTGAGGTTGACCCCGTCTTTTTTGATCTTCGCGATGTACTTGCCCAGCTTCGCTTCACTCGCGTCGATGATGAGATGGCTGACCATGATGCGAAGTACCCTGCGCGCCAGAGGGATAACGAGGCTCGGCAACGCAGTGGCCAGCTTCCCGCCGACTGTCACTGCGAAGCGCATGTACCAAGGCAGGAATGCCGGAGTTTTCGCAGTAAGCCTCCGAAGATTCGCCGCGGCGACGGAAAAGTCCTCGGGGCGGACCACTCCGTCGACGAAACCGACTGTGAACTCAAGGCCATTGGGGTCTTTGAGAACCGCAGCCAACTGCTCCGCCGAAGAGTCGACAGGCACCTTCGCGGCTTCAGCCAGCCAGTGCCGGACTAGGTCTACCGCCCTGGTGGCCAAGTCTTGCGGGCGGACATCGCTCACGGCGGCTCCTCGTAGCTCAGGCGGTTGCCTGCTGGGTAGTTACTTGAATTCCGCTGCACGCCGAGGTCATTCAAGGTGGTCGCCACGGAATCACGAGCCACGAACTCACGAGCGGGAGCGGTCGATGAGATTCGACAAGACGACGATGCTCTCGCTCCTCTCCAACTCGGCGGATGACCGGATCCGTTCCAACGCTGCCTCCAGATGCTGCATGTCACGCGCCAACACGTGCAGGATGGCATCCGACGTTCCGGTGACGGTTGCTGCGCTCACGATCTCCGGAATGTCAATCCAGGCTTTCTGTAACTCATTCGGTGCAATCCTGCCGTGGCAGAAGACCTGTACGTAGGCTTCGGTGTTCCAGCCCAGCGCACTGCGGTCGACCACCGTTGTGAACCCGCGGATGACGCCGCTGTCGAGCATCCGATCCACCCGACGCTTGACCGCGGGTGCCGACAATTTCACGCGGGCGCCTATGTCGGCGAACGTCGAGCGGGCGTTGTCGGCCAACTCGGCGAGAATGCGCTCGTCGGTGTCATCGAGGCGGTTCATCTAAGGTCAGCCTTACTGTCCATGCCGCGCAACAAATAGTTGCCCGTGACTGTTTCTCACAACAATAGCAGCTAGGAGAAGCAATAAATGATGATTGATTGTGTATCGTCGGTGCAATACCGTCTATTTCATGACGACTGCCCCTGATGTCGCCGCGGCGATTCCGCGAACTCGCAACGCACGCCTCCGCCATTACGTCATGACTCGCCCAGCGTTCTTCGACGTCAAGTACGCGATCAATCCCTGGATGGACACCACCGCGGTGGTCGATGTTGATCGCGCGAACTCGCAGTGGGAGAGGCTGCGTGATACCTATCGCGAGTTGGGCCACAGAGTCGACGTTGTCGAGCCAGTGGTGGGCTTGCCGGACATGGTCTTCGCCGCCAACGCGGGATTGATCGTGAACGGTGCCGCAATCGTCGCGCGCTTCAAACACGCCGAACGCGAGGGTGAATCGGCAGCGTACGCCGAATGGATGACCCGCCACGGCTACCCCCCTGTGATCACCCATTACGTCAACGAGGGACAGGGCGACCTACTGGTGGCGGGCGAGCTCATCTTGGCCGGCACAGGTTTCCGGACCGATCCGCGAGCCCACCGGGAGGTAGCCGAGATTACCGGGATGCCCGTACTGACACTGGAACTCATCGATCCCCGCTTCTACCATCTCGACACCGCGCTGACAGTCCTCGACGACACCACTATTGGCTACTATCCACCAGCATTCAGCGAAGCATCCCGGCTCCGATTACAGGAATTGTTTCCGGACGCGATCACCGTGGGCACCGCCGATGCCTACGTATTGGGGCTTAACGCGGTCTCCGACGGCAAGCATGTGGTTCACCCGGAGCCGGCTACCGGATACGCTGAACAGCTGTACCACGCCGGTTTCGATCCAATCGGCGTCGATCTGTCCGAGCTGATCAAGGGCGGCGGATCGGTTAAATGCTGCACCCTGGAGCTTCATTCATGATCGTCAGTGGAGCACTCGATTCCAGAGCCTCGACGACAACTGCGGCGATCGCAGTCGAGGATGCACACACCGCGCATAATTACTCACCGCTGCCGGTGGTGGCAACCAGTGCTCGTGGTGCGTGGATCACCGACGTCGAAGGCCGCCGGTATCTGGACTGTCTGGCCGCCTATTCCGCGGTCAACTTCGGCCATCACAACCCCGAGATCGTCGCGGCCGCTCATCGACAACTCGATGAGCTGACCCTCGTAAGCCGGGCCTTCCATTCCGACCGCCTGGGTCCGTTCTGCGCGGCTCTCTCCGAGTTATGCGGCAAGGACCTGGTCCTGCCGATGAACAGTGGCGCGGAGGCTGTCGAGACCGGGATCAAGGTCGCGCGCAAATGGGGCACCGAGGTTAAGGGTGTACCCGAGGGGATGGCCAACATCATCGTGGCCGACAACAACTTTCATGGCCGCACGATCAGTATCGTCAGTTTCTCCTCGGATAACTCCGCGCGCGCAGGGTTCGGTCCATTCACGCCGGGATTCCGCTCAACCCCATTCGGCGACGCCGACGCGGTTGCGGCCGCGATCGACCAGCACACGGTTGCGGTGCTCGTCGAACCCATCCAGGGCGAGGCGGGTGTCGTTGTCCCACCGGAGGACTACCTGCCCCGGCTGCGTGAGTTGTGCAGCCGACAGAATGTCTTGTTGATCGCCGACGAAATCCAGTCCGGTCTGGGACGAACCGGCCGTACCTTCGCCTGCGATCACTGGGGAGTTGTGCCGGACATCTACCTGCTTGGCAAGGCGTTGGGCGGCGGCGTTATCCCGTTGTCGGCCGTGGTCGCCGCCCGTGATGTTCTCGGCGTCCTCCGGCCGGGTGAGCATGGCTCGACTTTTGGGGGAAATCCGCTGGCCTCGGCCATTGGCAGCGAGGTCGTGAAAATTCTGCGCCGAGGTGAGTTCCAACAACGATCGGCGCAACTCGGTGAGCATCTGCACGCGCGACTGCGATCGCTGATCGGCCGGGGCGTCCTCGATGTGCGCGGGATGGGACTGTGGGCTGGTGTCGACATCGATGCGCGCCTGGGCACCGGGAAGCAGCTAAGCCGGGCCCTGGCTACCCGCGGTGTGCTGGTGAAGGATACCCAAGGATCGACACTTCGGTTCGCCCCGCCATTGGTGATCACCGCCGATGAGATCGACTGGGCGGTTGAACAATTGGCTGCCGTACTGGATGAGGTCGCTACCAATGGCGGTGATTGAGACCGGTTGAGCGTTGATGAGGCGGGAGCGCACCCCAGTCCGAGACGAATCAGCGATCCCGCGGCGCCAGAACGTCGCTGTCGTCGGCATCGGTTGGCGTGCAACGGATCCCGCCGTCACTGCTATCGTTCAACGCACTGTGGTGGCGGCCCCAGACGGCGCTGGGGCCGGACGCGGCGTCGAACGTCGCAACAATCCGACGCTCGCCCATGACGCCGACCTCGTGCTCGATCTTCACGCCGAAAACGAGGCTGAGCCGCACATGTATGTCGGCCCGGCGCTGTGGCCGGTGGCCGAGGATATCGCCGCGGCGATCGATGCGAGAGCGGTGCTGCCGTCCGAGGTGTCGGGCGGCTACCCCTTCGATGAGGCCTGCGCCAGTCCATGGTGGGCGCCGATCAAGCCACGGCGCTGCTTGGGCGATCTGGTCGGAAAGGGCGACCTCGTCGCTACAGTGATCGATCCACTTGGCGAGGAGACGGAATTACGGATTGATGCCTGACTTCGACCCAGCCGCAGTAGCCGCGCCGGTCTTACCAGTTCAGGACTACCGGGTCGCCGATGCCGACTTCGTTGAAGTACCACCACGCGTTGTCCGGGCTGAGGTTGACACAGCCGTGGCTGACGTTGGCGTAGCCCTGGGAACCTACCGACCACGGAGCGGAGTGAATGTAAACGCCACCCCAGGTGACCCGCACCGCGTTGGCGACGGTCAGCTTGTAGCCCTCCGGGTCTTCCAACGGGATGCCGATGGTTCGGGAGTCCATCACGATCGACTTGTACTTCTCCAGCACGCTGAACGAGCCGACGGGAGTAGCGAATCTCGGCTTGCCGAACGACGCCGGCATCTGCCGCATGATCACCCCGTCGATGCTGACGGTGAAGGTGTGATTGGAGATGCTGCCCACGCCCAGCACGGTGGCGCCGGTACCGAAGCTGCGGCGCTCTCCGCCGGCCATCAACTTGATCTGCGAATGCGCGGGCCAGTAGTGGTCGGGCTGGAACTCGACGGTGCTGTCGGTGCGCCATTCGTAGCGGCCGCTCATCGGGGCCGGCGCGGTCACCGCAATGGAGCGCTCCGCCGCCGCGCGGTCGCGAACCGGGCGGGTGAAGGTGACGGTGATCGGGTGCGCCACGCCGACGGTCTGACCGTTGAAGGGCTGCACCGATGCGACCGTTGTGGCGGCGGTGACCGGGGCGATGGCCGCCAGGCTGGTCGGGGCGGTGGCCGCCATCGAGACGATGGCGATCCCGGCAGCGGCAAGTGCCCGCCGAAGTGCTTTTGCCATGCTCCGTGTGGCTCCCTGTCTGGTCGGTGAGTGAAAGCCCAGTCTAGAGGTCGGAGATCAGACGCAAAACACGCCTGACCCCACGGAGTAATTCAGCGAAACTGCCGACTTCGTTACATCGGAGCCCGGGGGGCGGCTTCCGGGAGTGCACCGAAAGTCATCCGCCAGGCTGAACCGGCAGCCCCGCCACCAGTGGGGTGTCGACCCCGACGGGTCCCAGGTCGCAGGCGCCACCGGGCGTTCCGAGCGGGGCATCGCGGCCGGGCAGGATATCGGTGAAGAAGGCCGCGTTGTCGGTGCGGAATTTCTTCTCGGCCTCGGGCAGATCATCCTCGTGGAAGATGGCGTCGGCCTCGCACAACAGCCGGCAAGCGCCGCAGTCGACGCACTCATCGGGGTTGATGTACATGGTCCGGTCGCCCTCGTAGATGCAGTCGACCGGGCACTCGGCGGCGCACGCCTTGTGCTTGACATCCACGCATGCGGTGGTGATCACATAAGCCATGCCGGCGATGCTATCTGTAACCGGCCGTCTCAGACACG
>NZ_JBIIOV010000006.1:0-38790 GCF_044342925.1 Mycobacterium sp. | reverse complement strand
ATCGACGAGCTGCGGTCCTACATCGGCCGGGACCTGGCGGCCGACATCGCCGCCCTACTGGCCAGCCCCGCGACCTTCGACGGCCGACCTGTCAAGGCCGCCGACATCGCGGTGATCGTGGAGAAGCGCAAGGACGCCCGGACCTGCTTCGCCGCACTGACCGAGGCCGGCATTCCGACGGTGTACACCGGTGACTCCGATGTGTTCGACTCCGAGGCGTGCGACGACTGGCTGGCCATGCTGGAGGCGTTCGACCAGCCGCACCGGACCGGTGTGGTCCGCGCCGCCGCTACCACGATGTTCCTCGGCTACTCCGCCGAAGACCTTGCTGCCCAGGGCGACTCGCTGACCGACACCGTCGCCGAAACCATCCGGGAGTGGGCCGACCACGCCCGGGCCTGCGGGGTGGCCGCGGTGTTCGAGGCCGCCCGGCTGGGTGGGATGGCCGAACGCACGCTGGCCTACCGCGACGGCGAGCGGTACATGACCGATATGGCGCACGTGACCCAGCTGCTGCAGGAAGCCGCACATGCCGAGCACCTCACCCTGCCCGCCCTGCGCGACTGGCTGCGTGATCGCCGCGACGAGGGCAGGGGCAGCACCGAGTACAGCAAGCGGCTGGAGCGCGACGCGGCGGCGGTTCAGGTGCTGACCGTGCACGGGAGCAAGGGTCTGCAGTTCCCGATCGTCTACCTGCCCTTCGCGTTCAACCGCAACGTCCAGCAGCGTGACGAGGTGCTGTTCCACGACGGGCAGAACCGATGCCTGCACATCGGTGGCCGGGGCAGCGCCGACTACGCCGCCGTGCAGGTGCTCGGCCGTCGCGAGTCCGCCGGTGACGACAGCCGGCTGATGTACGTCGCGATGACCCGCGCGCAGGCCCAGCTGGTGGCCTGGTGGGCGCCGTCCAGGGACGAACCCAACGGCGGTCTGTCCCGGCTGCTGCGCGGCCGCCTGCCCGGTGAGACCCACATTCCCGATCAGTGCGGCACCAAGACCCTCACCGATGACCAAGCGCTGCAACGGTTCCGGGAGTGGGAGACCAAGGGTGGTCCGTCGGTCGAGGAGGCCCTGATCGCCCCGATCGCCGCGCTGCCCGGCGAGCAGCCGTCCGGCGACCTCGCGGTGCGGCACTTCCACCGCGGCATCGACACCGGCTGGCGGCGCACGTCCTACTCCGGTCTGGTGCGCTCCGCGCAGGAGGCAGCCGGGGTGAGCAGCGAGCCCGAAGTCGTCGAACTCGACGACGAGGTGCCCGACATGCCGCTGGTCACTCCGGCCGCCGGTGCGGACGTCCCGTCGCCGATGGCCGAGATGCCGACCGGCGCGAAGTTCGGCAGCCTCGTGCACGCGGTGCTGGAGACCGCCGACCCGTTCGCCCACGACCTGGCTGCCGAATTGCGCACCCATATCGACAAGCACTCGGTGTGGTGGCCGGTCGACGTGCCGGCCGCCGACCTGGCCGCCGCGCTGGTGCCGATGCACGACACACCGCTCGGCCCGCTGGCCGGCAACCTCACCCTGCGCGGGATCGGATTGACGGATCGGTTGTGCGAGATGGACTTCGAGTTCCCGCTGGCCGGTGGTGACCTGCGCGGCGCGGTTCGTGACAGAGAAGTCCCCGACATCCGGCTGGCCGACGTGGGCCGCCTGCTGGGGGCTCACCTGCCGGCCGCTGATCCGCTGGCCTCCTACGCCGACCGGCTCACCGACGACACCCTGGGCCGCCAGTTGCTGCGCGGCTACCTCAACGGCTCGCTGGACGTCGTGTTCCGGGTCCCGGACGGCGCGGGCGACGGTGCGGGCCACCGCTACCTGGTGGCGGACTACAAAACCAACTGGCTTGGCGAGGCGGGCCGGCCGCTCACCGCGGCCGACTACAGCCCCGCCCGGATGGCCGAAGCCATGCTGCACTCCGACTATCCGCTGCAGGCGCTGCTGTATTCGGTGGTGCTGCACCGGTTCCTGCGCTGGCGGCAGCCCGGCTACGAGCCGGACCGGCACCTGGGCGGTGTGCTGTATCTGTTCCTGCGCGGGATGTGCGGGCCGGACACTCCGGTCAGCGACGGCACCCCCGCCGGAGTGTTCGGCTGGCGGCCCCCGACGGATCTGGTGCTGGCGCTCTCAGATCTGTTCGACGGACGCACGGTGCACCAGTGAGCGCCCCGCTGACCGACGCTGCCGACTGGCGGCGCAGCGTCGCCGCCGAAGGCCTGCTGGCGGAGTTCAACGCCGCCGATGTCATCGAGTCCGCCGACGTGCTGGTGGCCCGGCGGTTGACCGAACTGGCCAAGGATTCCGACCAACGGGTGGCGCTGGCGCTGGCGTTCGTGGTGCGCGCCGTGCGCGGCGGATCGGTGTGTGTGGACCTCGCCCAGATCGAACGGCAGGTCGGCGTCGCGGGCCTGCCGTGGCCCGAGCCCGCCGAATGGGTCGCCGCCGTGGCGAACAGCGTGCTGGCCGCTGACCCGCCGGTGCTGCACGTCGACGACGTCGGCGGGGCTGGCATGCTGTACCTGGACCGGTACTGGATCGAGGAGTGCCGGGTCGCCGAAGACGTGTTGGCGCTGGCCGCACACCGGCGGTACGGCGCCGCGCCGGACACCGCCCGGCTGTTCCCGGACAGCTACGCCGAGCAGCGCGCCGCCGCCGCGGTGGCGTTGTCCCGGTCGCTGACAGTGCTGACGGGCGGTCCCGGCACCGGCAAGACCACCACCGTCGCGCGGTTGCTGGCGCTGCTCGCCGAGCAGGCGGCGCTGGACGGGCGGCCGCCGTTGCGGATCGCGCTGGCGGCACCGACAGGCAAGGCGGCCGCCCGGCTGCTGGAGGCGGTGCAGAACGAAGTGGACGCTCTGCACCCCGCGGACCGGGCCCGGTTGCCGGTGTTGCGCGCCACCACGCTGCACCGGCTGTTGGGCAGCCGGCCTGACACCTCGTCGCGGTTCCGGCACCACCGCGACAATCGGCTGCCGCACGACGTGATCGTGGTCGACGAGACGTCGATGGTGTCGCTGACGATGATGGCCCGGCTGCTGGAGGCGGTCCGGCCGGAATCACGGCTGGTGCTCGTCGGCGACCCCGACCAGTTGGCGTCGGTGGAGGCCGGTGCAGTGCTGGCGGATCTGGTGGAAGGGCTCGCCGCCGCCGCGCCCACCGACGACAGCCCGATCGCCACGCTGGTGACCCCGCACCGGTTCGGCCAGTCCATCGGATCGCTGGCCGGCGCGATCCGGGACGGCGACGCCGAGGCCGCGCTGGAGGTGCTGGCCGCGGGTGGTGAGCACATCGAGTGGGTCAACAGCGACCAGCCGGCCGGGGTGCTGCGGAAAATCCTTGTGCCGCATGCCCTCGCGCTGCGGGAGGCCGCCGTGCTCGGCGATGCTGAGGCGGCGCTGCGGACCCTCGACGAGCACCGGATGTTGTGCGCGCACCGCCGCGGCCCCTACGGCGTGGACTACTGGAACCGGCAGACCGAACGCTGGCTGGCCGAACAGACCGACATGCCGCTGTGGGCACCGTGGTACCCCGGTCGCCCGGTGCTGGTGACCGCCAACGACTACGGGCTGAGTCTCTACAACGGCGACACCGGGGTGGCGGTGCAGCGCGACGGCGTGCTGCGCGTGGTGATGACCTGTTCGGGCGGTCCGGTGGAAATGGCTACCAGCCGGTTGTCCGACATCGACACCATGCATGCCATGACCATTCACAAGAGCCAGGGCAGCCAGGCCACCGAGGTCACCGTGCTGATGCCACCGCCGGATTCGCGGCTGCTGACCCGCGAACTGCTCTACACCGCGGTCACCCGGGCGCGGGAGAAGGTGCGGGTGATCGGCACCGCCGATCAGGTGCGCACCGCGGTGGGCCGCCGCGCGTTGCGGGCCAGCGGGCTGGCCGGGCGGCTCCGGAACCGCGCCGGCGTCACACCCGGTGCAGGGTGACCTCGCCCAGCGACCCGTCGTCGACGACCGCGGTCATGTAGGTGTGGAACGGCTGGCGGCGCCGGTCGGTCGGTGAGCCCGGGTTGAGCAACCGCAAGCTTGATCCGGCGGTGGTGTCCCACGGGATGTGGCTGTGCCCGAACACCAGCACGTCGGTGTCGGGGTAGGCCGCCGCCATCCGCGCTTCGCGGCCCTTGGACTGCCCCGTCTCGTGCACCACGGTGAACCGCACCCCGGCCAGCGTCACATCGGCGCGTTCGGGCAGCCGGGACCGCAACGCCGGACCGTCGTTGTTACCCCAGCAGCCGACCAGGCGGGACGAGCGCTGCTGAAGTTCGTCCAGCAGGTCCACGTGCACCCAGTCCCCGGCGTGCACCACGACGTCGGCGCTGTCCACCTCCGCCCACAGCGGCGCCGGCAGGTCGCGGGCGCGGTGCGGAAGGTGGGTGTCGGACATCAGCACGATGCGCATGCGTCACCGTACTTCGGCCCGCACTTCTGGCCCGCACTTCTGGCCCGCACTTCTGGCCTGCACTTCTCCTGGGCGCTGTTGCCTTCGGCGCCGCTCTGCGCGGCGCTGTTCCCGCTGATCCTGACGGCCAACCGGCCGCGCGCCTAGGCTGGAAGAAACAGGAGGCCATCATGACAAGCGAAGGCACCATCAACGATGTCGAAAAACGCTGGCGCGACCCTGCGGCGCTGCGTGCTGCAGCCAGATACGTCGGCATCGTGCTCATCTTGGCGGCCGTGGCCTTCGCCACCACCGTGGTGACGCGCTCGCTGGTGGCCGGGGTACTTGTTCCGGCAATCCTGTTCGTCGGCGGGATTGGCGCGTTCGTGCGCACCATTGCGGTCTGGCGCGCCGAAGGCGTCTGGGTGATCTGGCAGGCAGCCGGCTGGATTCTGCTCTCGCTGTTCTTCATCTTCCTCGGCGTGCCGTTCGCGGTCCGCTGACGGCGAGGCATTCAGGCCTCACCCCGCCATACTCATCGGTGTGACCGATGACCACCCGCTGTCCGGTGTCCGGATTGTCGAGATCTCCAGCTTCGTCGCGGTGCCGCTGGCCGGGATGACACTGGCCCAACTGGGCGCCGAGGTGGTTCGCATCGACCCGGTCGGCGGGGCCGCCGACTACCACCGCTGGCCGCTGACTGACGCCGGTGACAGCATTTACTGGGCCGGGCTGAACAAGGGCAAGCGGTCGATGGAGGTGGACCTCCGCTCGCCCGAAGGCCAGCACCTGGTCCAGCGGCTGATCGCGGCGGCCGATGTTTTCATCACCAATGTCACAGGGCGGCAGTGGCATTGCTACGAGGAGCTGCGGACGCTGCGGCCCGATCTGATCCACCTGGAGGTGGTGGGCCGCGCTGACGGATCGACGGGGGTGGACTACACCGTCAACGCCGCCACCGGGTTCCCGTTGGTCACCGGCCCGGCCGACCACCTCGGGCCGGTCAACCACGTGATGCCGTCCTGGGATGTCAGCTGCGGTCTGTACGCGGCGCTGGCCGTCGTGACAGCGCTGCGCCGCCGCGATACCACCGGGCGGGGCGGCAGTATCCGGCTGCCGCTCGACGATGTGGCGCTGGCGACCGCGGCCAACCTCGGTTTCCTCACCGAGGTGATGGTCAACGGTGAGCAGCGGCCCCGGTTGGGCAACGCGGTGTTCGGCCAGTACGGCCAGGACTTCACCAGCAGCGACGGCGTGGCCTTCATGGTGGTGGCGTTGACCCCGCGGCACTTCGCCGACCTCACCGCGCTCACCGGAACCACCAACGCCGTTGCGGCGGTGGCCGATACGCTCGGCGCCGACTTCACCGACGAGGGCCAGCGCTATGAGCATCGCGGTGTGCTCAGCGCGTTGTTCGCCGCATGGTTCCGCCGCTGCACCACCGACGAAGTCACCGCCGCGTTGGCGGGCAGTTCGGTGCTCTGGGAGCGCTACCAGAGCTTCGCCGAGGTGTCCGCCAGCCCGAGGGTGACGGCCAATCCGTTGTTCAGCCGCCTGGAGCAGCCGCGGATCGGTGCTTACCTGGCGCCGGGCTTGCCGATGTCGTTCGACGGCAACCACATCCGGCCCGCGCCCGCGCCGGCTCTCGGCGTCGATAACCAGGCGGTACTGCGCGAATGGCTGGACGAATGACGGGCAGTGCGCTGACCCGGCTGTTGGCCGTGACACCGACCGGTGCGGACATTTTCGACGGTGAGCCCAACGGTCCCGCGGGCAAGCGCGCCTACGGCGGCCACCTCGCCGCCCAGACGCTGGCATCGGCCTGCCGCACCGTCACGGGAGACCGGGTGCCGACGAGTCTGCACGTGCAGTTCCTGCGCGGCGGGGACGCCGGTGTGCCGGTGCGCTACGAAGTGGAACGCACCCACGACGGACGGACGACATCGTCGCGCCGGGTACTGGGCCGGCAAGAGGAGCGAGTGCTGGTCAGCGCCACCGCACTGTTCGCGGTGCCCGCCAAGGGCCCGCAGCACTCCGACAGCACCGCCGCAGAAGACCCGCAGCAGCTTGCGCGGACCGGACCGATCGGCCCGGCGCCGTCCTTGCCGTTGGAAGAGATCGACATTCGTATCCGCGACTCCGGCGAAGGCCCGGGCTTCGTTCGCCGACTGTGGTGGCGGATCACCGCGGATCTGCCCGACGATCCGATGCTGCACGCCGGCATCGCGGTCTACGTCACCGATATCTACGGCGTGGATTCGATTCTGGCCGTGCACGGCTACTCGATGACAGACCGCAGTCACCACGCCGCAACGACGGACTCATCGACGTGGTTCCACGGCCCGATTCGTGCGGACCGATGGAACCTACTGGAGACTCGGTCGCCGGCGGCCGCGCGGGGACGCGGCGTGGTGACAGCCGGTCTGTACGACGCGCACGGAAGCCGGCTGGCCACTCTCGTTCACGAGGGCCAGGTCGTCAGACGGACGACGACCGGACGGGACTTAGCCCGGGGCAATCCCTAGGCCGCAGGGCGCCAGTGCTGCTTATAGGTCTCGATGTCCGCTGGCTTGTCCATCGTGACGTTGATCATCGCCTTATCGCGTCGGATGATCGAGCGCATGGTGAGCCCGAGCAAGACGACCGCGACGATCGCTGCACAGAGCAGGAACAGGGGATGGGTGGCGAAATACTGTGTCATGAGAGTTCCTAATCCTTCGGAGGCGTTGCCAAGGCCTGCGTAGACGTCAATTGCTGGCGTCTGACTCCATAGTGGGGCAGGTCGCCCGTGTATGGGGCCATAAGGAGTGACGGAAGTGTGACGGAGGTCACTTCACGCTAAAGTTCGGCGACCTCGTGCTCCAGCAATTCGGCCAGCCGGGCTCGCGCGGCGGCCCTGCGGGTGGGCAGGTGTCCTGACGGGAACGGACCGTCGACCGGCTCGTACTCCTTGAGGGTGCGCCGGGCCACCGTCAGCTTGTGCACCTCGGTGGGCCCGTCGGCGATGGCCAGTGACTCCGCGGCGACCATCATCTTGACGAACGGCATCTCGTCGGACACCCCCAGTGCGCCGTGCAGGTGCATGGCGCGCTGCACCACGTCGTGCAACACCGCGGGCATGGCTACCTTCACCGCGGCGATGTCGCGGCGTACCTTCTGGTAGTCGTGGTACCGGTCGATCTTCCAGGCGGTGCGCAGCACCAGCAGTCGGAACTGCTCGATCTGGATCCAGCTGTCGGCGATCTTCTCCTGCGTCATCTGGAAGTCGCCGAGCGTGCCCTGGCGCGTCTGTCGCGACACCGCCCGTTCGCACATCATGTCGAAGGCCCTGCGCGTCAACGCGATCGTGCGCATGGCGTGGTGCACCCGGCCGCCGCCGAGCCGGGTCTGGGCGATCGCGAACGCCTGCCCCTCCCCGCCGAGCACGTGATCGGCCGGCACCCGCACGTCGGTGTAGCGGACGTACCCGTGTGAGGCGTGCGCTGAGGACTCTCCTCCCACTCCGACGTTGCGGATGATCTCCAGGCCGGGTGTCTCGGCCGGGACGATGAACAGCGACATCTTCTGGTGCGTGCGGGCTTCCGGGTTGGTGACCGCCATGACGATGAAGAACGAAGCGAACCGGGCGTTGGAGGAGAACCACTTCTCGCCGTTGATCACCCAGTCGTCGCCGTCGCGCACGGCAGAGGTGGTGAACAGGCCCGGATCGGAGCCGCCGTGCGGTTCGGTCATCGAGTAGCAGGACGAGATCTCGCCGTCGAGCAGCGGCTGCAGGTAGCGCTTCTTCTGCTCCTCGGTGCCGAACAGCGCCAGAATCTCGGCGTTGCCCGAGTCGGGGGCTTGAGAACCGAAAACCGAAGGAGCCCAACGGGACCGGCCGACGATCTCATTGAGCAGCGCGAGCTTCACCTGCCCGTAGCCCTGGCCGCCCAGCTCCGGGCTCAGGTGCGCCGCCCACAGGCCCTGGTCGCGGACTTTCTGTTGCAGCGGCCGCAGCACCCGCATCAGGTCGGGGTTCTGCTTGTCGTAGGGGTCCAGCGGGGCGAGGTCCAGGGGTTCGAGGTCGGTGCGCATGAACTCCTCGACCCAGTCGAGCTTGGCCTGATATTCCGGGTCGGTCTCGAAATCCCACATGGTCCCAAGTCTCCCGGGTTACCCGGGGCCGTCGACAGCGAATACGGCATGCTGACAACCGTGTTGCTGCTCAGCCGTATCACCGGTCAGCAGGTGCTGACCGGCGACGGCCGGGTCATCGGACGGCTCGATGATCTGACCGTTCGACTCGACGGCAGCGGCACCGCACACTTGGTGGAACGGCTGGTACTGCGGCGTCCCCCGGCCGCGTCCGGACCGGGGCGCCGAACGAGCGACGGGCGCACCGCGCTGGCGGACTGGGATACCGTGACCGATTTCCGCGCCGCCCGGGTGGTGATGTCCGTCGACCCGGACGGCCTGGACAGCGGTCTGCCCGAGGCGTTGGCGCCCGATGAGATCCTGCTCAAACGCGACGTGCTGGACACCCAGATCGTCGACGTCGTCGGCCAACGGCTGGCCCGGGTCGCCGACGTGGTGCTGGCCCGCACCGCGGACGGCCGGCTGGAACTGCTGGGCGTCGAGGTCGGTTTCGGCGGTGTGCTGCGGCGCCTCGGTCTGCCCCGGGCACCCGTCGGAGAGGACATCGTCGCCTGGTCCGACCTGCACCTGACCTCCGAGCGGGGGCATGCGGTGCAGCTGTCCACCCCGCGTGCCGCCGTGCACCGCCTCGATGCCCGCGGCCTGGCTGGTCTAGTGAGCCGGATGGACACTGCCTCGGCCACCGAGATCCTGGCCGCGAAGGAGCCGGCAGTGGCCGCCGAGACCGTCCGTACGGTGCACCCCGACGTAGGGGAGCGGATGCTGCGCGCGATGCCTCGCCACCTGGCCGAGCGGATCGTCGCCTCGATGCCCGCCGAGCACGCCGGGCACTGGCAGCACCGGCTGGCGCGCCACCGGCCGTGGCGAGGGCGACGGTTCCTGCGCTCCGGGGTGTGGCCGCATCGTCGCCACCTGATCCGCGACCCGCACCGGTGAGCCGGGTGAGGCTTCCGCCGCGGTGGGCGGCGCTGTTGGCCGTGCTCGGCCCCGGGCTGCTGGCCGGCCTGTCCGACGACGACCCGGCCGGCATCACCACCTACTCGGTGCTCGGCGCCGAGCACGGTTACCAACTGCTGTGGGTGCTGCTGTTGTCCACCGTTGCGCTGGTCATCTTCCACGGGCTGGCGGCGCGGATGGGCGTGGTCACCGGGCAGGGTCTGATCGGCCTGGTGCGCCAGCGCTACGGCGTGCGGGTCGGCGGCGCGGTGCTGACCGCCCTGGTGGTGGCCAACGTCGGGACGACGTGCGCCGAATTCGCCGGTATCGCAGTGGGTTTCGAGCTGTTCGGGGTGAGCCGCTACGTCAGCGTCCCGGTGGCTGCGGCAGCGGTGTCGCTGCTGGTGCTGCGCGGCAGCTTCCGCCGGGTGGAGCGGCTGCTGCTGATGCTGTCCACGGTGTTTCTCGCCTACATCGTCTCGGGTTTCATGGCCGGCCCGGACTGGGGGGCGGCGCTGCACGGCACGTTCGTGCCGACGATGCCGATGACCGGTGAGGCGATCGCGATCGTCACCGCCACGCTGGGCACCACGTTGGCGCCGTGGGGGCTGTCGTTCATGCAGTCCTACGCGGTGGACAAGAAGCTGCGCACCGAGGACCTGCCGCTGGAGCGCATCGACGTCGTCACCGGCGCGGTGCTCACCGGGGTGATCGGCTTCTTTGTCGTGGTGGCGTGCGCGGCCACCCTGCACCGCGACGGCCGCAGCATCACCGACGCCGCCGACGCCGCGGTGGCGCTGGAACCGCTTGCGGGAGAGGCCGCTTCACGACTGTTCGCGATCGGGCTGATCGGTGCGTCCATCCTCGCGGCGTCGATCCTGCCGCTGTCCACCGCCTACTCGGTGTGTGAGTACGCCGGAGTGGAAGCCGCGATCGACGATCCCTACCGCGAGGCGCGGACGTTCTACCTCACCTACGCGGTGATCACGCTGATCGGGGTGGCGCTGGTGCTGACACCGAACGCCCCGCTGGTGTCCATCCTGGTGGGCACGCAGGTGCTCAACGCGGTGCTGCTGGTGCCGCTGCTCTTCGCGATGGTCGGGCTGGGCAGGGATCGGGACTTGATGGGCGGCTTCGCGATCAGACCGGCCGGCACGGTGGTGTACGCGGCGACCACCGCCGCGGTCGTGGTGTGCGTGATCACGCTGGGGGTGACTCAACTCCTCGGTTAGCCTCACTCCGATGCCCATCGAGGTGCGGACGGCCGGCCGGGACGATGTCGCCGCTCTGGCGACGACGCTGGCGCGCGCCTTCCAGGACGATCCGGTATTCCGGTGGCTGCAGCCCGACCCGGTACGACGCGCGGCGGCGCTGCCGAGTCTCTTCGCTGCGATGGCGAGGCACCACTTCCTGGCCGGTGCCGGCGTGCAGGTGGCGACCTCGAAACTCGGGGTCGGTGCGGCCGCGCTGTGGGATCCGCCCGGGAAATGGGCGCAGCACCCCGTCCAGCAAATCGCGATGCTGCCGGCGGTGCTCCGCACGTTCCGCGGCCGGGTGGGTGCGGCCCGTGCGCTCAGCGAGGAGATGAAGGCCAACCATCCCGAAGAACCGCACTGGTACCTGGCGGTGATCGGCAGCGACCCGGCGATGCGCGGAGGGGGCTACGGCGCGGCGCTGATGCGCGCCAGGCTCGACCGGTGCGACGCCGACGGCGCACCGGCGTACCTGGAGTCCAGCAACCCCGACAACATCGCGTACTACCTGCGGTTCGGCTTCGAGGTCACCGGGGAGTTCTCGGCGGCCGGCGGGCCGCCGCTGTGGCCCATGTGGCGAAGGCCACGATAGGGAGTCGGGTCCCGGGTCAGGCGTCTTTGCCCCGGAAGACTTCCTTGGCCTTGTCCACCGCGTGGGTGGCGATGTCAGTGGAGTCCTCGACGATGGCGCCCACGCCCCCGGCGACGTCGCCCTTGATGATCTGGCCCGCGTCCTCAACGATGTCGGCCGCCTTCTCCACGGTGTGCGCGGCGACGTCCCTGGCGGCCTGGAAAGCGTGCTTGGGATCGATGGCCATGAGAGCCCCTTAGTCCTGGTAGTGGGTATTTCTGCGACTGTAGTCCCCCCGCCGGCTTCCTGTCGCGGGCGGTTTAGCCAGCGGACCCCGCGGGCAACCACGAATTCATGCCCGACATCGACGACCCCATCGGCGACACCCTCGGACCGGCCGAAGCGCTGGACTCCGACGAGGTGCGCAACGACGACGGCGACATCGTGGTGGACCCGCCCGACGACTGGAGCGAGGCCGACAAGTTCGGTATGACCGCCCGCGAGCAGCGTGAGGGCGAATCGCTCGACGCCAGGCTGGCCGAGGAGGAACCGGACGTCCAACCCGAGGACATCGGGGACGTGGTGACAACGGACCTGCCGGCCGGCCGCGCGCACCGCGGTCAGATCAGCGGGACGCCCGAAGACGGCGACTCGCTCTATGACGTCGTGGAGTGACGGACGTCGTGGAGTGACGGAACGTCCTGGAGTGACTATCGGGGAGTGACTACTGAGGCGGGGCCGGGGGTGCCGGTTCATCCGGGGCCGGCACAACCTCCGGCGCCGGTTCGGTCGGCGGTGGCGGCGGCGGCGGCGGGGCGATGATCGAGGTGTACTCCGGGGCGACCACGAACCCCACACCCTCACGGGTGTTCAGACAGGCCACCACACCATCGGCGTCCACGCCGCAGAAGGTCGACCGGAAACTCAGCCGGGTTTTGGGCGGCAGCGGTTTCACCGGACCGGCGGCGGCATACGGCGACGACGCCCCGGTCGAGGTGAATGCCGGCACCCCGCTGGGTCCGGCGCTGACCAGAGTGACCCCCTCCGGCGCGCCGGGCAGCAGGCCCGCGCAGCCGTAGTCGCCCTTGAGGGCGTCGAGCACGCAGACCACTCCGGCGGGACCGGCGAAGGCGTACCACTTGCCGCCGTTGACTGTGTAGTCAGCCGGGTTCACCGGGGCATATGCCGCGACGTTCGGAACCGCCGGTGCGGGCGCGGGATCGGCGACTGCGGTGGCCGCTCCGATCAGACTGCTACCTGCGGCAATGGCGGTGATCAGGACGTTTCTGAGTGACACCAGTCCACTGTATCCAACTCCCGCCACCAACTCACACCGATACTTCAGCGGTGGTGTTGCGCAGGCTCACCCTGAACTGCATCACCTTGTACGGCCACCCGTGTGCGGTGTTCCATTGCGACACAACCAGTCCCACGCCACCGACGGTATCCAGCCGACTGCCGGGCAGCAGGTAACCGCCGTACAGCTGCGCCACCAGGCATCCGTCGTGGTCCTCGCCGTCCCACGCGCAGCCCAGGACCGGCCGCTGCACCGGCATGTCCGCCAGACTCGACGTCGGGTGCGCGATCGTGCGATATCCCAGCGCATAGGACGACGACAGAAATCCACCGAGAACCCATGTGCCGCAATCGAAGCGGCGAAGCGATAGCTCACCCCAGGTTTCCCCGGGCGGGGTGATGACGCCGGCTTCCTCACCCCATATGCCGTCGCACCAGGCCAGGTACCGGGACTGGTCCCCGATGTGCGCGGGCCGTACGCGGCGCAGGATTAGGCCCTTGTTCCGCTGAAACCCGGTGGACACCACATACACCCAGCCGTCTTCTGCGTCGTAGTCCCAGGTCCAGCACTGCGCGTGACCGCCGTACAGCCCGGCCGCGAACTTCGCCTCCTTGCCGAGGTGCCGCCAGGAGTGACCGTTGTCCTCGGACCGCCAGATCTCGGTCCACACCACGTTGTGCAACCCCTGGTTGACGATGGCGTGCAGGTAGAGGGTGTCGCCGACGCGCAGCAGATCGGAGGGGATGACGGTGCTGATCCCGCGGCGCAGCAGGCCGGGTGAGGTGCGGTGCCGGTAGGGCCACAGTTGCCGGGCGTAGCGGACATCTCCTCCGCCGGCCTGGTGATACTCGATCGGACGGATGGCGTCGCCGGTGCCGAGGAGGATCACCGGGGAACGCCAGTCACCGGAACCCACCCGGTTGCCGGAGAAGGTGTCGCCGAAGACCGACACCAGAGTCCCGTCGGCGGCGGACACCGTCGCGCCCAGGTCGGTGCACATGGCGCCGAAATGATCGGTCAGCCCGGGACCGGTGAGGTCCTTGACTTTGCCGGTGAATCCGCCGGCGGTGCGGACCAGTGCCATTCGGGCAGGGTAGTCGGCGCCGCTGGCAGGCGTTTACTCGCAGGCCCGCAGCACCACCATGGCCCGAGCTTGAACGCGCAGCGGGTCCCCGGCCTTCACCGCCGCCGCCTCGGCCACCTCGCCTGGGCCGGCCGCGGTGTCGACGACGGGCTGCCAAGCCACCCCGAATTCTGAAGGTGGCAGAACGAATTCGATGGGCTCGCGGTGGGCGCGTTGAAGCACATCGTGAACGAGTCGTCGGTGACCCGGCGCCCGCGGGCGTCGAGGTCCGGGATGCCTTGGCCGTTGAGGTAGACCGTCACCGATTTACCGAACCCGGAGTCCCAGTCCTCGTCGCTCATCTCCGTGCCGTCGGGCCGGAACCAGGTGATGTCGGGCAGGCCTTCTCTGCCGCGCTGCCGGACCGGCCGGCCGTTGAAGATCCGCTTGCGGCGGAACACCGGATGCGCGGCCCGCAGCGCGGCCACCGCAGTGGTGAAGTGCAGCAGCTGGGTATCGGCGTTCCCCCAGTCGACCCAGGTGATGCCGTTGTCCTGGCAGTAGCCGTTGTTGTTTCCGCTCTGACTGCGGCCCACTTCGTCGCCGTGACAGATCATCGGAACACCCTGGGACAGAAGCAGAGTGGTGAGGAAGTTGCGCTGCTGACGGCTGCGCAGCGCGTTGATCTCCGGGCGACAGCCCACGATCGAGCAGCACCGCGTCGTTGGCGAAGTGATGCACGGGCATCAGCTCGATCGCGGTGGCGCCCAGGGCGTTGAGATGGTCGATGATCGCGGGGTGGGCGATCGCCGAATAGGTGCCCCGGATCTCCTCCGGAATGTCCGGGTGAGTTTGGGTGAGACCCTTGATGTGTGCTTCGTAGATGACGCTGTCGGCGTACTCCCGCTGCGGCGGCCGGTCCACCCCCCAGTCAAAAAACGGGTTGATCACCACGCATTTGGGCATCGCGGCCGCGGAGTCCTCGTCGTTGCGGCCATCCGGATCGCCGAAGTCGTAGCCGAATAGTGACTGCTGCCAGTCGAACTGGCCGTCGATGGCCTTCGCGTAGGGGTCGAGCAGAAGCTTGTTCGGATTGCACCGGTAGCCGCCGGCCGGGTCGTACGGACCGTGCACCCGGTAGCCGTAGCGCTGGCCGGGCTCGGCGCTGGGCAGGTAGCCGTGCCAGATGAAGCCGTCCACCTCGGGCAGGGTCACCCGGGTCTCGGCGCCGTCAGCGTCGAACAGGCACAACTCGACCCGCTCGGCGGCCTCGGAGAACACCGCGAAGTTGGTGCCCAGACCGTCGTAGTTGGCGCCGAGTGGATAGGGGGTTGCGGGCCGGCGGCCGAGACAGTTGTCGCTCAAAGGCGGGCAACAGTGGTGGTGACTCCCGGACCGGCGTCAGCTGCTACTGCTACTGCTTGTGCCGCTGCGCCAGCCGGCGACGCCCACCGCGACCATCGTCAGCTGCTTGACGGCGGTGCGTTTGATCTCGGCCAGCGCGGCGGCATCCGTCGCGTCCTCGAGGGCCTCGGCGGTGATGATCATCGAGTTGACGAACAGGCTGGCCAGGATGTTGAGGTCCTCGGTGCTCCAGGTGTTCAAGCCGCCGGGGAACCGGGCCAGGTCAGTCGCCAGTTCGGAAGTGATCAGCCGGATCTCGGTGCGGATCGCGTAGCGCAGCACTGTCACCCCGCTGGACCGCTCGCGGACGATGAACCGCCAGTGATCGCGTTGCTCGGTGACGCTGGCGGTGAGGATCTCCACGCTGGACTGCACCACCCGGTTGAGGTCGAGCTCCCCGGACCGCGCGATGCGCAGCATGTCCCGAAGCGACCGGAACGACTCGTCGATGAGAACGAGGCCGAGGGCTTCCATCGAGTCGAAATGCCGGTAGAAGGCCGCGGGCACGATGCCGGCGGCGCGGGTGACCTCACGCAGGCTCAGTGCGCTGAAGCTGCGCTCCTCGAGCAGGGTCAAAGCCGCCCCGATGATCGCCCGCCGGGTGGCTTCCTTGCGCGCCTCGCGCGTTAGCGTCTCGTCGGGACGGATGCGGGAGCGGGTCCTCGCCGACCTCTCATGCCGACTGGGTGTACGACTATTCACTGGTGTGAACCGTAACACAGGCACCATTCGCCCTTGACGCGACGAATCCAGCGAGTAATTGTGTACATATGTTCACTCAAACTATGCCGGGCTTCCGTTCCCGGCTGGTCGGTCTGCTCGCCGGGCCGCACGGCGTGGACCGCTACACCGAACTCGTCGACCCGATGTGGACCAGTGAGGTGCGCGCCACCGTGATGCGCGTCCGCCGATCCACTCCGCGCAGTGTCACGCTGTGGCTTGCGCCTAACCACCCGGTCCCGTTCGTGGCGGGGCAGTACCTCACCGTCACCGTCGAGATCGACGGCCGCCGCCACACCCGGTGCTACTCGCCGGCGAACGCGCAGGGCGATCAGGTGATCGAACTGACCGTCGCGCGCCACGACGGGGGTGTGGTCTCGGAATATCTGCATCGGGCAGCCCGCCGCGGCCTCACCGTCACGCTGTCGCCCGCGGCCGGCGACTTCGTGTTGCCGACCCCGCGCCCGCGCCGATTGCTGCTGATCGCCGGCGGCAGCGGTATCACCCCGGTGATGTCGATTCTGCGGACCTTGCAGGAGCACTGGCACGGCGGTGAGATCGCGCTGCTCTACTACACCCGCACCTTGGCGGATGCCTGCTACCGCGAGCAACTGGCGATCATGCCGGACGTGACGGTGTTGCACGGCTGCACCCGCGGTCCCGGTGGCGACGTCAAGGGCCACTTCGACGAGCGGCACCTGCCGGCGGCAATGGCCGACCCCGACACGGTGTACGTCTGCGGCCCGCCGGCACTGGTCGAGGCCGTTCGCCGACACCATCCGGCGGCGGTTGCCGAGAGCTTCGCTCCGGCGCCGCTGGTGGTCCCGGATGCTCCGGCGGCCGGACGGATCACGTTCAGTCGCAGCGGTATTGACATCGACAACGACGGACAACCGCTGCTCAACCAAGCCGAAGCGGCCGGCCTGACGCCGCAGAACGGATGCCGCATGGGCATCTGCCACACCTGTACCCGCCGCAAGGTCCACGGCGTGGTGCGCAACGTCACCACCGGCGTGCTGTCCACCGACGACGACGAGGCGGTGCGGATCTGCGTCTCCGCGCCGGTCGGCGACGTCGAGATCGATCTGTAGCCAACACCGTCCGCAGCCAACACATTCGGAGAAGGGAACCGACATGTCACACACCCCCACCCTCACCCCCGACCAACTCGACGCCTTCGGCCGCGAACTCGACGCCATCAGGGACGAGATCCTCGCCGACCTCGGTCAGGTCGACGTCGACTACATCCGCCGGGTGGTCAAAGCCCAGCGGGCCATGGAAGTCGCCGGCCGCGCCATCGTCTGGTTTCCGCTGACCTGGTTGCCGGGCACCGCCCTGCTGTCGGTCTCGAAGATCCTCGACAACATGGAGATCGGCCACAACATCATGCATGGCCAGTACGAATGGACCGGCGATCCGTCGCTGTCCGGCCAGACTTTCGAATGGGACACCGCGTGCCCGGCCAACCACTGGCGGCACTCCCACAATTTCACTCACCACACCTTCACCAACATCGTCGGGATGGACCGCGACATCGGCTACGGCATCCTGCGGATGAGCGACGAGCAGCCCTGGCGCCCTTACTATCTCGGTAACCCGGTGTACGCGCTCCTGCTGATGGTGCTGTTCCAGTACGGGGTGGCGCTACATGAACTGGAGACCGAACGCATCGCCTCCGGTGAGATCAGCGTGCTGGACAAGCGCGAGGTTCTCCAGGAGGTGTGGGCCAAGACCAGCAAGCAGGTGCTCAAGGACTACGTGGCCTTCCCGCTGCTCGCCGGGCCATTCGCCCCATTCGTCTTCGCGGGGAACATGACCGCCAACCTGGTGCGCAACGTGTGGGCATACTCGATCATCTTCTGCGGGCACTTCCCGGAGGGCACGAGTGAGTTCTCGGTCGAGCAGACCCGCAACGAGAGCCGCGGCCAGTGGTACTACCGGCAGATTCTCGGTTCGGCCAACCTGACCGGCGGCAAGCTGTTCCACGTCCTGTCCGGCAACCTGTCCCACCAGATCGAGCACCATCTGTTCCCGGACATCCCGGCCCGCCGCTACGCCGAGATCGCCCCGCAGGTGCGGGAAATCTGTCAGCGCTACGGCCTGCCCTACAACTCCGGCCCGCTGCCCAAGCAGTTCGCGAGCGTGGTCCGCAAGATCACCCGACTCGCGCTGCCCACGCGACGGCAGGCCAAGCCGGTTGTCGAGAAGCGAATGGCCGCTGCCTGAATCGGCCAAGACTGCAACGGGATTGGGATCGGCAGCTCAACCGTTCGCTACAGTGGCGGTCATGGCGTGGCTGCGGCAGCGGGACGGGGTTACCTGCGGCCCCAGCGTTGCGGTGATGGCCGCAGCGCTGCTGGACGCCGACTACGGTGCGGCCCTGCGCGACGACGCCGCACAGCAATGGTTCGACGCCGAGCAGGGCCGGGTGCACCGGGCGGTCAACGTGGTGTGGCCGCGGGCGCTGGGCACCACGCCGGCCGGCATCGCCCGAGCGCTCAACGAACACAGCGATGTGCCCTACCGCTGGCGTCCGGTGTGGCGGCGGGACCCGATGGCCGATGTGTGTGCGGCGCTGGCCGGGGGGCGGCCGGTGGCGATGCTGATCGGCTCGTCGATTCCCCGGCACTGGGTGCTGATCACCCGCATCGACGGCGACATGTTGCAGTGCTACGAGCCCTCGTCCGGCCAGCTGGTCGCGGTCCCGGTGCACGCCGTGCGGGATGGACGCCTGCAGGGACTGGGCTTTCCCCGGCCGTTCGCCTTCGTACTGCCGAAGCGGGCCTAAGCGCCGGGGCTGGCGTGCAACAGCGCGATCGACGCGGCCACTGCCGGCTCGATCATCCCCGACGGCGGCGCTCCGTCCTCGACCGTCTGCGCGGTGAGCTCGCGCAACCCGCCGACCAGGATCACCGCGGCAGCAGCAGACAGCGGCCCCACGCCCGCCCGCGCGAACCCCGGGCCGGCGCTGAGTTCGGTGAGCAGGGCGGCAAGCGTGCCGAAGCTGCGGCGCAGCGTCGGCCGGGCGCCCTCACCGAGCGCGGGCAGTTCGCGGATCCAGCTCAGCGTGACGGCCGGGGCGGCTTCGATGGTGTGGACGTAGGCCGTGACGGCTTGGCGCACCTGGTCCTGCCACGGCGCTGCCGGATCGATGGCCCCGCGCAATGCCGCCGCCAGGTCTTCGTTGTTGGCGTGCAGCAGCTCGACGAAGCACTCCTCCTTGGTGGCGAAGTGGTCGTAGAAGGTGCGCTTGGAGGTGCGTGCGTGACGCACCACGTCGGCCACGGTGGTCTCCCGGTAACCGCGATCCTCGATGGAGGCGGCCAGCCCGTCGAGCAGGCGGCGCCGGAAACCCGGGGCGGTCTGGCCGGGCTGCTCCGTCTGCTCGGTGGCCGGTGTGCTCACCGGGGCTCCTCCCTTGTCAAGCCTTGGTACTGCAGAGTACCGTGACCGTCAAGCGATTGGTACACCTTGGTACCGCACCCATGGGAGGTCTCGATGACGCAGGCGCCGACGGTGAACTCGCAGACCGGTGGCGTGCATCTGCCGCCGGCGCCCCGGCTGCCCCGGCCGCTGGTGGCCCTGGGATTCGTCGGCGCCCGGCGACCCACCGTCGGGTGGCTCACCCATCGCTACGGCCCTGCCGTGACGATGCGGATTCCGGTGTTCGGCGATACGGTCATGGTCACCGATCCGGTACTGGCCAAGCAGGTATTCACCACCAGTCCGGAAGTGCTGCACAACATTCAGCCCAATCTGAGCAGGCTGCTGGGCGAAGGGTCGGTGTTCGGTCTGGAGGGCGCGCAGCACCGCCGTCGCCGCAAGCTGCTCACCCCACCGCTGCACGGCCGCAGCATCGCCGCCTACGAGCGCATCGTCGAGGAGGAGACGATGCGCGAGATGGCCTCCTGGCCCGAGGGCGCTGAGTTCGCCACCCTGGAACCGATGATGCGGATCACCCTCAACGTGATCCTCCGCGCGGTGTTCGGCGCCGACGGCGCGGAGTTGCATCAGTTGCGCGAACTGCTGCCGAAGTGGGTGACGCTGGGCTCCCGGCTGGCCCTGTTCCCCACCCCGGTGCGGACGCCGGGCCGGTGGAGCCCGTGGAAGCGGCTGGAGTCCTACCGCAAGACCTATGAGGCGCTGATCGACGCCCTCATCACCCGGACGCGCCAGGATCCGCATTTCGAAGACCGTACCGACGTGCTGACGCTGTTCCTGCGATCGACCTACGACGACGGTACGGCGATGACCCGCACCGAGATCGGCGACGAACTGCTGACACTGCTGGCGGCCGGGCACGAGACCACGGCATCCACGCTGGCGTGGGCTTTCGAACGGATCTCGCGGCATCCGGAGGTGCTGGAGCGGCTGGTCGCCGAGGCGGCGGGCGCGGACAACACCTATCGGCAGGCCACCATCCTGGAAGTTCAGCGCAACCGGACGGTCATCGACTTCGCCGGCCGCGACGTCGCGGTGCCGACGTACGAACTCGGCGAATGGCTACTGCCGCAGGGGTTCTCGATCCTGGTGAGCTTGCTGCAGCTGCACCGCGACCCGCAGATCTACCCCGACCCGGAGCGGTTCGACCCGCAGCGCTTCATCGACGACAAGCCGAGCACCTACTCCTGGGTGCCGTTCGGCGGCGGCACCCGCCGCTGCGTCGGCGCGGCGTTCGCGAACATGGAAATGGACGTCGTCCTGCGAATGGTGCTGCAGCACTTCACGATCCGCACCACGACGGCACCAGGGGAGAAGTGGCACCATCGCGGCGTGGCGTTCACGCCGAAGAAGGGCGGCCGGATCGCGGTCTTCCGCCGAGCTACCCCGCTCGGCTAGGTCCGATGGCCGGGCCGCTATCGCGCCCGGCTGGGTCCGATGGCCGGGCCGCTATCGCGCCCGGCTGGGTCCGATGGCCGGGCCGCTATCGCGCCCGGCTGAGGTCCATCGCCAGGAAGTCGTGCCGCCACAGGTCCTCGAACAGTTCCAGGGCGGTGTACTCCAGAGCGGCCTGATCGGTGCTGGCCAGCACGCCGCTGCGCGCGACCCGCTGCGCGATCTCGCGGATGGTGCGGTCGCCGTCGATCTGCTGAGCGAAAGCCAGGTGGGTGGGGTCCAGCTTGAGCCGCCAACCCGGCCGGGAGATCTGATCGCCCCGGACGCCGCACCGCAGCCGCAGCAACGGCACATAATCCAGTGCGCCGCTTGAGGAGAAGTCGATCCGGTAGCTCTTCTCAGCGCGCTCCGGGTGGCAGGCCAGGAAGAAGTGGCAGCCGTTGAGCGTCTTGATCCGTTCCATGACCGCCCAGATCTTCTCCTTGGGCAGTTCGTTGACCGCCGTGTAGAAGCTGTTGCCGGGCTCGGTGAGCGTCGGCGGGTAGTAGGACGTCTTGAGGAACCAGTCCTGGAACACCAGCCCGGCGGAGTCCACCAGGTCCAGGCAGTCATCGACGGTGTAGCTGCGGTCGCGGCCGTGCAGGAAGGTGTCGACCATGCCGGCATCGAACGCGAGGTCCGGCGCGATCGACATATAGCTGCGCACCGGATGCTGCGGCCCCAGCGCGGCGATGGCCTCCTTGACCATCGCCAGCGATTCCTCGTCCTGCTTGAGGTCCAGGTCCCGGAAAATAGCCTGCATCAGTTCGACACCGGCCCGGCCGTAGCGGGCGTAGAGCATGATCGCGGCAACGCCGTCGGGCCGCAGGACGTCGGCGAGCGCCTTCATGCCGACCTTGGGCTTGGCCAGGTGGTGCAGTACGCCCGTCGACATGATCAGGTCGAACTTCTTGTCGAGGGTGGCGACCTCTTCGATGGGAAGCAGTTTGAGCTGAAGGTTCTTCAGCGCGTACTTGTCCTTGAGGAACTTGGTGTGGTCCAGCGACGGCTGGCTCACGTCGATGGCGACGACCTTGGCGGCGGGGTTGGTGTACGCGAGCACCGCTGCCTGGTTGGTGCCGCAGCCGGCGATGAGGATGTCGATGTCGGCCTGGTAGGGACGGTCGGGCCACAGAATCCGGTGCGCGTGACTGGGGTCGAACCACTGCCAGTTGCGGCTGAGCCAGGTCTCCAGATTCTGGATCGGCTCGGGATAGGTCCACTTCTCGTACTGGCGGGCGACCAGGTCAGCGCGGGGGTCGGTCATCGGTCGTGCTCCTTGACAGGCTCGATCAGCGGTTGCGGATGAGCGGGTTTGACTTGAGGACGGGCAGCGGGAAGAGGTAATCGCTCTGGGTGTCGTCCAGGCTGTCGTACAGGCCCAGGGTGTAGACACCGGCCTCTTTGACGCGCATCGGGACGTACTGAGTGAAGACCCGGAACTTCACCGGTGTTGGCGGGTTGTCGTCCCAGTGCCAGCTGAACTCGAGGCTGCCGACGCGCTCGCCGTCCGGCGAGTTGGCGATGATGACCTTCACCGGGTCATAATCGGTCCCGCCCAGCGTCGTGACCGCGACCACCATCGGGACGGTGATCTGAGCGGGGAAGTTGTTGACGTAGCACGCGGTCATCGGGAAACCCTTGACGTGGATGCCGCCGTCGGCCTCCTCCACGGCGCTCAGCGACGGCGCGAACGCGACGACCCGCATGCTCTCTCCCCTCGGCCTGTTTTATGTTGCCGGGCTCACCATAGTCATCGCGTGGCGACCACGGGAGGGCAGCACGAAGTTCGCCGAAATGCGGGGCGCCCGCCAGTGACGCCCGATCGTGGTTTTTGCCGCCTCCGCCGCCTACACCACTTCGCGTTTCGACAACTTCCAGCCCGGCCGCGGGTAGTGACACGTGTACCCGTTCGGGATGCGCAGCAGGTAGTCCTGGTGCTCCGGTTCGGCCTCCCAGAAGTCCGCCGCCGGCACCACCTCGGTGACCACTCGGCCGGGCCACAGGCCGGAGGCGTCGACGTCGGCGATGGTGTCCAGCGCCACCTGCTTCTGCTCGTCGTCGAGGTAGAAGATCGCCGAGCGGTAGCTGGATCCGACGTCGTTGCCCTGGCGGTCCTTCGTCGTCGGATCGTGAATCTGGAAGAAGAACTCCAGCAGCGCCCGGTAGTCGGTCTCAGCCGGGTCGTAGACGATCTCGACGGCCTCCGCGTGGCCCGGGTGGTTGCGGTAGGTGGCGTGGGCGTTGCGCCCGCCGGTATAGCCCACCCGGGTGGACACCACCCCGGGCTGGCGGCGGATCAGGTCCTGCATGCCCCAGAAGCAGCCGCCGGCCAGAATCGCGGTCTTGTACTCACTCATCGTGTCCTCCTTCTCGAAAATCGCCACGTACTGCCCGTACCCCTGTGCTTCGAGGTCGTCGCGGTGCACGAACCGCAGCGCCGCGGAGTTGATGCAGTAGCGCATCCCGCCGCGCTCGCGCGGGCCGTCCTTGAACACATGCCCCAGGTGGCTGTCGGCGTGCCGCGACCGCACCTCTTTGCGCGGGAACAGCATGCTGAAATCGCGCTTGGTGACCACGTTGCCGATCGGTCGGGTGAAACTCGGCCAGCCGGTGCCGCTGTCGAACTTGTCGGTCGAGGCGAACAACGGCTCCCCGGACACCACGTCGACGTAGATGCCCGGCTCGTGGTGGTCCCAGTACTCACCGGTGAACGCAGGCTCGGTTCCGTTGCGCTGCGTCACCCGGGCCTGCTCGGGGGTCAGCGCTGCGACTGCGGCGGGGTCCTTGTGGTAGGTCATATCTACCCAGTGTGCGCGCGGTTGCGGCTTCGGCGCCCGTCGCGGGCGGGGCGGTTACAGACTCGTCAGAGACCTCAAACCGGTGAGCAGTCGACGGCCACCTGCAATGCCCCGCAGATCTCCCGCATCCGCTCGTCGGCCAACCGCCCGATCCGCTCAACCAGAAGAGCCACGGAGACGCTCTCGATCGAATCCAGATTGGCCGCGCACGGCCTGGGCACCGGATCGGAACCAGGTTCCAGAACAACCTCGCTGGCCAGCCGCCGGACGGTCGTGGTGCACGGCGCAACGATCACCCGCCGAAGCCGCGGGATCGCCGCGTCGCGCGACAGGACGACGACAGGTCGCCGACCGATAGCGGCGATCTCGCTCCACCACACCTCGCCACGCGCCGGCAAAGGGCTCATGAGGCGCCCGCGGCCCGCCGCCACGAGTCGAGGTCTCCCCACTCATCAGGCTCGCCCGGCGGATGCGCGTCGTATGCGGCGTAACTCGCGTCAAGCTCGGCCGATCGGGTCCGCGCCAGTAGGGCGCGCAGTGCATCGTCCACCAAGGCCGCATCGGTGGCGCCGGCATGAAGCTTCCGAGCCTGCGCGAGCAGGCCGGTATCGACCGTGGTGCTCAAACGTGTGCGGTTCATGCCATAACTATGCCATTACACGGCGGGCGACTAGTTTGAGTCCGTGGCACGCCGCTTCTCCCGCGAAGAACTCGCCGACGCCTTCGCCACCTTCGAGGCCGAGGTCGACGCCGCAGCCCGCACCCGGGACTGGGACGGCTGGGTGGCGCACTACACCGAGGACGTCGACTACATCGAGCACGCCATGGGCACTATGAAGGGCCGCGATCAGGTTCGCGAGTGGATCTACCGCACCATGACGACGTTCCCCGGCAGCCACATGACCGCCTTCCCGTCGCTGTGGCACGTCATCGACGAAGGCACCGGCCGGGTCATCTGCGAACTGGACAACCCGATGCGCGACCCGGGCGACGGCACCGTCGTCAGCGCCACCAACATCTCGATCATCACCTACGCCGGCGACGGGCTGTGGAGTCGCCAGGAGGACGTCTACAACCCGCTGCGCTTCCTGGCTGCCGGGATGACATGGTGCAAGAAAGCCGCCGAACTCGGCACCCTCGACGACGAGGCCGCCGCCTGGATGGCCACCAGGGTTGCCGCCCAGTGAAGCTGCGTCTCATGTGCGCCGAAGCCCCGCTGGATCACTCCAAAGCAGTGCGTGAACTGGGCTGGCAGCCCATCCCGGTGGAGGATTCCATCCGCGCCGCCGCACGCTGGTGGCTGCACGTGGGCGCGCGGCTGTGATGCTGCGCCGCACCCTCACCTTCGACGGGCCGGCCAGCCCGGGCCACACCCTGGCCCCGCAGCGGCGCGGCCCCGGCGATCCGACGTTCCAGATCGTCGACGGCGACATCTGGCGCACCAGCCTGCAACGGACCGGCCCGGTGACCGCCCGCCTGACCCGCACCGCCGCCGACACCGTCGAATGCCAGGCCTGGGGCGACGGTGCAGAGGAGTTCGTCGAGAACTTGCCGCCGCTGCTCGGCGCCGACGACGCCGCCGGCGACTTCCAGCCCGAACATCCCGTCATCGCCGAAGCCCTGCGCCGGGTCCCGCACCTGCGCCTGGGCCGCACCGGCCGGGTGCTGGAGGCGATGATCCCGGCCGTCATCGAACAGCGCGTCCAGGGCGTGGAAGCGTTCCGGTCCTGGCGGCTGTTGGTCACCCGATTCGGCACGCCCGCGCCGGGGCCCGCGCCGGAACGCATGCGGGTGCCGCCGTCACCGCAGACCTGGCGGAGCATCCCGTCCTGGGAGTATCACCGCGCAAACGTCGACCCCGGCCGGATGCGCACCATCGTCGGCTGCGCCCAGCGCGCCGACGCCCTGGAGCGCCAGACCGACCGGGATGCCTTCACCGCGTTGCCCGGCGTCGGTGTCTGGACAGCTGCGGAGACCGCCCAGCGCGCCCTCGGCGACGCCGACGCGCTCTCGGTCGGCGACTACCACCTGGCGAGCATGATCGGCTGGACGCTGCTGGGCCACCCGATCGACGACGACGCCATGGCGGAACTGCTCGAACCGCTGCGGCCGCACCGCTACCGCGCGGTGCGCCTGCTGGAGGTCAGCCGGCTGGCCCAGTTGCCGCGCCGCGGCCCGCGGCTGGCCCGCCAGCGCATCAGCGGCCTTTGATTACCGCCCCCGTTCGCAGGGTATGGCTGGCAGCATGGGCGCAAAATTCACCATCCCCGGCATGACCGCAGAACAGGGCCGCAAGGTCGTCGACCTGCTGCAGAAGCAACTGAGCACCTACAACGACCTGCATCTGACCCTCAAACACATCCACTGGAACGTGGTGGGCCCCAATTTCATCGGGGTGCACGAGATGATCGACCCGCAGGTCGAACTGGTTCGCGGCTTCGCCGATGATGTCGCCGAACGCATCGCCGCCCTCGGCGCCTCTCCGCAGGGCACGCCCGGCGCCATCCTCAAAGACCGAACCTGGGACGACTATTCGCTGGGCCGCGACACCGTGCAGGCGCATCTGGCCGCCCTGGACCTGGTGTACGACGGCGTCGTCGCCGACGTTCGCACGGCAATCGCCGAGACCGACGAAGCGGACCCGGTAACCCAGGACATGCTGATCGGGCAGGCCGCCGCTCTGGAGAAGTTCCAGTGGTTCGTGCGCGCCCATTTGGAAAACGCCGGCGGCGCCCTGATCAACGAAGGATCGTCGACCGAACAGGACGCCGCCGGCGCTGCCCGCTAAGGGGCGGTTACTTCTCGGTTACTTCTCTTCGGTTACTTCTCTCCGACGAACTTCGCGTCGTACGCCGCGTCACGCACCGGGCGGCTGGCCAGTTCCTGGTACCTCGGGAACAGGATCGGGTAGAGCACACCGGCAAGCGCCGCGCCCACCAGTGGTGCGAGCCAGAACACCCACAACTGGCCGGGTGCGCCGGCGCCGTTGAAGAACGCCACACCGGTCGACCGGGCCGGGTTGACCGAGGTGTTCGAGATCGGGATGGAGATCAGGTGGATCAGCGTCAGGGACAGGCCGATCGACAGACCGGCGAAGCCCTTGGGTGCGCGGTCGTCGGTGGAGCCGAGGATCACCATCAGGAAGATGAAGGTGAGCAGCACCTCGGCGATGATCACGGCGGTCAGCGAGTAGCCGTGCGGCGAGTTGATCCCGTAGCCGTTGGCGGCCATGTTGCCGCTGGCGTTGAACTTCTCCCGGCCCTTGGCGATAGCCAGGATCGCAAAGCCGCCGGCGAAGCCGCCGAGGATCTGGACCAGCCAGTAGCCGGGCACCGCGGCCCACTCCACCCGCTTGGCAATCGCCGCACCGAGGGTGACGGCGGGGTTGAAGTGCCCGCCGGAGATGGCGCCGAAGGCATAGACACCGGTCAGCACGGTCAGGCCGAAGGCCAGCGCCACGCCCAGGTAGCCGATGCCGACGGAGTTGTCGCCGGCCGGGTTGGCGGCGAAGACGGCTGCGCCGCAACCGCCGAACACCAGCCAGAATGTGCCGATGAACTCCGCCGTGAGGCGGTGGGTCATCGTGGGGGCTGTCATGTTATGGACTCCTTACGAAGGTATGCGGACCACGTGCCGAACAGCGTCGCACTTCCGGCGAGAAGACCGTACTCAATTTTGCTGAATCTCCACCGGATTGAGACGCGCACCTCCGAGCACCCGGCGGACCGACACCCGCGCTAGCCCCGGCAGAACTTAGGCTTTCCTAAGTTGGCATTCGGCCCCAGCGTGCATATCGTTTTGTTACCTGTCGACGTGTGGACCGCTACCGGACATAACGTCGGCAAAACACAAGGGCCGCCGTTCACCGACGCACGGAGGAACCCGGACGGGGCGCGGCGCGCCACCCACATAACCATGGTTGGACCGCCGCGCGACATTTGAAGGGTTAGGTGCGTATGCCCAGTGCTGTCGGGCTCTACAACCCCGCTTACGAACACGACGCGTGCGGCGTCGCAATGGTCGTCGACATCCACGGTCGCCGCAGCCGCGACATCGTCGACAAGGCGATCACCGCGCTGCTGAACCTCGAGCACCGCGGCGCCGCGGGCGCCGAGCAGAACAGCGGCGACGGCGCCGGGTTGATGATCCAGGTGCCGGACGCCTTCCTGCGCGCGGTGGTCGATTTCGACCTGCCCGAGGAGGGGTCCTACGCCACCGGCATCGCCTTCCTGCCGCAGTCCTCGCGCGACGCCGCGCTGGCCGTCGAGGGTGTGGAGAAGATCGTCGAAGCCGAGGGTCTGACGGTGCTGGGCTGGCGCGAGGTTCCCGTCGACGATTCGTCGCTGGGCGCACTGGCCCGCGACGCCATGCCGACCTTCAAGCAGCTGTTCATCGGCCTGGGCGAGCGAAGCGACGGTAAGGGGGCGAGCGCGTCCGGCATGGAACTGGAGCGGCGGGCCTACGTGGTCCGCAAGCGCGCCGAGCACGAGTTGGGCACCAAGGGCCCGGGCCAGGACGGCCCCGGCCGCGAAACGGTGTACTTCCCGAGCCTGTCCGGGGCGACGATGATCTACAAGGGCATGCTCACCACCCCGCAGCTCAAGGCGTTCTACCTCGACCTGCAGGACGAGCGGATGGAAAGCGCGCTGGGCATCGTGCACTCGCGGTTCTCCACCAACACCTTCCCGTCCTGGCCGCTGGCGCACCCATTCCGGCGGATCGCCCACAACGGTGAGATCAACACCGTCACCGGCAACGAGAACTGGATGCGCGCCCGCGAGGCGCTGATCGACCCCGACGCCTTCGGCGGTGAGGTCGACAAGATCTTCCCGGTCTGCACCCCGGGCGCTTCCGACAGCGCACGCTTCGACGAGGTCCTCGAACTGCTGCACCTGGGCGGGCGCAGCCTGCCGCACGCGGTGCTGATGATGATCCCCGAGGCGTGGGAGCGCAACGAGGACATGGACCCCGCCCGCCGGGCGTTCTACGCCTACCACTCGGCGCTGATGGAACCGTGGGACGGACCGGCCTCGGTGTGCTTCTCCGACGGCACCGTCGTCGGGGCGGTGCTCGACCGCAACGGCCTGCGCCCCTCGCGTATCTGGGTCACCGACGACGGCCTGGTGGTCATGGCGTCGGAGGCCGGCGTGCTCGATCTCGACCCGGCCCGCGTCGTCAAGCGGATGCGCCTGCAGCCCGGCCGGATGTTCCTGGTGGACACCGCGCAGGGCCGGATCATCTCCGATGAGGAGATCAAGGCCGACCTGGCCGCCGAGCACCCGTACGCGCAGTGGCTGGAGTCCGAGCAGTTCCACCTCGACGATCTGCCGCAGGGCCCCTACATCCGGATGCCTCATCACCGGGTTGTGTTGCGCCAGCAGGCTTTCGGCTACACCTACGAGGAGCTCAACCTGTTGGTGGCGCCGATGGCGCGCACCGGCGCGGAAGCCCTGGGCTCGATGGGCACCGACACCCCGATCGCGGTGCTGTCCAGCCGGCCGCGGATGCTCTTCGACTACTTCCAGCAGTTGTTCGCCCAGGTGACCAACCCACCGCTGGACGCCATCCGCGAAGAGGTGGTCACCAGCATCTCCGGCACCCTCGGCCCGGAGAAGGACCTGCTCAACCCGACCGCGGAGTCGTGCCACCAGATCCTGCTGCCGCATCCGATCCTGCGGAACCACGAGCTGGCCAAGTTGGTCAACCTCGACCCCGACGACGAGGTGCACGGCCACCGGCACGGCATGCGCGCCGCGGTCATCAGCTGCCTCTACCCGGTGGCCAAGGGCGGCGCCGGTCTGCGCCGCGCGCTCGACGACATCCGGGCCGAGGCGTCCAAGGCCATCGCCGACGGCGCTCGGATCCTGATCTTGAGCGACCGCGAGTCGAACATGAGCATGGCGCCGATCCCGTCGCTGCTGAGCGTGTCCGCTGTGCATCACCACCTGGTCCGGGAGCGCACCCGCACCCAGGTCGGCCTGGTGGTTGAGGCCGGTGACGCCCGCGAGGTGCACCACATGGCCATGCTCGTCGGCTTCGGCGCCGCGGCGGTCAACCCCTACATGGCATTCGAGTCGATCAGCGACATGATCGACAGAGGCGTTATCTCAGGCTCCGCCAATGGCGGCGACTCCGCGCCGCTGGACCGCGACAAGGCGCTGAACAACTACATCAAGGCCGCCGGCAAGGGTGTGCTGAAGGTGATGTCCAAGATGGGCATCTCCACCGTCGCCTCCTACACCGGCGCGCAGCTGTTCCAGGCCATCGGCATCTCCCAGCAGGTGCTCGACGAGTACTTCACCGGACTGTCCTGCCCGGTCGGCGGGATCGACCTCGACGACATCGCCGCCGACGTCGCCGCCCGTCATCAGCTGGCGTACCTGGACCGGCCCGACGAGCGCGCGCACCGCGAACTCGAGGTGGGCGGGGAGTACCAGTGGCGCCGTGAGGGCGAGTACCACCTGTTCAACCCGGACACGGTTTTTAAACTCCAACACTCAACTCGTACCGGGCAGTACTCGATCTTCAAGGAGTACACCAAGCTCATCGACGACCAGAGCGAGCGGATCGCCTCGCTGCGTGGTCTGTTGAAGTTCAAGGACCCCAAGAACACTGGGCGCGCTCCTATTCCGATCGAGGAGGTCGAGCCGGCCAGCGAGATCGTCAAGCGCTTCTCCACCGGCGCGATGAGCTACGGCTCCATCTCCGCCGAGGCCCACGAGACGCTGGCCATCGCGATGAACCGCCTTGGCGCGCGGTCGAACTCCGGTGAGGGCGGCGAGGCCGTCAGCCGCTTCTCTCACGACGCCAACGGCGACTGGCGGCGCAGCGCCATCAAGCAGGTGGCGTCCGGACGCTTCGGTGTCACCAGCAACTACCTGACCAACTGCACCGACATCCAGATCAAGATGGCCCAGGGCGCCAAACCCGGTGAGGGCGGGCAGCTTCCGGGTTCCAAGGTGTACCCGTGGGTGGCCGAGGTCCGGCACTCCACGCCCGGCGTGGGCCTGATCTCGCCGCCGCCGCACCACGACATCTACTCGATCGAGGATCTGGCGCAGCTGATCTACGACCTGAAGAACGCCAACCCGCAGGCCCGGATTCACGTGAAACTGGTCTCCGAAAATGGAGTGGGAACGGTGGCCGCGGGTGTGTCCAAGGCGCACGCCGACGTGGTGCTGATCTCCGGCCACGACGGCGGCACCGGCGCCACCCCGCTGACGTCGATGAAGCACGCCGGCGCGCCGTGGGAGCTCGGCCTGGCCGAGACCCAGCAGACCCTGCTGCTCAACGGTCTTCGCGACCGGATCGTCGTGCAGGTCGACGGCCAGCTCAAGACCGGCCGCGACGTCGTCATCGCCGCCCTGCTCGGCGCCGAGGAATTCGGCTTCGCCACCGCGCCGCTGGTGGTCTCGGGCTGCATCATGATGCGGGTGTGCCACCTCGACACCTGCCCGGTGGGCGTGGCCACCCAGAATCCGGTGCTGCGCGAACGGTTCACCGGCAAGCCGGAATTCGTGGAGAACTTCTTCCTGTTCATCGCCGAAGAGGTTCGCGAGCTGATGGCCACGCTGGGCTTCCGCACCATCAACGAGATGGTCGGCCAGGTCGGCGCACTGGACACCACCCGGGCGTCGGAGCACTGGAAGGCCCACAAGCTGGACCTGTCACCGGTTCTGCACGAGGCCAACTCGGCGTTCATGAACCAGGACCTGTACTGCAGTTCACGGCAGGACCACGCCCTGGACAAGGCGCTGGACCAGCAGTTGATCGCACGGTGCCGAGAGGCGCTGGATTCCAAGGCCCCGGTGAGCTTCTCGATGAAGATCTCCAACACCAACCGGACCGTGGGCACCATGCTGGGCCACGAGGTGACGAAGGCCTACGGCGGCGACGGGCTGCCCGACGGCACCATCGACATCTCCTTCGAAGGCTCCGCCGGCAACAGCTTCGGAGCGTTCGTGCCGCGCGGTATCACGCTGCGGGTGCACGGCGACGCCAACGACTACGTCGGCAAGGGCCTGTCCGGCGGACGGATCGTGCTGCGGCCGTCGGACGCCGCCCCGGACGGCTATGTGGCCGAGGACAACATCATCGCCGGCAACGTGATCCTGTTCGGCGCGACCAGCGGCGAGGCGTTCATCCGCGGCACTGTGGGAGAGCGGTTCGCGGTGCGCAACTCCGGCGCGCACGCCGTCGTCGAAGGTGTGGGTGACCACGGCTGCGAGTACATGACCGGTGGCCGGGTGGTGATCCTCGGGGCGACCGGGCGCAACTTCGCCGCGGGCATGTCCGGCGGCATCGCGTTCGTCTACGACCCGCACGGCAAGCTGCCCGGCAACCTCAATACCGAGATGGTGGACCTTGAGGCGCCCGGCGACGACGACATCGAGTGGCTGCACGGCATCCTGGTGGCGCACCGCGACGCCACCGATTCGGCTGTCGCGCAGCGCATCCTGGCCGACTGGCCGCGACAGGTAGGGGATTTCGTGAAGGTGATGCCGCGCGACTACAAGCGCGTTCTGGAAGCCATCGCCGAGGCTACTGCATCAGGCGCGACCGGCTCAGACCTCGACGAAGCGATCATGGGGGCGTCCCGTGGCTGATCCCAGTGGCTTCATGAAGTACACCCGCCGCGAGACCCCGAAGCGTCGGCCCGTGCCGCTGCGTCTACGCGACTGGCACGAGGTCTACGAGGACTTCGACCACGAGGCGCTGCAGCATCAGGCCGCCCGCTGCATGGACTGCGGAATCCCGTTCTGCCACAACGGCTGCCCGTTGGGCAACCTGATCCCCGAGTGGAACGACCTGGTCTACCGCGACCGGTGGAAAGACGCCATCGATCGGCTGCACGCCACCAACAACTTCCCGGAGTTCACCGGCCGGCTGTGCCCCGCGCCGTGTGAGGCGTCCTGTGTGCTGGGCATCAATCAGGATCCGGTGACCATCAAGCAGGTCGAGGTCGAGATCATCGACAACGCCTGGGACGAAGGCTGGGTGACCCCCAACCGGCCGCACCTGGTGACCGGTAAGTCGGTGGCCGTCGTCGGCTCCGGGCCGGCCGGCCTGGCCGCCGCCCAGCAGCTGACCCGCGCCGGCCACGACGTGACGGTGTTCGAGCGCGCTGACCGCATCGGCGGGCTGCTGCGCTACGGCATCCCCGAGTTCAAGATGGAAAAGCGCCACATCGACCGGCGCCTGGAGCAGATGGAGGCCGAGGGCACCAAGTTCCGCGCCGGCGTCAACATCGGCGTCGACGTCACCGTCGAGCAGCTCCGCGAGGACTTCGACGCGGTGGTGCTGGCCGGCGGCGCGACCGACTGGCGCGACCTGCCCATCCCGGGCCGTCAGTTCGAGGGCATCTACCAGGCCATGGAGTACCTGCCGTGGGGCAACAAGGTGGCCATCGGGGAGCTTGACGAGCCGCCGATCACCGCCAAGGACAAGCGGGTGGTGATCATCGGCGGTGGCGACACCGGCGCCGACTGCCTGGGCACCGCGCACCGGCAGGGCGCGGCGGCCGTGCACCAGTTCGAGATCATGCCGAAGCCGGGCGCCGACCGTGATCCCTCTACGCCGTGGCCGACCTACCCGTTGCAGTACCGGGTGTCCTCGGCGCACGAGGAGGGCGGCGAGCGGGTGTTCTCGGTCAACACCGAGCGCTTCCTCGGCGAGGGCGGCAAGGTCACCGGCCTGCGCGCCCACGAGGTCGTCATGAAGAACGGCAAGTTCGAGAAGGTCGAAGGCAGTGACTTCGACCTCGATGCCGACCTGGTGCTGCTGGCCATGGGCTTCGTCGGCCCGGAGAAGCCGGGTCTGTTGACCGACCTCGGCGTCGAGCTCACCGACCGCGGCAACGTCTCGCGCAACGCCGATTTCGAGACCTCGGTGCCGGGCGTGTTCGTGGCCGGGGACATGGGCCGGGGGCAGTCGCTGATCGTCTGGGCGATCGCCGAAGGCCGCGCCGCCGCAGCGGGAGTGGACCGCTTTTTGATGGGCCACACAGCCCTTCCGGCGCCCATCGAACCGTCCGCCGCACCGCAACGTTAGTCACTCCTGTCACATTGGTAACAGGTTGGTGCGGCGTGTCTGCGTCGCTGATGGACGACATAAAGCTGTAATTGCTCAGGTTGGGGATGGCGCGGTAAAGTCCCCTTAGGTTGCCGACGATGTCGACCGCAGGAGATTCATGGTGTACCTCAACCCGATCACGAGTCCACCCCGTTCCCGGGCTGCCCGTATGGCCTGGTCAATGCTTCGCCACCCGGTCAAAAGCCGGGAATTTCCGGCCAAGCACGAGCGCCTGGTCACCCCCGCCGACCTGATGCAGTTCGGCTTCTGACCTCAGGCCCCACCGAGTGTGGGGCCTGTTCACCCTTTCGACCCATCAGGCACGTAGCCGGCACTCGGCGTTGCAGCCGTGGGGTCTGAAAAATAAACCATCAGCCCGGTTCGGCCTCTGAGCAAAATCTCGTCTATCGGGGCAGCTGCGGAGTGGCATCGAGCCGGCTGGGTATTCAGCAAACCTGCTCGCTAACGCCTCCGCGCTGGGGCGGTCCACTTCTGCCGCCAAGCCGTGCGGAACGCAGGACCCCTCCCGTGGCAAACGCCACAGCGTTTTTCGGCGCCATCGCTGCAGCTAAAGATGCCGATAGCCGCCCCGCCAGGCGCCGAGCCAACCGCGCCTGCCTCAGCGACACGGAGTGTCGCCACTCAGTGTTCCGCTATGCGCGGCGGCAGCGGACACGATCTCAGACTTGGCCGGCTGGCGTAGGTTCATTCGGCAACCGCAGTCTCGATCGGGCGAGAAAACGGAGAGGCCGAGGATCCCTAGCAAACTTGTCGACCTAACAGAAGATCCCAGCGTGACGGAGATCGAGATGCTCTACGAGACCCAGTCCGACAACGATTACAAGCCCGAGTACACGGTACGGATCCGGCGTTTCACCGATCTGCTGGCTCTCTCGGGGCCGCAGGCAACGAAAATCGGCTCGGCGGTCTCCTTGCTACAGCCGGGCGAATCCATCCAGAAGCATCAGCACCCGGTGACCGAGTTTCTCTACCTGATCAACGGCGAAGCCGAGGTCTGGATTGAGGGACACACCCAGCGACTGACTGAAGGGGATGTCGTCGTACTTCCGCCGGACCGCCTGCATTGCGTGACGAATATCGGTGACGAGCCGTTCCGGCTGTTCAGCTTCTGGTGGAGCGAAGCGACCGCCCCGTGACGGAATCGCCGTCGCTGTCCGTCCTGTTCACCCCTCCGCCCACCCCTAATGGCGGCCTGCATGTGGGCCATGTGTCGGGGCCGTACCTGCGGGCCGACCTCAACTGCCGACTGGCCAATGCCTTGGGGCATGCGGCAACGCACTGTTCGCACGTCGACAACTACCAGACGTACGTCGCGACGAAGGCACATCAGCTCGGTCGAGATCCCTACGAACTTCGCCAGGAAATGACGTCTCTGATCGCCAAGGACTTCGCCGACTTCGGGATCGGTGTGCGCTGGAATGTGGACAACACCGCCCCGAACTATCGCAGTTTCCTCGACGGCGCGCTCACCGAACTGTTCTCGGATGTCCGCGCCACTGGACGAGTCGAATTCGTCGGCACCGATCCCCGGCGCGGGGCCGCCGAAGCGTTCGTCGCCGTGACGTGTCCGCAGTGTCTTCAGCGCGCGTCACTTAACGTCTGCGAGAACTGTGCGCGACCACTCGACTTGTCTGATGCCATCGACGCCGTCGAAGAGTCTACTGGTAATCGCACCTTCATCGAGGGCGATTCCGGGGAATTCCCCGCAACCTTGACCATCACCGAAGACGACTTGAGTTTCGTACGTGCGCAGTACCGACACGGCCTGGTGTTCGATAACGCTTTCGTGGCTGCGCTGCTGCAGGACCTCAGTGCCCATTCGGTCGCGCTCACCTTCCGCAGTGACTACGGCTACGAGGTCGGCCCGGGACGGGTGATCAACCCGTGGATCGAGATCTTTTTCGCTCACGCCTACTCGCTGGGCTTAGTGCTCGGCCTGCCCGAGACCATGTCGGTCGCGCAGTTGCGCACGGCGCTCGAAAGCCGGCGCGGGGTCGAAGTGAGCTACTACTTCGGCTCCGACAACGCCTACTACTATGCGGTTCTGTTTCCGTTGTTGGCCAAAATAATGCGGTTTCCAGCGCTCCTCCCGGTCGCACTCAAAGCCAACCGCTTTCTTCGCCTCAATGGTCGCAAGATGTCGTCGAGCCGCAGTAATGCGATTTGGGCGAGAGACCTCACCCCCGATGGCCCGGGTCGGTTGCTGCGCCGAGAATTGGCGATGTCCTGCCCGGAATACGCTGAACAGGAACTCCGGAACCCGTCTGACCATAGCGACCTCGATTGGCCGGCAGCAGAACCCGAAGCTCGCCCGGTATTCGATAACCCGGCGACGGAAATCGGCCGGTGCTTTCGTGTCGGTCTCGGTAAAGAGGCTCACCCGCAGCGGTTCTCGGTCGCCGGCTTGCTGAAACGAATCGACAAGGCGGTGGAGTACACCAATCTTTCGCACGGATCCGCAGCGGAACGATCCGAGCTCACCGCGATGGTGGGTTATCTGCTTGCGGCGCTGGAACTCTGAGGAGCAGTGGTGCCACATAACGGGCGAAGATTGCGCCTCGGGATCGTGGGTGCGGGCGCTGCGTGCGTCACCGCACTCTACGAGCTGTTCGACCGATTCCATGGCGGATTGCCGCACATCACTGTGATCGATGGCGGTGCGATCGGGACCGGAAATGTGTTCGCACCAGACCTGGACTGCGCCTTAGTCAACAGACAAGCCAAGCACATGTCCGTGCTGTTCGACCGGCAGGACGACTTCGTGAAGTGGGCACAACGGTACGAACTGTCGATCGGCAATCCTGGTGCTGAGCGGGAGTATTACAGCCGCAGCGTTTTTGGTCGTTATCTCCAGCAGCGCTTCGACGAGATATGCGTGAATTGGCGAGCTGCTGGTGCGCCGATCGAGGTGGTGCGCGGCTACGCGGATAGTTTCGACGAGGTGGACGGCGCGTTGCGTATCGGGGTCGGGGAGAACTCGGTGCACGTCGATTTCGTCATCCTGTGTACCGGCCACGGGCGGCGCACCGGGGTGCCTGCGACATCGACGACGATGCTGCGGCCTTACCCATTGGCCGACCTGGTAACCGCGACGCAAGGCTGTCACCGAGTGGCTGTGGTCGGCGCCGGTCTCACCGCGATCGACTCCGTTCTGGGTCTGCTGACGGTCCGCAGCGTCGAACAGATTTCGATGTTCTCCCGAACTGGGATTCTGCCCGACATCAGGGCCGACTTCGACGAGGATCTTGCCCTCACCGTGCCGGAACGTTCCGCTCATCAGGGCGCAACCCTCGATGAGCTCCGTGAGCGATTCCACTCCGAGCTGAACGCATACGGCGTTACGGAATCGGACCTGCGCGGTTATATCGCGCGGCTACGAGGCGGACTGAACAGCTTCATGGCCGCCGATTGGATCACTGAGGCGGAGCGCACGATCCAGAATCTCGCCATCTCAATGGCCAATCGTGACGTGCCGACTTACTGGCATGGATTTAGTGACAACGATCGGGACGCATTCGACGCCAAGTACTTTCGGCTGATGCAGGCGATCTGCAGTCCTATCCCGCTAGCAACCGCCGAAACACTGCGCGCTGCGATCCGTAGCGGCCGGCTGCAGGTAGGCGTCGGGGAGGCGGCCGCCACGCCAGACGGCTGGCTAGTGGGTGACAAGACCTTCGACGCGGTCGTCGACGGGACAGGGACGGCGACCAGCGCCGAACAGGAACGATTCGAGCACCGTCTCGTCGCCGCCGGGCTTGCGATCGGCGAGCGATACGGCGGAATACGAGTCGACTTCGATACGGGAAATGTGCTGTCCGTCAATGGCGAACAGACGCGGCTCTATGCGATTGGTTACGCCACCAGGGGTTCGCTGCTGTACTCCTCGTCGCTGTACCAGGCGACCCGCAACGTCAAAGGCGTCGTGGCGGACATCGCTCGTGCGGCGCAATACTCGATGAGCGCACTGGCCTAGCAGAAGCGCGGACAGAGAAGACCGATATGACTATGGACCCATGGACGCAGCCGCCGACGCTGCAAGGCGATCAGGTGTTGATTCGCCCTACCGTTGCAGCGGACGCCGACGGCATGGCTCGCGCCTACGACGACCCGGACACCTTCCGTTACTTCCCCTTCGGGATCGAGTCCGAGCCCCCATCGGCAGCGTCGGTCACCCACGCATTGACTTCCGGGCGCCTCACTCTAACTCAGATCGACGCGCGCAACGGTCAGATCGTGGGTTCAACCTCGTTGTACAACACCAGCAAAGCACACGGTCGGGTCACGGTCGGTTACACCTGGCTGTCTTCGAAAGTACGCGGAACTGGGATCAATTCGGAGTCCAAGCTCCTGCTGCTGAGTCACATCTTCGGGGTCATGGGTGCCCGGCGCGTCGAGTTCAATGTCGACGATCTCAACACTCGTTCGCGAGCAGCTGTGCTCGCTATCGGAGCGGCCGAGGAGGGCGCATTGCGCAACCATGCTCGTCGCCGCGACGGGACGTGGCGCACAACGATGGTCTACTCGGTCATCGACGACGAGTGGCCGGCCGTTCGAGCCGCGTTACAGCGTCGCATCGAAGCCCGGCGATAGTAGGACAGCCCATGGATCTCGACGCGATCGTGCATCGTGCCCATGCACTGGAGGAAGTCACGACCGAAACCGATCTGCGCACAGGTTTATTGCGCGACGAGCTGGCGACCAGCGAAGACTTTTATCGGGCTCGCGGGGCGTCGGCGATTATGCGGACCGCGCACTTCCCCGACGATCTATTCTTCTTCCTGCAATTGGAGTCGTTGGCCATCCTGCAGTCGATCCGCGTTTACAACTGCGATGTGCTGGTCGAGATGGGCTGCTACGACGGCCGGGCGCTGGAGGTGGCACGCTCAGCCGAGGTTTCTTATCTCGGGGTGGACATCAACGATCAAGCCGTCGAGGTACTGCGCCAGCGGATTGTCAGCGAAGGCCTGCAGCGCACCGCCAAGGCGGTGACTGGCGATGTCACATCCCCGGGGCAGTGGAACAGCGCCGTGGTGGGAGATGTGCCGCTATATGTGCTCCCGTTCAATATCATTGGAAACCTTCCCGACCCCACTTCGGTCTTCCGCGCGATGCACGGATGTGCCGGCTACGGCATCGTGACGGTATTCAATTCGGACGTGTGGACGACGGAACTGCGGCGCGACTACTACTCCGCGTGCGGTATCGCGCTCTCCGGGATCGAACAGGCCCCGTACGGCGGTGTGCGTTTCCGTGGG
>NZ_JBIIOV010000147.1:0-8409 GCF_044342925.1 Mycobacterium sp. | reverse complement strand
GGGGCTGACGGCTTCACCTCGCAGTCGTTCAGTTCCGACTGCCTGGACCGGTTTTTTGAGGACAGCGGCGTGCAGGCACTGCAGTCGGCCCGTAACCGTTTCGGCCATTGCGTCACGGTGAGGTTTGGTTGACCCAATGACCACCCACACGCCACGAATGCCTGCGAGCTCTCTTCAGGTTTGTCAAGAACTCGTCGCCCTGCCGGCGTTCGGAACCGCATGATGGATACCGTCGATATCGCCATCATCGGAGCGGGCCCGCGTGGAACGGCGGTCCTGGAACGCCTCTGCGCCAACGCGTCTGAAACTCCCAGCCGCCGGTTGAGAATCCACGTGATCGACCCCTATGAGCACGGTCCGGGCAGAATCTGGCGCCGGGATCAGCCCAGCTCGCTGCTGATGAACAGCGTTGCCGGCGACATCACCATCTTCGGTGACACCAGCGTGCTCTATGCCGGCCCTCAAACCTGCGGGCCGAACATGTATGAGTGGGCGCAGCGTGTGCGGGCCGGTCAGATCCCGCTGCCACCCGGTCCGTTCGCCGAAGCCGTTGCGCTGCAGCCGTGGTCATATGCAAGCCGGTCGCTGCACGGCTACTATCTGCGATGGGCCTTCGAAGTCATCGTCGATCAACGGCCTGCGAATGTAACCATCCAGCGACACCGCGGCGCTGCGACGGCGCTGCGCACCTGCGACCGTTCGGGCGCCCGGTATCGCATCGAGATTGCGGGAACGGCTTCGGTTTGCGCGGACGCAGTGGTGCTGTCAGTGGGGCACTATGCCCAGGCGGCGGCTCCACGTGCAGCGAAGCTCGCTGAGCAGGCCGCCAGTGCGGGGCTGAAGTACATCCCGCCCGGGCATGCCGCCGAGGCCGACCTGACGGGGATCGGCCCCGCCGACACCGTCATCCTGGCCGGAATGGGACTCACCTTCTTCGATTACCTCTCGCTGCTCACCGTCGGCAGAGGAGGTGTATTCGACACCGCGGCAGACGGACTCGTGTATCGGCGATCGGGCGCGGAGCCAATGATCTACGCCGTCTCGCGCCAGGGCGTTCCGTTTCGCGCCCGGGCCGATACGCGCACCGCGAAGGTTGCCGCACCCCGGCTGCGGTTTCTCACCAAGGACTGTGCGGCTCAGTTGCGCAGCAGTCTGCCTTTGCGATTTCGCCGCGATGTCTGGCCGATCATCCAGAAAGAGCTTGCCTGGGCTTATTACTCTACGTTGACGGCAACGACGGTATCTCCTGAAGCCCTCGCCGCGACAATTCGCGATCTGCCACCGGATACCACCCGGTGGCCAGAGCTCATCGATGCAGCCGTAGGTCCACAACCTGATCATCTGGACTGGGATGATCTGTTGCAGCCCTGCGCGGGCCGCACTTTTGCTTCGTCGAGCGACTTCCAGGTGTGGATCGAGTCGCAGCTCATCGCCGACTACGAGGCTGCATCGCAGGGGCCGGCGCATAGTCCAAGCAAGTCGGTGAGTGCGTCGATGCGCCAACTTCGCTCGGTGGTGCGAACCATTGTGTCGCATGCCGGAATCGCGGGTGATTCCTATCGCGACGACGTCGAAGGGTGGTTCAACGGAGTCAACAACATGGTTGCCTCGGGACCACCCCGCTCACGGGTGGCCGAGTTGATCGCGTTGCGACGTGGGGGTCTGGTCGAGTTCGTCGGGCCTGCCGCACCGGCCACACTGGAGACCGACAGCGGCCGTTTCGTGGTGCAGTCCGGGCAGATCCCGAATTCCCGGCGGACCGCCACGTGCCTCATCGATGCATACCTACCCGCGCCCGATATCCAGCATGCACAGGACCCGTTGCTAGCCGACTTGTTCGAGCGCGGCTGGTGTCGCGCGCACCGGATCGCCAACGTGGATGGCTCTTTCTACGAGTCGGGAGGGCTCGACATCGATGAATCGTCGCTACAGTTAGTCCGCGCTGACGGATCGATCCTGGACCAGGTGTTCTGCTTCGGCCCGCCGCTGGAGGGCACTCAGTGGGTAACCGCCTCCGGTGCTCGTCCCCACGTGAACACTCTGATGCTCCGGGAAGCTGACCAAATCGCCCGGACCGCAATGCTGCTCGAAGTGCCGGTAAACCCGCAATCGCCCCGGTCGTCTTTGCGCACTGAGTTGGACTGCCCGCAGCACCATTCGATGACGGAGTGCGTGTGATCACCCGCTTGGCGGCCATCGCAGTGCGCCGCCCCCGCACCGTTCTCCTCGCCGCGTTGGCGGTGGTCGTTCTGTGCGCCGGATTGGGTGTCAGTGTCGTCAGTATGTTGCAGGCTGGTGGCTACGCATCACCGGCGGCGGAAGCCGCCAACGACTCGGTGCATCGGGACTTTCCTGGTGCCAGCCCGAATTTCTTGGTGATGGTCAGCTCGCCGGACGGAGCGGACTCGGCGGATGCTCGCGCGGTGGGCGCGCGTGTGACCGCAGCTCTACACGCCGACGCCGACGTGGTCAGCGTCCACTCGTTCACCGACGCCACGTCGAGACCGCGAACCACGCTGATTGGGCGGGATGGTCGTGACGGGCTGATCGTGGTCGACCTGGCCGGCGACGCGACCGCGGCGCTGAACGCGGCACACCGACTCGACAAACAATTATCGGGGCAGTTCGGTGCTGTTGCAGTGCGGGCCGGCGGTGAGGCCGGCGTCTTCAGTGCAATCGCCACCCGTATCGCCCACGACCTCATCGTCGCCGAAGTCATCGCGGTGCCTGTCACGATGGTGCTGCTGATACTGGTGTTCGGCAGCGTGGTGGCTGCGGCCTTACCGGTAATGATCGGCCTGATCTCCATCGCGACCACGCTGGGGATTCTGCGGATACTGACCGTATTCACCGACGTTTCAATCTTCGCGCTGAACATGACCACTGCGCTGGGATTCGCCCTGGCGATCGACTACAGCCTGTTTATCGTCAGCCGGTACCGCGAGGAGCGGGCCGCGGGCGCCGACACCCGGGCTGCGGTGGTGCGGGCCGTGCAGACGGCAGGCCGGACCGTGGTGTTCTCGGCCGTGACGGTGGCCGTCGCGCTCGGTGCGCTCACCGTTTTCAACGCCTACTTTCTCCGCTCGTTCGCCTATGCGGGTATCGCCGTGGTGGCGGCCGCCGCCGCCGCGGCCGTGCTGGTGCTGCCAGCCGCGCTCGTGTTCCTCGGTGACCGGATCGATGCGCTGGATCTGCGCAGTGGGCTCTACCGAGTGCTGGGACGGACCCCCCGGCCCAGGCCGGCCGAGCAGGACAGCCACTGGTACCGCCTGGCGTGTGCAGTGATGAAGCGCCCGGGTGCCGTCGCTGTCGCGACGACGGCGCTACTGCTCCTGCTGGGGGCACCGTTTCTCGGCGCTCGGCTCGCCTACCCTGATGAGCGGGTGTTGCCGGCCTCAGCGCCCAGCCGCCAAGTCGCCGAGATCCTGGATGCCCAGTTCGTACCTGGCATGCGGTCGATGGTCGCCGTGGCCCTGCCCGGATATCACGGACCAACACGCGAGTATGCGGCGGCGCTGAGTCGCGTCGCCGCGGTCGACGGCGTGACAGGTGCTGATGGGCTCTACGTCAATGGAGATCAGGTAGCGCCGGGGGACCCCGCAATGGCCACGGCAGCCGGGAGTTACGTTCAGGTGGCCAGCCGGCTGGACCCGATGTCAGCGGCGGGCTCCGCACAAGTCAGCGCATTACGAGACGTGCCGGCGCCGGCGTCACCGGTGTTCGGTGGGACCGCGCCGGTCTACGCCGACGCGCTCCACGAGATGTATGCGCGGCTACCTGCAGCGCTGGGAATTGTCGCGGTGACCAGCCTGATCGTGCTGTTCCTTTTCACTGGTAGCGTGCTGTTGCCGGTGAAGGCGGTGATCTTGAACCTGCTTTCGCTCACAGCGACTTTCGGTGCGATGGTGTGGGTGTTCCAAGACGGTCATCTGTCCGGTCTGCTTGGGTTCACTCCGACCGGAACGCTGAACGCAAACATGCCGCCATTGATGTTCTGTCTGGCCTTCGGGATGTCCATGGACTTTGAGGTTTTCCTGCTGTCCCGGATCCGCGAACAGTGGCTCGCCTCCGATCGCACAGCCGCCGCCAATACGCACGCCGTTGCGATCGGGGTCGCGCGCACCGGCCGAATCTTCACCGCCGCCGCGGCTTTGATGGCTGTGGTCTTCCTAGCCATCGCCACCTCCGGTGTCTCATCGATGAAGATGTTCGGAATCGGTCTGGCCCTGGCGGTGATCGCCGATGCCACCGTCATCCGCCTGCTGCTGGCGCCGGCCCTGATGAATTTGATGGGAACCGCCAACTGGTGGCTGCCCGAACCGCTGGTCCGACTGCATCGCCGGTTCGGCATCGATGAGAGTCCCTCCGGCGCAACGGTGCCGACCGCTACCGGTGTGCCCGCGGTGGGGACGTGATGCAAACGAACGACCGCTGGCCACCTCTGATAACCGATCGATCTGCGAAGGCGAAATACCAATGGATTTGAGCACCATCGATTCGTGGGATCTCGGCTACCGGGGTACTCATGACCGACATCGCCTGGCCGATGACTGCGAACTGTACTTCGAGCTTGAAGGCGACGGACCCTGTCTGACCTTCGTTTCCACGATCTATGTGGTCAGCACAGCGTGGCGCAACTTCACCCGCAGCCTGGCCGCGTCGCATCAGCTCTTGACTTACGACCTACGTAATCAGGGGGCATCGAGCGGCCCAGCCCGCGGTTTCGATCAACATGTCGATGATCTCGCGTCGCTGCTGGACCATCTCGAGATCGAGCGCACCTACCTGATCGGCTCTTCGATCTCGACGGTCATCTGCCGTGACTTCGCGGTGGCCCATCCCGATCGGGTCGCAGGCCTCATCCTCGTCGGGCCACCCTTCAGCGCGTGGGGGTCCAAACGTCGTACGAGGATAACCAGATCATGGTTGGCTACGCTGAAAATCGGCGGGCCGAAACAACTTTTCGACACCATCTACCCTCTGGTCTTCGGCGATTACGCTCAGTCGGTTGGCGGCACGGCCACTTACCTCGCACTGCGTGAGCGCTTCCTGGCTATCAACTCGGCTGCGCAGCTGGAAGCAAATCTGACCGATGCACTGCAGACCCACGATGACGTCGCGATGCTGCCGCAGGTGATGGCACCCACACTGCTGATTTGTGGAGACGACGACTTCTGTGTCAGTCCATCGGGCCTGCACGCCACAGCGCAGATGATGCCCGATGCCACCGTCGAAATCTTCGACCGGTGCGGGCATCTGCCGTTCTTTGAGCACACCGCGAAATTCGAGTCGGTACTGGGCAATTTCGTGGCGTCGGTCGAACAACGTGACCGCGGCGTACTCAACCCGGAATCGACAGAACGAGAGGATGCGACGATTGATAACCCACGCTGACGTCCGCGAACTGCCGCGGCGTTACCTCCAATTGGCCGAGGAGCGCCCGGACGCCGATGCTGTGATCTATGCGCGACCACCGTTTGATGGGATTCGGCTCAGCTGGTCCGACGTCGCAAACCGCAGCGATGGTCTCCAAGCGCGGTTCGCCCGCACCGGGGTGGTCGCGGGTTCGCGGTGTGCGGTCACCCTCGCCGATCACCCCGACACGATTCCGACGCTGATTGCACTGTGGCGGTTGGATGCCACCGTCGTTCTCATTGATGCGATGTGGGGTGAAAGGCTCCGCCGCAACGTGATCGAGCACTCCGGCGCCGACTTCGCCCTGCCTGCCGTCGAGGCCGGTGAGGTCGTGCGCATCGGTGCCAGCGGGAAATATCCGCACGCTCTGCCGGAGGACACCGCGATGCTCGGCTACACGTCAGGCAGCACAGGTGACCCCAAAGGGATTCCGTTCACCCACCACAAGCTGGCCCTGACCATGTACGCGTCCGCGGCAGCCGGCGCGGCCCTCCGTGGCACTCAGGCGACCCGGTTAGCGTGTAGCGCACGCCTGTCAGGATCGGGCACGCTGAACATGCACTACACCTGGGCGGCCTTTGCCGACGCGGCGGTCGTGGTGCTGCCGGAGCTGAATATGGGCACGGCCAAAGAGTATTGGAGTCGCATCGACCGGAACGGCATCGAGCAAACCTATCTGGTGCCCGCGCTGGTAGACATCGTCAATCGTTTGGCCGGACCGCGCAAGCCCGATGGTGCGGCGCCGCTGTGCCTGAGTGGGAGCGCCCCAGTGTCCGCGAACGCGCAGCAACGCTTCTACGACCGTTTCGGGCTCCCGCTGGTCAATTGTTACGGGATCTCCGAGGCGATGTGCGCGATCTTCTTCGGGTGTGTGCATTCCGGTGTGGCTACCAACGACGTCGGAGTTCCGTGGCTACTGCAGGGACGCCTGATCGATCGCAACGGTCAAGAGGTGCGCGGCACCGGTGAAGGGGAACTTCAACTGGCCGGCCCGACGCTGTTCGACGGGTATTACGGTAACCCCATCGCCACGGATATGGCGTTCGACGGCCGCTGGTTCAAAACCGGTGACATCATGCGGCGCAACGCTAGCGGTGTCTACAGTATCGCCGGCCGGATCAAGGATGTCGTCATGAAGGGCGGTTTCGCGGTTTACCTCAACGAGGTGGAGGAGGCCGCGCTCACCGTCGACGACGTCGTCGAGGCTGCCGCCACGCCTCTGCAGACCGGTTCCGGTGAAGACATCGGGCTGATCGTGCGGATCGCCCCGGACAGCGCCACAACTGCCGCGATCGTCGCGCAACAAGTGCGCGACGATCTTGGGATCCAGCGCGCGCCGCGCCGAGTCATTGCCGTTGAGGAAGCCCTGCCGCGCACCGGCCAGGACAAACTCGATCGGCGCGCAGTGGCAGCGCTGTGGGTTTCGCAGACTGAAGTCTCCGCGGCGGTGCCCGGTGGCCGGTGATGTGGTGACCGAAGCTGAATTCGCCGACCAGGCGCGGCGTTTCCTGGTCGAACTGCGAGGTCCGGAAGTGCCTGTGGTTCAACTCGATGACGATCTTGCCAATGACGCCGGGTTGGACTCGCTGCAGCTGATCGCGCTGCTGGAATTCGTCGAGCGACTACGCGGAGCGGAGTTAGAGGAGATTCCTGAACTGGGGAAACTGACTCTTCGCAACCTTTATTGGGCGCTACTGAGGTCGCCGGCCAGTGGCCCTAACCTGCCGTATGAATCGTTGTCCGATCGTGAGGAGCTGTGATCGTCGCCCAACCTAGAACGGTGTTGCTGACCGGAGTAACCGGGCTGGTCGGTGGGGCCTTGGCGCTGGAGCTATTGCGCCACACCGATGCGCACCTCCTCTGCGTCGTGAGACCCCGAGGTGAGCGCTCGGCGGCGCAGCGGCTCACCGAGGCGCTGCACGCCAGCAGCCAGGCCTATGGCCAGATACTGAGCGCCGATGATCTGGCGCGGTGCCGGGCCATCGCCGGTGACATCACCGCACCGGCGCTCGGTGTGGATCCCGGCGAGATCGAACGGGTGGACGAGGTCTGGCACGTGGCGGCCTCGCTGGCGTTCGAGGATGAGCGCGCTGAGGAGATCTCGCTGCACAATGTGGCCGGCACTGAACACATGCTCGACGTCGCACGCGAATTATCATGCCGCGCATTCAATTACGTCAGCACTGCCTACGTCGCCGGCACGGCGCGCGGGCGGATTCTTGAAACGCCTGTGCCTATCGATAGCCCGGTCAACAACCACTACGAGCGCACCAAGCTCGCCGCAGAGCGCCTCGTCCTCGGCGCCGACTTCGAGACGGTGAGAGTTTTCCGGCCCAGCATCGTGATCGGGCACAGTGCCACCTACGGGGCCACCACCTTCACCGGCCTGTACGGCTTCGTCCGTGGGCTGCAGCGAGCCCGGGACACTGTGCGGGAGTCGCTTGGCGATCTCCTGCGGTTCCGGCCGCTGCGGCTGCTGGCAGACGGTGGCACACCGGTCAACTTCATTCCTGTCGATGTGGTTGCCCGCGCAGCGGTAGCGATCAGTATCAGGTCGACCGATTCGGCGATTTACCACCTCACGAATCCGACGCCACCGCGGCTGATCGACTGTTGGCACGGCGCGACCGAGGTGCTTGGCATGCAGCGACCCATCTTCGTCAGCGATCGCAGGGAATTCACCCTGATCGATGAAAAAGTCGACGAGCGCATGACCTTCTACCGGTCGTACATGAACGATGAGAAGTATTTCGACATGTCGAACGTCCAGGCGGTGCTGGGTCCCGATGCGCTCACCTGCGACTTGGCTGCCCACGAGATTGTGCGTTACGTCGGTTGGTACGTCCAGCATGTCGGAGCGTCCGAGCATCACTAGCGCCGGCGCCTCACGCCGGCCGCCACAACCCCGAGCCCCGGATCGCCTCGGCCAGTGATTCGACGTCGGCGGGGTTGTGCGGTGGCGGCAGGTAGACGATCGCCAGATCCAGTCCTTCG
>NZ_JBIIOV010000238.1:0-3460 GCF_044342925.1 Mycobacterium sp. | reverse complement strand
CACTGCGGTCAGGGCGGCGTCGATCATCTGGGTGTCGCGGGTGGCGATCGTCAGATTGCGGCGCAGCGCCTGAGCGACGATCGCCCGGTCGAACGGATCCTTGTGCGGCCAGGGCAGCCGTCCGGCCAGGATGGCATCGGCAGAGTCGATCGCCAGTTCGCCGATGCTCATGGTGGCAAGGACGTCCGGCCACGACGCCATCAGGGCTTCGCCGTCCAGCCGACCGATCCGCGTCTTGATCGCGATCTCCCATGCCGAGGCCGCGCTCACCCACACCGCGTTCTCCGGGTCGGACAGCACCGCCAGTGCTGCCGGGTCCAATGTGGGCGGGTCGCTGACGAGCCACAGCAGGACGTGGGTGTCGACGAGCACATTCACTGCTCGCCGGCGCCTTCCCAGGCCTCGAGTTCCGCCGCGGGCAGCGGTTCATCGAAGTCCTTGGGAATCACCATGGTCGGCAGCTGACCGAATCGGCGGGGGACCGGGCGGACAGGGATGATCTTGGCGACGGCACGACCGTGGCTGGTGATCGTCACCGAGGCGCCGGTCTTCTCCACATCGGCAAGCAGCCGGTTGAGGGTGTTTTTGGCCTCCGTGCTGGTGACGGTGATGTCCATGGCAGCCCACGCTACGCCGCTTCCGGCTATTCGCGCTAGCCGTACTAGCGTGAATCGGACGGGTTCAGCGGGACCTGGCGCTGCCGGCCAGTTCGTCCGCCAGCAGGGTCAGCAGCGGGGAGCAGCCGGCGTCGACCTTCACCGTCGCCAGTTCGTCGCCGCGGGTGGGGCCGCGGTTGACGATCGCCACCGGAATGCCGTGCGCGGCGGCGTGCCGCACGAACCGGTAGCCGGAGAACACCGTCAGCGACGACCCGGCGATCAGTAGCGCCTCGGAGCCTTCGACCAGTGAATACGCCTGATCCACAACCGTTTTGGAGACCGACTCGCCGAAGTAGACGATGTCCGGCTTGAGCATCCCGGCGCAGGCCGGGCAGTCGATGAAGACGAACGAGTCGGTGTCGGTGACCACCGCGTCGGCGTCGGGAGCCACCGCCAGTCCGCCCACCTGCTCGGCGCGTTCGGTGAAGCCCGGATTGGCGGCCTCTAACTGCTCGGCCAATGCGGCACGCGTCATGGTGTACCCGCACTCCAGACACACCACGGTCGCGTAGGTGCCGTGCAGGTTGATGACGTTGCTGCTGCCGGCCTTGGTGTGCAGCAGGTCGACGTTCTGGGTGATGACTCCGGTGACCACGCCGGCCCGCTCCAGCGCGGCCAGCGCGCGGTGGCCGGCGTTGGGTTCGGTGTTCGCCATGTGCCGCCAGCCCAGGTGATTGCGGGCCCAGTACCGCCGGCGGTAATCCAGGCTGGTGGTGAATTGGCGGATCGTCATCGGATTGGCCGGCGGCGAGTCCGGGCCGCGGTAATCCGGGATACCCGAGTCGGTGGAGAGGCCCGCCCCGGTCAGCACCGCCACCCGCCGGCCGGCGAGTAGCGCGACGAGTTCGGGGGCGTCCATGGTCACGAGGGTAGGGCAGCGACAGACGAGATCGGCCCCCGCGGACGCGGGGGCCGATCTCGTCTGTCGCTGCTTACGGCGTTTGGCCGGGCAGGCCGGGGTCGCCGTTCTTGCCCGGGAGTCCGTCGGCGCCCACGGTTCCGCCGCCGCTGGGGAAGAGCTGTCCGCCCGGGCCGCCGGTTCCGCCAGTGCCGCCGGTGCCTCCGTCACCGCCGGTGCTACCGACTGCGAGGGCGTCTCCACCGTTGCCGCCATTTCCGGCGTCACCGCCGTTGCCGCCGTTGCCGGCTATGCCGTCGAGGGTCTGGCCACCTGCGCCGCCTGCGCCGCCGTCGCCACCGGCAGCGCCGTTGCCGCCGTCACCGCCATCGGGTGCCCCCGGGCCGCCCGCACCGCCGATACCGCCTGTGCCGCCAGCGGCGCCGGCTCCTGCGATGCCGAAGTCGGAGAACCCGCCGATGCCGCCGTCGCCTCCGCGACCACCGGCGCCGCCGGGCTGACCGGCGCCACCGGGAGCCAGGCCCGGCCCGCCGGTGCCGCCGGCACCGCCGTTGCCACCGACCCCGGCGAGCCCGCCCTGACCGGTCCTGCTCGTACCGCCAGCGCCGCCGTAACCACCAGCGCCGCCATTGGTACCGGCTTCATCAGGGCCGCCGGAGTAGCCGTTGCCACCGTCGCCGCCGGCACCACCGATGCCGCCGTCCCCGGCGCCGTTCAGGCCGCCGCGGCCGCCGAAACCGCCGCTACCGCCCGTGCCACCGTTAATGCCGGCAATCGTCGATGACCACCCGAGGCCACCGGCGCCGCCGTTACCGCCGTTGGCCACCGAGCCGGGATCACCGGCGCCTCCATCGGCCAGACCGGGGTCACCGGCCCAACCGCCGTCGCCGCCCCTTCCGGCATCCGGAATGAGGGCTGTGCCATCGGCACCTACGCCGCCGTCGCCGCCCGCTCCGGCACTGCCGCCGAGCCCGGCAGCGCCTCCGTTGGAGGTGCCTCCGTTGCCGCCGTTGCCACCGGCACCACCGGCCGATGCGTCACCGAATGCATTGAGGTTTCCGTTGGGACGCCCGACAACGGTGATCACGCCGTCCGCACCCGCGCCGCCGCCACCACCATTGCCGCCGTTACCGGCTGTGCCGCTCTCCGGTGCATTTCCGCCGTTGCCGCCGTTACCGCCGGCGCCCCCGACAGCGGTCGGATCGTCAGAGGCCCAGCCGTTTCCGCCGTTCCCGCCGTTTCCTGCGTTAGCCGCGGTGCCGTCGGAGCCGTCGAGGCCGCTGATCCCGAAGGCTCCTGGGTTGCCGGCTAAACCTCCAGATCCCGCCGTGCCGGCATCGCCGCCGTTTCCGCCTTGCCCTCCGCTCGGGTTGGTTGCGTCGCCATCGGCGCCGTCTCCGCCGTTTCCGCCGGTTGCTGCCGCACCGCCGTCCCCGCCGTTACCGGCAACCCCGAACCCTTGGCCGACTACCGCGCCGCCGATACCACCGGCGCCGCCGTTTCCGCCGCTACCGGCGTCCCCGCCGTCGGCGCCACTGGCCTGGCCTGAGCCACCGTTCCCGCCGGCGCCGGCATCACCACCGAGGCCGCCGACACCGCCGGTGCCGCTATAGGTAGCACCACCGGTGCCTGCGGTGCCGCCGTCGCCGCCGGTACCGCCAGTGCCCCCGGCGCCGCCGTCGGGTGATCCGGCCCCGCCATTGCCGCCGGCACCGCCGGCGCCGGCGTCGCCGCCAACACCGCCGACGACCGAGCTGCCTTCGAACCCTTCGCGGCTTTCGCCCCCGGTTCCGCCGTTGCCGCCTGCGCCGCCGCTACCGCCTGCGCCGCCCGTTCCGAGCGGGTCAATGCCGACGCCGCCAGCACCGCCCGCACCGCCGTTGGTGCCGTCTTCGCCGGCGCCACCGTTGTAGCCGTTGCCGCCCTGGCCGCCTGCTCCGCC
>NZ_JBIIOV010000174.1:0-6604 GCF_044342925.1 Mycobacterium sp. | reverse complement strand
GGACGCGCACGCCGACGGCTAGGCCCGCCCGGCCGGCTAGACCACATTGCCCAACTCCTCCTCGTGAATTTCATCCGAGTTCAGCGGTGATCTCAACCAGCGCCGCGGGCCGAACCGTCGCCGTGGCGCCGGCGTGGAGTGGCATCGACGCCGTTTCAAAACACAGCGGTAAGCCGGTTTCGGCATCTACGGTTTTGCTCCCTATGTCGCATGTGCCGCAGACACGTCCCTGGATTCCCCATCGTCGTCGGGCTAGATCCAGACGCCCTTGCCGACCGCGACGACACCGCCTGCACTGACGGCGAACCGTTCGCGATCTTTCTCCAAGTCAACGCCCACCATCTCGCCCGGGCCGACCACGACGTTCTTATCGAGGATGGCCCGCCGGACCACCGCGCCGCGACCCACCCGCACACCCGGCATCAGCACGCTGCCCTCGACGATGGCCCCGTCGTCGACGACGACGTTGCTCGACAGCACCGAGGTCCGCACCGAGGCAGCGGAGATGATGCTGCCCGCGCCGACCACGGATTCCTGGGCCGAACCGCCGTTCACGAACTTCGCCGGCGCCAGGTTCTCCGACTCGCCGCGGATCGGCCAGCGCTTGTTGTAGAGGTTGAACACTGGGTGCACCGAGACCAGATCCATGTGGGCGTCGTAGAAGGCGTCCAGGGTTCCGACGTCCCGCCAGTACCCGTGATCGCGCTCGGTGGCGCCCGGAACCTCGTTGTCGCTGAAGTCGTAGACCGCGGCCATCCCCTGCTCGACCAGCTTCGGAATGATGTTGCCGCCCATGTCGTGGTCGGAGGTGTCGTCGTCGGCGTCGGCGCGGATGGTGTCGATCAGCACCTTGGTGGTGAAGACGTAGTTGCCCATCGACGCGAAGGTCTCGTCCGGGTTGTCCGGGGTGCCCGGCGGGTCGGCCGGCTTCTCGACGAAGCTGCGGATGCGGCCGGACTCGTCGGCGTCGATGCAGCCGAAGGCCGCCGCCTCGGCACGCGGAACACGGATGCCGGCGACCGTCGCCCCCGCGCCACTTTCGATGTGGAACTTGACCATCTGCTCGGGATCCATCCGGTACACGTGGTCGGCGCCGAATACCACGATGTAGTCGGGATCCTCGTCGTAAATCAGGTTCAGCGATTGATAGATCGCATCGGCGGAGCCGGTATACCAGCGCGGTCCGACCCGCTGCTGTGCAGGCACCGGCGTGATGTACTCCCCCGCCAGACCGGAGAGCCGCCAGTTCTGGGAGATGTGCCGATCCAGAGAATGCGACTTGTACTGCGTCAGAACGCAAATGCGTAGATAACGAGCGTTGACAAGGTTCGACAGTACGAAGTCGATGAGCCGGTAAGCGCCTCCGAACGGGACTGCGGGCTTGGCCCGATCCGCTGTCATCGGGTAGAGCCGTTTTCCCTCACCCCCCGCCAGGACGATGCCGAGCACGTGCGGCAACTCCCTCATGGAAGTAAACCTAACCATCCGCGCTAGCCGACGGCTAGGGCAATCACGGGTTTGGCCCGCCACTGGTGCATTACGGTCTGGTTATGCGGGTGGCGATGATGACGCGGGAGTATCCGCCGGAGGTCTACGGCGGGGCCGGAGTCCACGTCACCGAACTGGTCGCGCAACTGCGCCACCTATGCGAGGTGGACGTGCACTGCATGGGTGAACCGCGCGAGACGGCGTTCGCCCATCAGCCCGATTCGGCTCTGGCCGAAGCCAACCCGGCGCTGGCCACGTTGTCCGCCGACCTTCGGATGGCGCACGCGGCCTGCACCCCCGACCGCCCGGCGACGGTGGTGCATTCGCACACCTGGTATGCGGGCATGGCGGGGCACATCGCCTCGATGCTGCACGGGGTGCCGCACGTGCTGACCGCCCATTCCCTGGAGCCGATGCGGCCCTGGAAGTCCGAGCAACTCGGCGGCGGCTACCAGGTGTCGCTGTGGGTCGAGCGCACCGCGGTGCTGGGCGCCGACGCAGTGATCGCGGTGAGTTCGGGGATGCGCTCCGATGTGCTGTCGGTCTATCCAGAGCTGGACCCGGCCCGAGTGCACGTGGTCAAGAACGGGATCGACACCGACGTCTGGTACCCGGCGAGTCCCGATCCCGCCGAGTCGGTGCTGGCTGAACTCGGTGTCGACCCGTCCCGGCCGATGGTGGCGTTCGTCGGCCGGATCACCCGGCAGAAGGGCGTGCCCCACCTCGTCGCCGCCGCCCACCGGTTCCATCCCGACGTGCAACTGGTGCTGTGCGCGGGCGCACCGGACACCCTGGAGATCGGCGAAGAGGTCAAGGCGGGCGTCGATGCGCTGGCCGCGGAGCGCAGCGGCGTGTTCTGGGTACGGGACTTCCTTCCCGTCCATGAGATCCGTGAAATCCTTTCCGCCGCGACTGCTTTCGTCTGCCCCTCGGTCTACGAACCGCTGGGAATCGTCAACCTGGAAGCGATGGCCTGCGGTACCGCGGTAGTGGCCTCCGACGTCGGAGGAATCCCCGAGGTGGTCGACGACGGTGTCACCGGCACCCTGGTGCACTACGACGCCGAGGATCCACGGGGATTCGAGGCGCGATTGGCCGACGCGGTCAACGCACTGGTGGAGGATCCCGCAAAGGGGGCCCGATTCGGGACGGCGGGGCGGCAGCGCTGCATCGACGAGTTCTCCTGGGCGCGGATCGCCGGACAGACGCTCCAGGTGTACCGCTCGGCCTCGGCCTAGCCGGAGCGCCACATGCGGCAGTAGGAAACCCCGCGCGTCAGCGCGGGGTTTCGCCGGGCCGGTAGTTAGCTGGTGACGTTCTTGAGTTCGTCGCCCAGCGCGGCAGCTTCGTCCGGGGTTAGCTCGACGACCAGCCTGCCGCCACCTTCGAGTGGCACCCGCATCACGATGCCGCGCCCCTCTTTGGTCGCTTCAAGTGGACCGTCACCGGTGCGGGGCTTCATCGCCGCCATCAAGTGCTCCCTCCAAGTTCCAGCAGACCCGTCGGTATCGACTCGGGTGCCGGGCTTGATTCTAGTTACGACCATTGTTCCCTATCAGCGGTCAATGTCGGAAAACGACGCGGGCACCCAGCAGTCCCGAGTGTGGTCGTCGACCATGCCGGTGGCCTGCATCAACGCGTAGGCCGTGGTCGGACCGATAAAACGGAACCCCAGTCGCTTGAGATGGCGGGCCATGGCGACGGACTCCGCAGACTGCGACGGCACCTCCGAGGCGACGACATATCGCCGACGCGGCGACGGCGCGTAGGACCACAGCAGATCCGACAGGTCGACGTCCAGGGCGGCTGCCACGCGTGCGTTGTTGACGGCAGCCTCGATCTTGGCCCGGTTTCGGACAAGGCCGGGGTCGGCCATCAGCCGCTCGACGTCGGCGGCGGTGTATCCGGCCACCGTGTCGACATCGAACCCGGCGAACGCGCGCCGGAAATTCTCCCGTTTACGCAGGATGATCAGCCAGGACAGGCCGCTCTGGAACGCCTCGAGGGTCATCCGCTCGAACATCTCGACGCGGCCGCGCAGCGGCCGGCCCCACTCACGGTCGTGGTAGTCGCGCATCAGTCTCTGGTCGGGGCCCACACCAGCGCCGGCCCACCAGCATCGGATCAGGTCGTCGCCGGTCACCCGGCATCCGGGTCGTCGGCCGGTGCGGCATGCGCCCCCGGCCGGTAACCGGCCGGGGTGTCGGCCCAGCCGGCGGCCACCCGCGCCGAGTGCAATTCGGCCCGCAACTGGTCGAGTTCGGCCGCCACCCGGTCCAGCACCCAGTCCACCTCGCTGGTCTTGTAACCGCGCAGGACCTGGGTGAACCTGACCGCCTCGACATCCGCACCGGTGACGCCCGAACTCGGCAGCACCGTGGCCGTGGTGCCGCGCGGCAGCGGGGGTAGCGACTCGCCCCGGCCGAAAAGGAAGCTGGCGATCCCGAACAGCACGGTGGACACCAGAATCAGCACCACGAGGTACATCAGGATCATCGTCACGCTCTCGATCCTGCCTCATGGCAGCGAGAACGTCGGGCTGCTCAGCGCAGGGTGTTCATCGGCGGCCGGTCGTCCAGCGAGATCTGCGACGTCCTGGTGAGATAGCCATCCGGGCTGCCGTCGGCGGCCAGGTGCGGGAAGTACTGGGTCAGCCCCACGCCGGAATCGGCGACCCCGCACCGGGTGAGCAGCGTGGCGATGATCTGCCGGCTCATCGGCCCCAGTTCGCTGATCGGCCGGTTGCGGTGGGTGCGGACCCCCAGGTTCACCTGGGCGATCGCGTCGAGGCCGTAACGGTCGTAGGTGTCGATGAGGATGCCGATCTCGACGCCGTAGCCGGGGGCGAACGGCACCGACGTGAGCAACTCCCGACTCCCGGCGTACTCGCCACCCAGCGGTTGCAGTACGCAGCCCAGTTCCGGGCGCAGCGCGGCGAGCAGCGGCCGGGCGACCAGTTCGGTGACCCGCCCGCCTCCGGTGGCGTCCTGGCCGTCGCCCAGTTTGAGTGGGCGGCGGTAAAAGCCGCGGACCAGGTGGATGCCGTCGCGGGTCAGCATCGGACCGACGAGGCGGGGCACAAACATCGGATCCGGGTCGATCAGATCCGAGTCGATGAACACGATGATGTCGCCGGAGGTAGCGGCCAGCGAACGCCACAGCGCCTCACCCTTGCCCGGCTGCGGCGCAATCTCCGGCAGTGCCTCTTGGCGGTGCACCACCCGGGCGCCGGCAGCCAGGGCCCGGGCCTCGGTGTCGTCGGTGGAACCGGAGTCCAGCACGATCAGTTCGTCGACCAGTCCGCCGAGCATCGGGGTGATGGTCTCGATCACCGCGCCGACGGTGTCAGCCTCGTTCAGCGCGGGCAGCACCACCGAGATGGTGCGGCCGGCCTTGGCGGCCTGCAGTTCGGTGACCGTCCACGGCGGCCGGGACCAGCTACGGTCGGTCATCCACGAGGAGCCGGCGCTCAGATCCGTCACCGGAGAACCCTCGATGGGGGTGACCACCTCCAGCCTTGCGTTCACCCCAACAGTATTCATGGACTCCCGTGGATCGGCGCCCCTGCGGGGCTTCGTCCCTCAGCCCCTTGGACGCCCCGGAACCCCAATGGATCGGCGCCCCTGCGGGGCTTCGTCCCTCAGCCCCTTGGACGCCCCGGAACCCCAATGGATCGGCGCCCCTGCGGGGCTTCGTCCCTCAGCCCCTTGGACGCCGACCTGCCGCCACTTCGGCGGGGTACTCGTCGTAGAACGGGACGTAACCGTCGTCCCGCCCGCACAGGACGTAGAGCGGGTCGGTGACGTCGGACCCGTAGCCCTGATTGCGCAGTTCCACCTTGCGGCTCTTGAACGTCGACGTGGTCTCCAACGACTCGACGATCCGGATGAACAGCGGCACCGCGTAGCCGGGCAGGCTGCGGGAGAGATCGGCGGCCAGCGCGGTGCCGTCGAATTGCGCGCCGTCGCGCAGCTTGATTGCGGCCATCCCCGCCCGACCGCCGGTGTCGGGCACCTCGACGCCGAACACCGTGCACTCCTCGACGCTGGGGACGGCGCCCAGCGCTGCCTCGACCTGGGTGGTGGCGACGTTCTCGCCCTTCCACCGGAAGGTATCGCCGAGGCGGTCGGCGAACGCGGCGTGGCCCATGCCCTGCGGGCTCATCACATCGCCGGTGTTGAACCAGACGTCGCCTTCCTTGAAGGCGTTGCGCACCAGCTTCTTCTCGCTGGCCGCCGCGTCGGTGTAGCCGTCGAACGGCGCCAGCTTGGTCACCGGGCTGATCAGCAGACCGGGTTGCCCGGACGGCACCTTCTTCAACCGCCCGTCCGCTCCGCGCACCGGCTCGCCGGTATCGGAGTCGTACTCCACGTAGGCCAGCGGAAGCGGATTGATCCCAGTGGATTTCGGAATATTGAAGATGTTGATGAAAGCGGTGTTGCCCTCACTGGCGGCGTAGAACTCGGCGACCCGGCCGATACCGAATCGGCGGGTGAATTCGTCCCAGATCTCGGGGCGCAGCCCGTTGCCGGCGATGACCCGGACCTTGTGGGCCCGGTCGGTGTCCTTGACCGGCTGGTTGAGCAGGTACCGGCACAACTCGCCGATGTAGATGAAGGCGGTGGCCTCCATCTGGCGCACCTCGTCCCAGAACCGCGACGCCGAGAAACTCCGGCCCAGCGCCAGGGTGCCGCCGGCGTTGATGACCGACGACAGCGCGACAGTCAACGCGTTGTTGTGGTAGAGCGGCAACGGGCAGTACAGGGTGTCGTCGCCCTTGAGCCGAAGGCCCAGTCCACCGAACGCGGCCAGCGCCCGCAGCCAGCGGTGGTGGGTCATCACGCTGGCCTTGGGGTGCCCGGTGGTACCGGAGGTGAAGATGTAGAACGCCGGGTCCTTGGCCTGTACCTGAGCCGCCGACGGCGGGTTGCCCACCGGCTTGCCCTCGGCGATTTTGGCCACGTTCTCGATGGTGAGCAGGTCGGCCACTTCGGCACCGCTGTCCACGATCGGCTCCACCAGATCGCTCTCGGCGATCACGACCGTCGCGTTGAGCAGCCCGAGGCTGTGCGCGAGCACCTCGCCCCGCTGGTTGTAGTTGAGCATCCCGGCGACC
>NZ_JBIIOV010000168.1:0-7006 GCF_044342925.1 Mycobacterium sp. | reverse complement strand
CCCCACTCTTGACCGCAGCCAGCATCATCAACACCGCGTCCGGAGAGTTGCGCAGCATGATGCCCACCACGTTGCCGCGTCGCACCCCATGGTCGGCCAGTACGGCGGCATACCGGTTCGCGGTCTCGTTGGCCTCGCGGTAGGTGATCCTCTCGTCGCCGAACCGGATGAAGATGCGGTCACCATGGCGAGCGGCCCGGTCCTGGAACACCTTTCCGATCGAGGTCTTGGAGGTGGGTAGCGCCAGCAACCCGGTGAGCGCGCCGCGCACGATCACCGGGGCATCCATCACCACCGACGGCAGGCGGGTGGCCAGATCGAACAGCCCCACCGAGTGCTTGGTCTGGTCAGCCTTGTCGGGCATCGTCCGGACTCCTTCCCGTGCCGCCGGCATGGTTCAACGCACTCTCGACGTCGTGCACGACCACCAGCCGATCCAGCGCGGCTTTGTTGACGTACCCGTCGTCGACCAGCCCATGCAGCCAGCGCAGCAATCCCTCGTAATGCCCGAACGGGTCGAGCAGGACCAGCGGCTTGTCATGCATTCCGAGATACCCGGCGGTCCAGCTCTCGAAAAGCTCTTCCAGCGTGCCGATTCCGCCGGGCAGCGCCAGGAACGCATCGGCGCGGTCCTCCATGAATTGTTTGCGCTGGCGCATGGTGTCGGTGACCACCAACTCGTCGGCGTCGACGTCGGCAACCTCACGGTGCACCAGAGCCTTGGGAATCACGCCGACGGTGCGGCCGCCGCGGGAGCGAGCGCCTTGGGCAACCGCACCCATGGCCGACACATTGCCGCCACCGGACACCAGGCTCCAGCCCCGTTCGGCGATCCCCTCACCCACCCGCCGCGCCAGACTCAGCAATTCGGGTTGGTGGGCGCTGGCGGCGCAGTACACACACACCGCCCATTCGGACTCCGGAACTGCCACAGGTCGAAACTAGACCAGATGGCCGACGGGCCACCTAAAGTCGGTCCCTATGCCGCTCATCACACCGTGGCCCACTGTCCTGCGACCTGTCGTGGATCGGCTGGTCGACGTCATCGCGCAAGATCATTCGGGCGGAGTAGCCCTGCTGGGCAACGAGGGCGTCGGCAAAACCACCATCGCGCAGCTGGTCGCCGACCGACTGGGACTCGGCGACCCGGTGTGGGTGGTCGGCACGCACGCGCAGTCGTCGGTTCCCTTCGGCGCCTTCGGACCGTTACTGGACGTCCAGGAAGCCGGAAAGCCCGCCGAGCTGATGGCCAGGGCAGCTGAATCGGTTCTGCGCCAAGCGAACTCGGCACCGATCATCGTCGACAACGCCCGGCTGCTCGATCCGCTGTCGGCCAGCCTGGTCTACCGACTTGCCAAGGAGGAGGCATCGCGCCCCGCCGGGAGCCCGGTGATCGTGACGGTGCGGTCGGTGTTGCGGGTACCGCAGGTGGTCAGCGCACTGTGGGGCGACGGCCTGTTGGACCGCGTCGATGTGATCCCGATGGACAGCGACGAGACCGCCGCGCTGGTGGCCGCTGCGGGCGGCGGCGACGCGGCAAACCTCTACCGCCACAGCTCCGGCAATCCGCTGCACCTTCGCATGCTGCTCACCACCGGCAGCACCGAAGAGACGTTGGCCGGCGCCATCGACCACTACCTGAGGGGGCTCACGCAAGAGGTGCGCACCGCACTCGGCCACCTTTGCGTCTTCGAGCCGTTGTCGCGGGCGGACCTCGTCGCGGTGACCAGCGAATCGGCGGTGCAGGCGGCCACCGAGGCAGGCGCCGTCGCCGTGCACCGCTCGCTCGCCTACGCCGGCCACCCGCTGTTCCTCGAGCGGATGGCCGCGATCCTGGATCGGTCCGAGATTCAGCGGTTCCGCACCGCCGTCGCCGCCCAACTGGCCACCACACCGAGCCGCACCCCGGCCGACCGGCTGGGCCGGACCGTGATCGCGCTACAGGGCGAGGGGCCGGTGGACGGCACCGCCGTGGTCGCCGCCGCGCAGGAGGCCCTGCAACTGGGTGACATCGGACTGGCCGAACGACTCGCCCGCGGGGCGCTGGATCGCGGCGAGAGCTTCGACGCCCGGCTGACTCTGAGCTCCGCGCTGGGCCTGCAGGGCCGTGGCCGGGAGGCCGACGCCGTCCTTGCCGACATGGACACCGCGCGCATGTCCGAACAGCAGATCATCGCCTGGGCGATGCCGCGGGCGGCCAACCAGTTCTGGATGCTCAACGAGCCCGAGCGGGCCGTCATCTTCCTGCACAACGTCCGCCGCCAGTTGGGCGAGAAGTCCTCGCACCTCACCCTCGACGCGCTGTCGGGCACCTTCGCCATGAACGCCGGAAATATCCGCAAGGCCGTGGAGATCGCCGACGAGGTGCTCTCCCACGCCGACGCCCCCGACGACGCGGTGGCGTGGGCCGCCAGCGCCGATGCGTTGTGCTCGGCGCGGATGGGCCGTTTCGAGGCGGTCACCCCGGCGGTCAAGCGAGCGCTGGGCGTCGAACACCCCGGGATCCTGCGATTCACCCTCGGTCTTGCCGAGACCTCGACGCTGCTGATGGCCGCCAAGCTTGACGAGGCCGAGGAAGCCGCCCGCCGCTACACCGATTTCTCCGAGTCGACACAGCCCGGCCGGGCGGTCGGCGAGGTGCTGCTGAGCCAGGTGCTGCTGGCCCGCGGCGACGCCGCGGCCGCCGCGGAACTGCTCAAGCCCGCGGCCGCCAACCTGGCCCGCACCGGCTACTCGTGGGGGCCGCTGGCGCTGAACTACCTGACGACAGCGCTGGGATATCTGGGCGACATTCCCGAGTCTGCCAAGGCGCTGGCGCGCGCCCAGTCCCGGCACTGCACCAAGTCGGCGATGTTCGCCCCCGAGCTGGGCATAGCGCGGGCCTGGCGGCTGGCCACCATCGGCGACCGGCCGGCCGCGATCACCGCGGCCCGCGACGCCGCGCGAACGGCCAAGCGCGGCGGCCAGTTTGCGGTGGCCGTGCGGGGCTGGCACGAAGCGACCCGACTGGGCGACCGGCGCGCCGCGGCATCCCTCGAAGTGATCGCCGAATCGGTGCCGTGCGCCTACACCGACCTGGCGCTGGCTCATGCCCGGGCGCTGGCCGCCGGCGACGCGGCCGCGCTGTCCGCGGCCGCCGAAGAGCTGGCGACTGCAGGCTTCAAGGGCGCCGCGGCCGACGCGGCGCGGCAAGCCAAGGATGTCGACAGCTAACCGCCGAGGTAGCGCCGCAAGGTCGCGGTGACGACGCCGATCTGGGCCACCGACACCCATTCGTCTCGGCGGTGCGCCAGATTGGGGTCGCCCGGGCCGTAGTTGACGGCCGGGATGCCCAGGGCTGCGAAGCGGGCCACATCGGTCCAGCCGAACTTGGCGCGGACCATGCCGTCGGCGGCGTCCGCCAGTGCCGCCGCGGGGGGATGGTGCAGCCCGGGCAGTGCGCCGGGCGCTGAATCCGTCTGCTCCAGTGCGACGTCGAGCCCGTCGAATACCTCCCGCACATGCGCCAGCGCAGCCGCCGGCGTCCGGTCCGGGGCGAACCGGAAGTTCACCGTCACCGAGGCGGCATCGGGAATGACGTTGCCGGCCACTCCACCGTCGACCCGGACCGCAGAGAGACCTTCCCGGTAGGTGCAGCCGTCGATGTCGACCACCCGACCGTCATAGGCCGCCAGCCTCTCCAGCACCGGCGCCAGTCTGTGAATAGCGTTGTCGCCCAACCAGGATCGCGCCGAATGGGCACGGGTACCGGTAGCCGACAGCACCACCCGCAGCGTGCCCTGACAGCCGGCCTCGATGTAGCCGCCGGACGGCTCGCCCAGGATCGCGACGTCGGCGCGCAGCCAGTCCGGAAGTTCACGCTCGATACGGCCGAGGCCGTTGGCGCTGGCCTCGATCTCTTCGCAGTCGTAGAAGATCAGGGTGACGTCGTGCACCGGTTCGGCGACAGTGGCCGCCAGGTGCAGGAACACCGCGTCACCGGACTTCATGTCCGAGGCCCCGCAGCCGTAGATGTGGTCGGCGTCGCGCCGCGCCGGCACGTTGTCGGCGATCGGCACGGTGTCGAGGTGGCCGGCCAAAATCACCCGCGAGGGCCGGCCGAAGTTGGTGCGGGCCAGCACCGCGTCGCCGTTGCGGACCACCTCATACGAGGTCTGCCCGCGCAGCGCCGCCTCCACCTCGTCGGCGATGCGCTTCTCATCGCGCGACACACTCGGGATGTCGATGAGGGCGGCGGTGAGCACAGCGGGGTCGGCGCGCAGGTCCAGCACAACTGATCAGGCTAGTACGGTGTAGCACCGTGACAGCTGCAGCGGGGTTCGGACTGGCCACCATCACCGACGACGGCACCGTGCTGGACGCCTGGTTCCCCGATCCGGAACTGGGTGCCTACAGCCCGTCAGGCACCACCCGGCTCGGCGCCGACGACGTGGCCGACGAGTACGCGGCGCTGTCCGGACCGGACCCCGACCGGGGCGTCGAGGTGGTGCCGATCCGCACCGTCACCGTGCTGGCGGAGAAACCCGTCGACACCTATGACGCCTATCTGCGGCTGCACTTGATCTCGCATCGGCTGGTCGAACCGCACGGGCTGAACCTCGATGGAGTCTTCGGTGCACTGACCAACGTGGTGTGGACCAACTACGGGCCCTGCCGCATCGACGGCTTCGAGACGATCCGGATGCGGCTGCGCCGGCGCGGACCGGTCACGGTGTACGGGGTGGACAAGTTCCCCCGGATGGTCGACTACGTAGTCCCCACCGGGGTGCGCATCGCCGACGCCGACCGGGTCCGGCTGGGCGCGCACCTGGCGCCCGGCACCACGGTGATGCACGAGGGCTTCGTGAACTTCAACGCCGGCACCCTGGGCGCCTCGATGGTGGAGGGCCGGATTTCGGCAGGCGTGGTGGTCGGTGACGGCTCGGATGTCGGCGGTGGCGCGTCGATCATGGGCACCCTCTCCGGGGGCGGCACCGAGGTGATCTCGGTGGGCAAACGCTGCCTGCTGGGCGCCAACTCCGGCCTTGGCATCTCGCTGGGGGACGACTGCGTGGTCGAGGCCGGGCTGTACGTCACCGCAGGTACCAAGGTGACCATGTCCGACGGGGCGACGGTCAAGGCCCGTGAACTGTCCGGTGCGAACAACCTTCTGTTCCGGCGCAATTCGACCACCGGTGCGGTGGAGGTGGTGGCCCGCGACGGATCGGGCATCACGCTTAATCAGGCGCTGCACGCGAACTGATTTCCCGCGAGCGTGCCTGTCGGCCCGCCGACACGCCGGGCGGGCGCGCGGTTTCCGCACGCTCGCCGCGGCTAGCGCAGCTCTTTCTTCATCACCTTGCCCATGGCGTTGCGGGGCAGTGACTCCACCACGCGCACTTCCCGCGGCCGTTTATGCGCCGAAAGCTGCTGCCCCACATAGTCGATGAGCGCCTCCGGCGAGGCGTCGCCCACGATGAACGCCACGATCCGCTGGCCGAGGTCCTCGTCGGGAAGCCCCACCACCGCCACCTCGGCGACACCGGGATGGCCCAGCAGGGCGGTCTCGATCTCCCCCGCGCCGATCCGGTAACCGCCGGACTTGATCAGGTCCACCGATTCCCGGCCGACGATGCGGTGCATGCCGTCAGCGCCGATGACGGCGGCATCCCCGGTGCGGTACCAGCCGTCCGGTGCCAGCGCGGCCGCGGTGGCGTCGGGCCGGTTGAGGTAGCCGTCGAACACCGTCGGGGTCAGAACCTGAAGGCTGCCAATGGTTTCCCCGTCGTTGGGCACCGGGGAGTCGTCCTCGGCGACCAGCCGGGTCTGCATTCCCTGCAGCGGCAGGCCGACCCAGCCGGGCCGACGCTCCCCGTCGGCCCGGGTGCTGACGGTGATCAGAGTCTCGGTGCAGCCATAGCGTTCCACCGGGGCGTGGCCGGTCAGCTCGGCCAGCCGCTGAAAAACCGGGACCGGCAGGGCGGCGCTTCCGGAGACCAGCAGCCGGGCGCCGGCCAGCGCTCGGGCCGATTCGCTGTCGGCGACCACCCGCGACCACACGGTGGGCACGCCGAAGTACAGCGTTCCCCCGGCGGCGGCGTAGGCCTGCGGGGTGGGTTTGCCGGTGTGCACGAACCGATTGCCCACCCGCAGCGAGCCCAGCAGCCCGAGGACCAAGCCGTGCACGTGGAACAGCGGAAGCCCGTGCACCAAAGTGTCGTCCGGCGTCCACTGCCAGGCCTGGGCCAGCGCGTCGATGTCGGCGGCCACGGCGGCGCGGCTGAGCACCGCGCCCTTGGGCGGCCCGGTGGTTCCGGAGGTGTACATCACCATCGCCGGGCGGTGCGGCGCGGGCTCCGGGTAGCGGTGCCAGGACCGGGCGTGTAACCGCACCGGCACATGCGGCAGACCAGCGGAGTCCGCCGGCTTCTCCCCGAGCCATGCCTGGGCTCCGGAGTCGGTGAGGATGTGTGTCTGCTCGGCGAGCCCGACGTCGGCCGGCACCGGGACGAAGGGCACCCCCGCGATCAGGCATCCAGTGACGGCGAGCACCGTCGATGCGGTGGGCGTGGCCAGCACCGCGATGCGCGAGGCCCCGCCGACCCGCTCGGCGACCGACGTCGCCGCACCCACAAGGTCGCCGCGGGACAGGGTGGCACCGTCGATGCGCACCGCGTCACCGAGGTCTGCTCCGGCGGCCACTGCGGCAGGGTTCAACGACGCCAGCAACACCCCGCGAGGCTACCCCGACACCCATGTGGGGGCCGTCATGCGGGAAGCCGCGCTGCCAGGCCTGAAAAACAGACCGAAAAAGTTTTTCATCCGATTCGGTAACACTGTGATCCGTGTTACCGATGAGACATCTGTCATGCCCAATTTTGGCGGTGAAGGGGTCACCATGAAGGTTATCGGTCGTGTTCTGGTGGCGCTGTCCGCCGCGGTTGCGGCGACGCTCGCCGTTCCGGGCACCGCTCAGGCGGGGATGGACAACCAAATGAGTCTGGTCGACGGCGGCGGCCGCACCATG
>NZ_JBIIOV010000086.1:0-13679 GCF_044342925.1 Mycobacterium sp. | reverse complement strand
GCAGCACGTCCAGCTGGGCACGCTGGTCACCGGCAACACCTACCGCAATCCCACGCTGCTGGCCAAGATCATCACCACGCTCGACGTGGTCAGCGGCGGCCGGGCTGTTCTCGGTGTCGGAACCGGGTGGTTCGAACTCGAACACACCCAGCTTGGTTTCGAGTTCGGGACGTTCACCGAGCGTTTCAAGAAGCTCGACGAGGCCCTGCAGATCATGCTGCCGATGATCGCCGGCGAGCGGGTGACGTTCGCGGGTGACTACTACCGCACCGAGCAGGCCATGGCCGAACCCCGCTTCCGCGACCACATTCCCCTGATGATCGGCGGCAGCGGGGAGAAGAAGACGTTCGGCCTGGCCGCCCGCTACTTCGACCACCTCAACATCATCGCGCCGTTCGCCGATCTGCCCGGCAAGGTCGCGGCTCTGCACCAGCGCTGCGAGGAGGCCGACCGCGATCCGGCGACGCTGGAGACCTCGGTGTTGCTCACCGCGATCCCGGACGCCAAGTTCACCGAGGACATGGTTCCGCCCGCGATGCGCGGACGGATGGCCGTCGGCAGCCCCGAGCAAATCGCCGAGACGGTCGCATCCAACGTCGTCGATGCGGGCATCGATGGCGTGATCGTGAATCTGCCGTCCCATGTGCCCGGGTCAATCAGCGCCGTCGGGGCGGCGCTGCGGCACGTCGTGGGGACATGATGCGAGACGCACGACAACGGCCCGCTAACGTGGTCCCGTTCTGTGCAGTCCGGCGTTGAATCAGGAGCGAAGATGACCCATCCAGGCGCCACCCCGTCGGATAAGCACAAGGTCGTCGTCATCGGTTCAGGCTTCGGCGGTCTCAACGCCGTCAAGAAGCTCAAGCGGGCCGACGTCGACATCAAGATGATCGCCAAGACCACCCATCACCTGTTCCAGCCGCTGCTCTACCAGGTGGCGACGGGAATCATCTCCGAAGGTGAGATCGCCCCGCTGACCCGGGTGATCCTGCGCAAGCAGCAGAACTGCCAGGTATTGCTGGGCGAGGTCACCAACATCGACCTCGCGAACAAGACGGTCGACTCGGTGCTCCTCGGGCACAGCTACCGCACCCCCTACGACTCGCTGATCGTGGCGGCCGGAGCGGGTCAGTCCTACTTCGGCAACGACCATTTCGCCGAGTGGGCGCCCGGCATGAAGACCATCGACGATGCCCTGGAACTGCGCGGCCGCATCCTCGGCGCGTTCGAGCAGGCCGAGCGGTCCAGCGATCCCGAACGCCGCGCCAAGCTGCTGACCTTCGTGGTCGTCGGCGCCGGCCCCACCGGCGTGGAAATGGCCGGGCAGATCGCCGAACTCGCCGACCACACCCTCAAGGGCGCCTTCCGCCACATCGACTCCACCAAGGCCCGGGTGATCCTGCTCGACGCCGCTCCCGCGGTGCTGCCGCCGATGGGCAAGAAGCTGGGGCTCAAGGCTGCCGCCCGGCTGGAGAAGCTCGGTGTGGAGATCCAGCTCGGTGCGATGGTCACCAACGTCGACCGCAACGGAATCAACGTCAAGTACGGCGACGGACGCGAAGAGCGCATCGAGTGCCAGACCAAGGTGTGGTCGGCCGGTGTCGCGGCCAGCCCGCTGGGCACGATGGTCGCCGACCAGTCCGGCGCCGAGGTGGACCGGGCCGGCCGGGTCAAGGTGCTCCCGGATCTCACGCTGCCGGGGTATCCCGAGGTCTTCGTGGTCGGTGACATGGCGCTGGTCGAGGGCGTTCCCGGACAGGCGCAGGGCGCCATCCAGGGCGCCAAGTACGCCGCCAAACTGATCAAGGCCGAACTTAACGGGGCCAATCCGGCCGCCCGCGAGCCGTTCAAGTACTTCGACAAGGGCTCCATGGCCACCGTGTCGCGGTACTCCGCGGTGGTCCAGGTCGGCCCGCTGGAGTTCGGCGGGTTCATCGGCTGGCTGTCCTGGCTGTTCCTGCACCTGATCTACCTGGTCGGGTTCAAGGCCCGGCTCACCACGGCGCTGTCCTGGGTCTCGACGTTCATCGGCAGCCAGCGCGGCCAGCTGACCATCACCGAGCAGCAGGCCTACGCCCGCACCCGGATCGAGCAGCTCGAAGAGATCGCCGAACGCGTCGAAGACGCCGAAATCGCCGCCTACTGACCGGCGCACGGTTGAACATCGGCCGGGCTCCAATAGCATGATGACCACACGAACCACGCAAGGGGAAAAGTCATGTCAGCTGCCAGCCGCTCACGCCGGGTGTCCGTTTTTCGCACTGCGGCGGTGACGCTGGGTGCCGCAGGTGCCGTTCTGGTCGCCACCCCCGGCCTGGCCGCTGCCGACCCGCTGCCTCCGGGTTGCACCAGCGCCGACATGACCGGCGTGATGTCGGGTATCTCGGCCGCGATGTCGGCGTACCTGCTCACCCACCCCGATGTGAACAACTTCTTCACCGGTCTGCAGGGTCAGCCGAAGGCCGCGGTACGCGACCAGACCGAGGCCTACCTCAACGCCAACCCGAACGTGCGTGCCGACCTGGAGGGCATCCGCAAGCCCTCGCGGGACTTCCGCGATCGCTGCAACCTGCCGCAGCGGGCGCTGGTCCTGGCCGACACCATCTAACTGCGGGCACGCCGCGCCCTGACGTCTTTTCCGCGGGCGTCGGGTCCGTCCTCATCGTGAAACCCAACGAAGTCGTCTATCGGCTGTTGCAGCGCCTGCCCACCCGGATGCTGTCGCTGCGCACCATCGTGATCGCCGCTGCCCTGGGGGTCGTGGTGCTGGTCCTGACCCTGGGCACCTGGGTGTGGGTCGGCGTCACCAACGACCAGTACAGCCAGCTGGACCGGCGGCTGGACTCGGTCAGCAGTCTCGGTGACGTCAGCACCCTGTTGTCCGGGCCGCCCGCCGCCGGGAACCCCAGCCCGGACGGCAGCCTGGTGCGTAGCGTCCGGGTGGGCGGCTCGACGGTGTCCGTGCCCTCCGACGTCGTGCTACCGAAACTGGCCGACGGCTACACCAACACCACGATCGACGGCGTCGAGTACCGCGTCCGCTCCTTCACCGTGGGGATGGCGTCGATTGCGCTCGGCGCGCCGGTGACCGAAACCCAGCGCCGCATCGCCGAACTGCACTGGCGCGTCGTCGGCATCTGCGGCGGGGTCATCATCGGCACCGTCATCGTCGGCTGGTTCTTCGCGCTGATCATGATCGACCCGTTCCGGCTGCTGGCCCAGCAGGCCCGCGCCATCAACGCCCAGTCCAAACCCGAGGAGGTCCAGGTCCGCGGCGTCAGCGAGGCGGTGGAGATCGGCGAGGCGGTGGAGGGCATGCTGGCGCGCATCGGCGACGAGCAGGCCAGGACGAAAGCAGCACTGGAGTCGGCACGCGATTTCGCCGCGGTGGCCTCGCACGAACTGCGCACCCCGCTGACCGCGATGCGAACCAATCTGGAGGTGCTGTCCACCCTCGACCTCGACGGCGAGCAGCGCCGGGAGGTCATCGGGGAGACCATCCGCACCCAGAGCCGCATCGAAGCCACCCTGACGGCATTGGAGCGGCTGGCCCAGGGCGAACTGACCACGGCCGACGACTTCGTGTCCTTCGACGTCACCGAACTGCTCGACCGGGCGGCACACGATGCCGAACGCGTCTACCCGGATCTGCGGGTGTGGCTGGTGCCCTCGCCCGCGGTGCCGATGGTCGGTTTGCCTGCGGGGCTGCGACTAGTCATCGACAACGCCATCGCCAACGCCGTCCGGCACGGCGGCGCGACCGAGGTCCGGCTGGCCGTCCGGCACGCGCCCGACGGCGTGCAGATCATCGTCGACGACAACGGCAGCGGCGTACCCGAGCATGAACGGGCGGCGGTGTTCCGGCGGTTCTCCCGCGGCTCGACGGCCACCCACTCCGGTTCCGGACTGGGCCTTGCGCTGGTCGCTCAACAAGCCGAACTCCACGGCGGCACAGCGGCTTTGGAGACCAGCCCGCTCGGTGGAGCCCGGCTGTCGCTGAGCCTGTCGGCGAGTTAGGCCGGCCGGTTACGCCTGAGTTTCCAGGTTCTGCAGCCGGACCTGACCGCGGGCGATCAGCCGGTCCCGGTCGTCGCGGATGGTGACCAGCCACAACTGCTGACGCCGACCGCGGTGCACCGGTTCAGATACCCCGTAGACGGTCCCTTCGCTGACCGCCCGCAGAAAATCGGTGTTGTTGTTGACCCCGACGACATTGCCGCCCCCGTTAGCCGACAGCCAGGTGTAGGCCGACGTGCTGGCCATCGACTCGACCATGCCGCACCACACCCCACCGTGGACGATCCCCATCGGCTGGTGCACCGCCGGGGTGATGGTCAATGTGGCCGCTGCGCCGTCAGGCGTAAGTTCGGTGTAGGTCAGCCCGATGCCGATGTCGAACGGGGCGGGCGGCATGTCCTGGGGTTGCACGACTGTGTGTCTACACCGTCCGTGCGGCCACCCCTTCCCGGGGGGCGGGAACTCCGCGGTGAGCCGAAGCGTTGTGAACGCGGGCAAAGATTCCGGCGTTTAGTCTTCTGGAACAACGGGTACGACGTCGGGTAGTACTGGGGGATAAGATTAGGCGCCCGAGGGGAGAAACGAGCGCATGGCCAAGCTGACCGGTCTCGGTGACCTGGAACGCGCCGTCATGGACCAACTCTGGGACGCCGAGCGGCCACAGACGGTTCGCCAGGTCCACGAAGCGCTCGCCGCCCGGCGCGACCTCGCCTACACCACCGTCATGACGGTGCTGCAACGACTGGCCCATAAGAACCTGGTGCTTCAGCTCCGCGACGACCGCGCCCACCGCTACGTCCCGACCCACGGCCGCGACGACCTGGTGGCCGGATTGATGGTCGATGCGCTGGACCAAGCTGCCGACTCCGGCGACCGGCAGGCCGCCCTGATGAATTTCGTGGAACGGGTGGGCGCCGACGAAGCCGACGCGCTGCGCCGGGCGCTGGCTGAACTGGAGACCAAACAGGGGATCCGCTAGCGGTCGTCACTTCCGCTAAGGGAGACTGTCAGGCGTGTCAGCGCTGGCCTTCACCGTCCTCGCCCTCGTGCTGGTAGGCCCGGTCCCGGCGTTGCTGGCGGAAGCCTCGTGGCCCTTGCGCGCTCCACGCGCCGCTGTCGTGCTGTGGCAATCGATCGCCGTCGCGGCGGTGCTGTCCACATTCAGCGCCGGCCTTTCCATTGCCGCTCTGCTGTTCGTACCCGGCCCGGACGGCCGTCCCACCTCCGATATCGGAGAGCAGATCGCCACCCTCGGATTGACCCGGTGGTCGTGTTCGGTGCTGATGCTGGCGCTGACCCTGATGGTCGGCGTCCGACTCGGATTGGCCCTCATCGCGGTGGCGGTCAGCACCCGCCGCCGCCGCGCGCGCCACCGGATGGTGGTGGACCTGCTCAGCGAACACCCGCGCGACCTCGATCGGGTGCGCGTGTTGGACCGGGCCGAACCGCTGGCCTACTGCCTGCCGGGGATGCGCAGCCGGGTGGTGCTGAGTCGCGGCACACTGGCCGCGCTGAGCGGGCCGGAACTGGCCGCGATCCTGCGGCACGAACGCGCTCATCTTCGCGCCCGCCACGACCTGGTCCTGGAGGCCTTCGTCGTCGCGCACACCGCCTTCCCGCGGTTCGTTCGCAGCGGCACTGCGCTCGACGCGGTGCGGCTGCTGGTCGAACTGCTCGCCGACGACGCCGCGGTGCGCGCCGCGGGCCGCAACCCGCTGGCCAGGGCGCTGGTCACCTGCGCATGCGGACCCACACCCGCCGGCGCGATGGCGGCCGGCGGAACCAGCACCGTGGTGCGGGTACGCCGACTGGCCGGGCCGCCCAACAGTGTGCCGATCGCGCTGGCCGCCTACTGCGCCGCCGCGGCGATCCTGGTGATTCCCACCATCGCGGTGGCCGTCCCATGGCTGACTGAGCTGCACCGGCTCTGGCCCTGAACCGACCCCACAAGAAAGAGGCGAGAATGAGCGCATCCCCGAAACCCACCGCGCAGATCGGCGTCACCGGCCTGGCGGTCATGGGTTCCAACATTGCGCGGAACTTCGCCCGGCACGGCTATACCGTCGCGCTGCACAACCGCTCCATCGGCCGCACCGACACGCTGCTGGCCGAGCACGGTTCGGAGGGGAATTTCGTGCGGTCGGATTCGGTCGAGGAATTCCTGGCCGCGCTGGAGCGGCCGCGCCGGGTGCTGATCATGGTGAAGGCCGGTGAAGCCACCGACGCGGTGATCAACGAGCTGGCCGATGCCATGGAGCCCGGCGACATCATCATCGACGGCGGCAACGCTCTCTACACCGACACCATTCGCCGCGAGAAAGCGATGGCCGATCGCGGCCTGCACTTCGTGGGCGCCGGGATCTCCGGCGGCGAGGAGGGGGCGCTCAACGGGCCCTCGATCATGCCGGGCGGCCCGAAGGAGTCCTACGCGTCGCTGGGCCCGTTGCTGGAGGAAATCTCCGCCAAGGTCGACGGGGTGCCCTGCTGCGCCCATATCGGACCCGACGGCGCCGGGCACTTCGTCAAGATGGTGCACAACGGCATCGAGTACTCCGACATGCAGCTGATCGGCGAGGCTTACCAGCTGCTGCGCGACGGCCTCGGGCTGACGGCGCGGCAGATCGCCGACGTCTTCACCGAATGGAATTCCGGCGACCTGGACAGCTTCCTGGTGGAGATCACCGCCGAAGTGCTGCGTCAGGTCGACGCCAAGACCTCCCAGCCGCTGGTAGACGTGATCGTCGACGAAGCCGAGCAGAAGGGCACCGGCCGCTGGACGGTCAAGTCGGCCCTGGACCTGGGCGTGCCGGTCACCGGCATCGCCGAGGCGGTGTTCGCCCGGGCGCTGTCCGGTTCGGTGCCGCAGCGCCGGGCCGCTGCCGGGCTGGCATCCGGTGAGCTCGGCGAACGGCCCACCGACGCACAGCGATTCACCGAGGACGTCCGCCAGGCGCTGTACGCCTCCAAGATCATCGCCTACGCGCAGGGCTTCAACCAGATTCAGGCCGGCTCCGACGAGTACGACTGGGGCATCACCCCTGGTGTGCTGGCCACCATCTGGCGGGGCGGCTGCATCATCCGGGCCAAGTTCCTCAACCGGATCAAGGAGGCGTTCGACGCCGACCCCGGTCTGCCGACCCTGCTCGCCGACCCGTACTTCCGCAGCGCGGTGGAGTCGGGCGTCGACGGCTGGCGCCGGGTGGTCGTGACCGCCACCGAACTGGGCATCCCGATCCCGGGCTTCTCCTCGGCGCTGTCGTACTACGACGGTCTGCGCACCGAACGCCTTCCCGCCGCACTGATCCAGGGCCAGCGCGACTTCTTCGGCGCCCACACCTACGGCCGCACGGACGCCGACCCGGCCGCGCGGTTCCACACCCAGTGGAGCGGCGACCACACGGAAGTGCAGATGTAGCCGCCCGTGAGAATGCACTCGTGAGGTTTCACTCGTGAGGTTTCTGGAGGGTCACTCCCCCAGCTACGACCTGACCTACAACGACGTCTTCGTCGTCCCGAACTCCTCGGATGTGGTGTCCCGCTTCGATGTTGACCTGGCGACCGCTGACGGCACCGGCACCACCATCCCGGTGGTGGTGGCCAATATGACCGCGGTCGCCGGACGGCGGATGGCCGAGACGGTGGCCCGTCGCGGCGGCATCGTAGTGATCCCCCAGGACCTGCCCGTCGACGCCGTCCGCACGACGGTGGAGTTCGTCAAAAGCCGCGACCTGGTGGCCGACACCCCGGTCACCCTCACCGGCGACGACTCGGTGTCCGACGCCATCGCGCTGATCCACAAGCGGGCGCACGGTGCCGCGGTGGTCGTCGATGCCGCCGGGCGGCCAACCGGCTTGGTCACCGACGCCGCGACCGCCGGCGTGGACCGGTTCGCCCGGGTCCGTGACATCGCGCTGACCGACTTCGTCACCGCACCGCTGGACACCGACCCGCGGCGGTTGTTCGAACTGCTGGAGAACCGGCCTGTCGGGGTGGCGGTGCTGACCGCGCCGGACGGCTCGCTGGGCGGGGTGCTCACCCGGACCGGGGCGGTGCGGGCCGGCATCTACTCCCCGGCCGTCGACGCCGCCGGGCGGCTGCGGGTGGCGGCGGCCGTCGGCATCAATGGCGACGTGGCAGCCAAGGCCCGCGCGCTGGCCGAAGCCGGGATCGACGTCCTGGTGATCGACACCGCACACGGCCATCAGCACAAGATGATCGAGACCATCAAGGCGGTCGCAGCCCTGGACCTGGGCATCCCGCTGGCGGCGGGCAACGTGGTGTCCGCCCAGGGCACCCGGGACCTGATCGCGGCGGGCGCCTCCATCGTCAAGGTCGGCGTCGGCCCGGGGGCGATGTGCACCACCCGCATGATGACCGGCGTCGGGCGTCCGCAGTTCTCCGCGGTGCTCGAATGCGCTAGGGCGGCAAAGGAACTCGGCGGGCACATCTGGGCCGACGGCGGGGTCAGGCATCCCCGCGACGTCGCCCTGGCGCTAGCGGCCGGCGCGGCCAACGTGATGATCGGCTCCTGGTTCGCCGGCACCTACGAGTCGCCCGGGGACCTGATGTTCGACCGCGACGGCCGGCCCTACAAGGAGAGCTACGGGATGGCCTCCAAACGCGCCGTCGCCGCCCGCACGTCCGCCGACAGCGGATTCGACCGGGCCCGCAAAGCGCTGTTCGAGGAGGGCATCTCGTCGTCGCGGATGGCGTTGGACCCCGACCGCGGCGGTGTCGAGGACCTGCTGGACCACATCACCTCGGGGGTTCGCAGCACCTGCACCTACGTCGGGGCGGCCAACCTCGCCGAACTGCACGAACGGGTGGTACTGGGCGTGCAGTCGTCGGCCGGATTCGCCGAAGGTCACCCCCTGCCGGCCGGCTGGTAGGACACGCGCCCCCGTAGAACGGCTACCATTGCCCCTCTGTTCTGCGAGCGGGAAGGGGTCGGCGTGCCGCAGGCCCCTGGGCGGCCGATGGAGACCCGGTGAACGTCGTCTCCGTTGCGCTGAGCCTGCTCGGCTTCGTTCTGCTCACCCTGGGCACCGCGGTGTTCGTGGCCGCGGAGTTCTCGCTGACCGCCCTGGAACGCAGCACCGTCGACGCCAACGCCCGCACCGGCGGTCCGCGCGACCGGATGGTCCAAAAGGCGCACCGCACACTGTCCTTCCAGCTCTCCGGCGCCCAGGTCGGCATTTCGATCACCACGCTGATCACCGGCTATCTCGCCGAACCGGTGATCGCGCGCCTGCTGGTTCCGGTGACCACGGCCGTCGGCATCCCCGAAGGCTGGGTCGACGCGGTGGCCCTGATCCTGGCGCTGATCATCGCGACCTCGGTGTCGATGGTGTTCGGCGAGCTGGTCGCCCAGTACCTGGCGATCGCCGTGCCGTTGCGCACCGCGCGGATCGTGTCCGGTCCGCAGGTGTTCTTCTCCGCCGCCGTCACCCCGCTGATCCGGCTGACCAACGGGGCCGCGAACTGGATTCTGCTGCGGTTCGGCATCCAACCGGCCGACGAGCTGTCGTCGGCGCGCTCGCCCCAGGAACTGGTGTCGCTGGTCCGCACCTCGGCCAGGCAGGGTGCGCTGGATCAGCCCACCGCCGACCTGGTCGACCGGTCGCTGCAGTTCGGCGCCCGTTCCGCCGAGGAGTTCATGACCCCGCGCTCCAAGATCGAGTCGCTGGAAGCCGACGACACCGTCGCCGACCTGCTGGAGATGGTGCGGCAGACCGGTCACTCCAGGTTCCCGGTCACCCGCGGCGATCTGGACGAGACCCTCGGGGTGGTGCACGTCAAACAGGTCTTCGAGATTCCGCACTCCGAGCGGATGTCGGTCCGGGTTGGCTCGTTGGCCCTGCACGTCCCGGTGGTGCCCTCCACCCTGGACGGCGACGCGCTGATGGGGCAGATGCGCGCCAACGGCCTGCAGACCGCCCTGGTGGCCGACGAGTACGGCGGCATCGCCGGCATGGTGACCGTGGAGGACCTGATCGAGGAGATCGTCGGCGACATCCGCGACGAACACGACGCGTTCAATCCCGAGGTCGTCGTGATCGCCGGCGGACACCGGGTTTCGGGTCTGCTGCGCATCGACGAGGTGGCCGATCGGACCGGTTTCCGCGCCCCGGAGGGCGACTACGAGACGATCGGCGGCCTGGTCATGGCCGAACTGGGCAGCATACCGGCCGAGGGTGATGCGGTGCGGCTGCGCGGGTTCGAGCCGGACTCCCTCGATGATCCGCCGCGCTGGCAGGCCACCGTGGCGCGGATGGACGGGCGCCGCATCGACTTGGTCGACCTGGTCAGACTCGCCCACGACGAGGAGTACCGGGACTGATGGGCGACCTTTTCGGTGTTGTGCTCACGGTGCTGCTCGTCGCCGCCAACGCGTTCTTCGTCGGAGCCGAGTTCGCCCTGATCTCGGCCCGCCGCGACCGGCTGGAAGCGCTGGCCGAACAGGGCAAGCACAGCGCGGTGACGGTGATCCGGGCGGGCGAGAACCTCGCGGTGATGCTGGCCGGTGCCCAGCTGGGCATCACGATCGGCTCGATCATCCTGGGCCGGGTCGGCGAACCGGCGGTGGCCCATCTGCTCTCTCCGGTCTTCGACCTGCTGGGCGTTCCCGAAGCCGTGCTGCACACCGTCTCGTTCGTGGTAGCGCTGACGATCGTCGTCATTCTGCACGTGCTGCTCGGCGAGATGGTGCCGAAGAACATCGCACTGGCCGGGCCCGAGAAAGCCGCCATGCTGCTGGTCCCGCCGTACCTGCTGTGGGTCAAGCTGACCCGGCCGGTGATCGCCGTCTACGACTGGTGTGCGCGCACCATCGTGCGGGCGCTGGGCGTGGAACCCAAGACCGAGCTGGAGAACACCGTCTCGATGGTCGAACTGGCCGAGATGATCGCCCAGTCCCGCTCGGAAGGACTACTCGACCCCGAAGAGCACATGCGGCTGTCCCGCGCGCTGCAGATTCGCAACCGGGCGGCCGGTGACGTGGCGATCCCGTTGGACCGGATCCAGACGGTTCCGGTGGCCGCGCCCGGCACCGGTCCTGCCGTCGCCGCCGTCGAGCGGGCGCTGGCCAAGACCGGGTACTCCCGCTTCCCGGTCGTCGAGGCCGACGGCCGATTCGTCGGCTTCGTGCACATCAAGGACATGCTGGATCTCGTCGACGACCCCGACGCGGTGGTCGGCGTCTCGGCGGTACGCCGGCTGCTGCGGCTGCCGGCCGCCATGCCGCTGCCCGATGCGTTGTCCCGGCTGCGCCAGGACAACAGCCATCTGGCACTGCTCACCGGTGACGGCGGTGCGGTGTGCGGGATGGTGGCTCTGGAAGACCTCGTCGAGGATCTGGTGGGGACGGTGCGCGACGGCATGCACCGTGGCTGAGGCGGTTCTTGACGAGCGTGTCTGGACCGACCGCGCAGACGCCCACGCCGCCAGGGTGGACGCGTTCACCGCCGACCACCAGGCTCGCGCCCGCCGCGGCGCCGCCCATCCCGTCTGGGACTTCCTGTTCACCTACTACAGCCTGCGGCCCCGCCACCTGCGGATCTGGCACCCCGGATACGGCGCCGTGCTGGCCGGACCGGCAGCACGCGCCTATCAGCAGCGCAGCAGCTACCGCACCACCCCCGACGGCGTGACGGTCAGCGACGAGTACCTGGCCTCCCGCATTCCGACGGTGCGGTTCGTCGCCGATCTGCTGCGCGCCACCGCCGCCCGCGCGCCCCGCTTCGGCTGCTTCGGTATGCACGAGTGGGCCATGGTGTACCGGGCCGGCTCGCCGCGCCATGCCGGCGTTCCGCTGCGCCTCGGTGCCGCCGGCACCGATGCCGTCGTGGAGTCGATGCCGTTGCGCTGCAGCCACTTCGACGCATACCGCTTCTTCACCGCGCCGGCCGTGGGCCGCAACGAGGACCGTCTGAGCCGCGAGCGCCAGCCCGAGACCGAGCAACCGGGCTGCCTGCACGCGAACATGGACCTCTACAAGTGGTCCTACAAGCTGGGGCCGCTGGTGGACTCCGACGTGGTGATGGACTGCCTGGAGCTGGCCGGCGCGGCCCGGCTACTGGACATGCAGGCCAGCCCGTATGACCTGGCTCAGTACGGGTTTGAGCCGGTCGCCATCGAGGAACCCGCTGGCCGTGCCGAATATGCCCGCCGCCAGGGCCTGCTCGCCGAGCGGGCGGCTCCGCTGCGCGCCGCGCTGCTGGCACGCTGCGAGCAACTACTCGTTGCGAGCGCCCGGCGTGCCGCGCCGTCGGCGGCCGGCTGACCGGCGGATAGGATCAACCGACTTGCCAGCACGGAGGAATACCGACTCTCCAGCACGGAGGAACTAATGACCGATCGGGTCGTCGTGGGCGATTTGCGGGTGGCCAAGCCGCTGTACGACTTCATCACCAACGAGGCGTTGCCGGGCACCGGGGTCGATCCCGCCAGCTTCTGGGCCGGCGTGGACAAGGTCATCGCCGACCTCACGCCCCGCAACGACGAACTGCTGGCCCGCCGCGATGACCTGCAGGCGCAGATCGACCGGTGGCACCGTCAGCGCATCGTCGGTGGCTTCGAACCGGCCGAGTACAAGCAGTTCCTGACCGGCATCGGCTACCTGCAGCCGGACCCCGGCGACTTCACCATCAGCACCTCCGGAGTGGATCCCGAGATCACCTCGACGGCCGGCCCGCAGCTCGTCGTTCCGATCCTCAATGCCCGGTTCGCGCTCAACGCCGCCAACGCCCGGTGGGGTTCGCTGTACGACGCCCTGTACGGCACCGACGTCATCAGCGAATCCGACGGCGCGGGGAAGGTCGGCGAGGATGGCCGGGCCTACAACCGGGTGCGCGGCGACACGGTGATCGGCTACGCCCGGCGCTTCCTCGACGACGTCGTCCCGCTGGCCGAGGGCAGCTACCGCGACGTCCGGAGGTTCCTGGTCGAAGAGGGCCGACTGGAGGTCGCCCTGGACGACGGCGGCGTCACCGGCCTGGCCGATTCGGCCCAGTTCGCCGGGTACCTCGGCGATCCGCAGGCACCCACCTCGGTGCTGCTGGTCAACCACGGCCTGCACATCGAGATCCAGATCGACGCCGCCTCCCCCATCGGGTCGACCGATCCGGCCGGCATCAAAGATGTCGTGTTGGAGTCGGCGATCACCACGATCATGGATTTCGAGGACTCGGTGGCCGCCGTCGACGCCGACGACAAGGTGCTCGGCTACCGGAACTGGCTGGGGCTCAACAGGGGTGATCTGGCCGAGCAGGTCAGCAAGGGCGGCAAGACCTTCACCCGGGTGCTCAGCGGCGACCGGTCCTACACCGCCGCTGGATCCAATGTCGCCGACGGATCGGCTCCAGCTGGCTCCGAGCTGACGCTGCCCGGCCGCAGCCTGCTCTTCGTCCGCAACGTCGGCCACCTGATGACCAACGACGCGATCGTGGACTCCAACGGACGCGAGGTCTACGAGGGCATTCAGGACGCCCTGTTCACCAGCCTGATCGCGCTGCACGGACTCGGCGGGCAGAACAGCCGCACCGGCTCGATCTACATCGTCAAGCCCAAGATGCACGGCCCCGACGAGGTGGCCTACACCTGCGAGCTGTTCAGCCGGGTGGAGGACGTGCTCGGCCTGCCGGCCAACACCATCAAGGTCGGCA
>NZ_JBIIOV010000103.1:0-12239 GCF_044342925.1 Mycobacterium sp. | reverse complement strand
GTGGTCTCGGGTCAGGCTGATCCGTCGGCCGTCGTCGGCGACCACAAGACGGTGCAGGGTGAGTCCGTGCAGGTCACCGGCTCCGGCGACGACCTGAAGGTCAACGATGCGGGCGTGGTCTGCGGCGGCATCAAGACCGCCAACGCGACGCTCTACCTCATCGACACCGTGCTGATGCCGCCCGCGGCACCGGCCACCACTCCCACGCCGTAGCGGCAAAGCGGGGAACGCGGACCACGTGCGGCAGAAGCCCGCCACGTGTCTCCGCGTTCCACCGGCCGAGCCAGCGCGGAATGGCGTCACCACGTCAGTCCGACTGAGGGTCGGCAACGAATGACCCTATGTATCTGAACCTCGAAAGGATCACTATGACCACCATCACGAAGGCCGCCCCGGCCGCCGGCCTGGCAGCCGCCGCGCTCGGATTTGCGCTCATCATGTCCCCGACCGCCGCCGCCGACGTCCACCTGGTTGGACCCGGCTGCGCCGCCTACGCCCAGCAGTTTCCGATGGGGCCCGGCTCGGTGGGCGAGCTGGCCAAGGTTCCGGTGGCCACCGCCGCCGCGAACTCCCCGGTGCTGACCACCCTGGCCGCGGCGCTGTCCGGCGGGCTCAACCCGCAGGTAAACCTGGTCAACACCCTCAACGGCGGACAGTTCACCGTGTTCGCACCCACCAACGACGCGTTCGCCAAGATCGACGCGGCCACGCTGGACAAGCTCAAGACCGACGCCAACCTGCTGTCGTCGATCCTCACCTACCACGTGGTCGCCGGCCAGGCCGGTCCCGATCAGGTGGTGGGCACGCACAAGACGGTCAACGGTGCCGACCTGACGGTCAGCGGCAGCGGTGATCACCTGATGGTCAACAACGCCAACGTGGTCTGCGGCGGCATCCAGACCACCAACGCGACGGTGTACCTCATCGATTCGGTGCTGCTGCCCCCGGCCAGCTAAGGCCGCTAGGCGCAGCACTCATAACCGGCCAGGGCGGCGTGCCTCTCCTTCGCGCCCCCTGGCCGGTTCCTTCTTGCCCGGACGCAGGAGGCGCCGACGCGCATCGCTTCGCACCCACAGCGACAGGTATGGTTAGGCAATCCTCACTAACGTCGCGAGTAAAGGGAGCCCTGCCGTGCGATTCCGCGGACTACGCCAAGCCATGGCCGTCCTGGTCGCGGCGACCACTGTCGCCGCCACCGTGTCATGCTCCGGCGCCGATCAGGCTGAACTGCTGATCTACAACGCCCAGCACGAATCGCTGGCCAAGGAATGGATCGACGCGTTCACCCAGGAGACCGGGATCAAGGTCCGCTACCGCCAGGGCGGGGACACCGAACTCGGTAATCAGATCATCGCTGAAGGCGGGGCGTCTCCGGCAGATGTGTTCCTGACCGAGAACTCCCCGGCCGTCGCCGCGGTCGAGCGCGCCGGTCTGCTCGCCGATATCGACTCGGCGACGGTCGGACAGGTGCCCGCGCAGTACCGGCCGGCCAGCAACGCCTGGGTAGGGGTGGCCGCCCGCAGCACCGTGTTCGTCTACAACCCAGCCAAGCTGGATGCCGGTCAACTGCCGAAGTCGCTGCTCGATCTCCAAAATCCCGGGTGGCGAGGCCGCTGGGGGGCACCGCCGGCCAAAGCCGACTTCCAGGCCATCGTCGCCGCCCTGCTCGAATTACGCGGCAAGCCCGCGGCCCAGCAGTGGCTTGCGGGCATGGAGACCAATGCCGTGATCTACAACGACAACATCGCCACGTTGCGCGCGGTGAACGACGGCCAGGTGGCCGGCGGCGTGATCTACCACTACTACTGGTACCGCGATCAGGCCAAGACCAAGGACATGAGCGCCAACACCAGGTTGCACTACTTCAAGAACGAGGACCCGGGCGCGTTCGTCAGTGTGTCCGGCGGCGGCGTGCTGGCCTCCAGCAAGAGATCCGCTGAGGCTCAGCAGTTCATCCGGTTCATCTCCGGGGAGCGCGGCCAGCAGATCCTGCGGGATGGGACCTCGTTCGAGTACCCGGTGGGCAGCGGCGTCGCCGCCAACAGCGCACTGGTGCCTCTCGATCAACTGCAGGCTCCCGCGGTCAACCCGTCGGCTCTTGACTCCGCCGCAGTGACCGAACTGATGACCCGCGCGGGCCTGTTGTAGGTGACCAGCCGATTGCTGACCACTCACCCGGCGGGCACCTCCGGCCGACCGGCCGGATCAGCGGTACTGACGGCCGCGGTGCTGCTCGCGGCGGCGTCGCTCATTCCGCTCGGATACGTGACGTGGGCCTTCGTGAGCACCGGCCCGGCCCGGGCCGGTGCCCTGCTGATCCGGCCCCGGGTAGCCGAACTCCTGCTGAACACCGTCGGCCTGGTGATCGTGACGGTGCCGGCGTGTGTGCTGATCGGGGTTGGCGCGGCCTGGCTCGTCGAGCGCACCGATGTGCCCGGACGCGCCGTGTGGCGACCTCTGCTGGTAGCGCCGCTGGCCGTTCCGGCCTTCGTCAACTCCTACGCCTGGGTCAGCGTGGCACCGTCCCTGTACGGGTTCCCGGCGGCAGTGCTGGTGACCACACTGTCCTATTTTCCGTTCGTCTACCTCCCGGTGGCGGCCACGCTGCGGCGGCTCGACCCCGCCCTGGAAGAGTCGGCCCGCAGCCTCGGCTCGGCTCCGGCGGCGGTGTTCACCCGCGTGGTGCTGCCGCAGTTGCGGCTGGCCATCCTGGGCGGCTCGCTGTTGATCGGCGTGCACCTGCTAGCCGAGTACGGCGCTTTCGCCATGCTGCGGTTCAACACCTTCACCACCGCCATCGTCGAGCAGTTCCAGTCCACGTTCGACGGCACGGCCGGCTCGATGCTGGCCGGTGTCCTGGTGATGCTGTGCCTGTTGATGCTGCTGGCCGAGGTGTCGGTACGCGGCGGTAATCGGTTCGCCAGGATCGGATCGGGAGCACCGCGTCCGACGACGCCGCTGCGGCTCGGCCGGGCGCGCGCGGCCGGTCTGGGTGTGCTGATCGTGGTGTCCGCCCTGGCGATCGGCGTTCCGGTGGGAGCGCTCACCCGGTGGCTGTGGATCGGCGGACCCGACGTCTGGCTGGTCGACGACATCGGCTCCGCCCTCGTCCAGACCGCCGGACTGGCGGCCTTGGGCGCACTGGCCGCCGTTGCGCTGGCATACCCGATCGCCTGGGTGGCGGTGCGCAATCACGGCGTGGCCGGCCGACTGATCGAAGGAGCCAACTTCGTGACCAGCTCGCTGCCCGGCATCGTGACGGCGCTGGCGCTGGTGACGGTCGCCATCCGGATAGCTCCCCCGCTCTACCAGACCGTCGCACTACTGGTGGGCGCGTATGTGCTGATGTTCATCCCCCGTGCGACGGTCAGCCTGCGGGCGGGGCTGGCACAGGTACCCACCGGCCTGGAGGACGCGTCACAGTCGCTGGGCGCCACCCCGGCGGCGACCTTCGCCCGGGTGACGCTGCGGCTCACCGCTCCGGCCGCCGCGGCGGGGGCGGCGATGGTGTTCGTCGCGGTGGCAACCGAACTGACCGCCACGCTGCTGCTCGCGCCGACCGGTACCCGGACGTTGTCCATGCGGTTCTGGTCGCTGGCCAGTGAACTGGATTACGCGGCGGCGGCACCGCACGCCGCGATCATGGTGGTGTTGACGCTGCCGGTCACCATGCTGCTTTTCCGGCAGTCCACCAGAGCGGTCAGCGCACTGTGACGCTGACTACGACGATGCCACCGACGACGGCGCACATGGTGGCCATCCGCTCGCTGACGAAGTCGTTCGCGGACACTGCGGTGATCGACGATCTGGATCTCGACATCGCCAACGGCGGGACCACCGCGGTGGTGGGCCCGTCGGGCTGCGGCAAGACCACGCTGCTGCGGATCATCGCCGGGTTCGAGACACCTGACAGCGGCACCGTGGCGATCGCCGGGGCGACCGTGTCCTCCCCCGGGCGCGCCCTGGCGCCGCATAAGCGCGGGGTCGGTTACGTCACCCAGGACGGCGCACTCTTCCCGCATATGACCGTCGGCCAGAACATCGCCTACGGCCTGGGCGGCGCACGTAACGGGGCGGTGCGGGAGCAGGTGCGCCGGCTGCTGGAAACGGTCTCCCTCGACAGCGATCTGGCCGGGCGGCGGCCCGATGAGTTGTCCGGCGGTCAGCAACAGCGGGTGGCCCTGGCCCGGGCACTGGCCCGCCGGCCGGCACTGATGCTGCTCGACGAGCCGTTCAGCTCCCTGGACGCGCGACTGCGCGCCACCACCCGCAACGCGGTGGCGCGGACGCTGAAGGAGGCCGCTGTCACGACGCTGCTGGTCACCCATGACCAGCAGGAGGCGCTGTCGATCGCCGACCAGGTTGCGGTGATGCTCGACGGGCATTTCACCCAGGTCGGATCTCCGCAGGAGGTCTATCTCAGGCCGAAGAACCGCGCCACCGCCGAATTCCTCGGAGATTGCGTCTTCCTGGAGTGTTCGGTCTCTGACGGTGTCGCCGAGTGTGCACTGGGCCGGGTGCCGGTGCCCACGTCCGCCGACGGACCCGGGACGTTGATGCTTCGGCCCGAGCAACTGCACGCCAGCGCTGTCACCGACGGCGATCAGGGCAGCGGGACCGGTCTGGTCGTCGGCTGCGAATTCCTCGGTGGCGATGTCGTCTTGAGCATCGACATCGGAACCACGGTGACCGCACGGCAGAACAGCTTTGACGCCCCTTCGCCGCACGCGACAGTCCGGGTCGCCGTCGTCGGTGAAGGGGTGGTTTTCGGGAGCGGGCGTGGGTGAGCTTCTCGAGCGACTCGCCGGCTTCTCCGACCGTCTCGCGGTGGCCACCGAGCACGAGACGCTGACCTACCGCGCGCTGGCCCACCGAGCGGAGGCCTTCGCCGCCAGTCTCGGCCGCGGCCGCAAAGTGGTCGTGATCGAGACCGACAACACCCTGCCGACCCTGGAGGCCTACCTCGGTTCGCTCGCCGGCGGCCATGTCGTCCTGCCGGTGCCGCGCGGTCGGGACCACGCGGCACTCACGGCGGCCTATCGCCCCGATGTGGTCGTCTCCCGCGGGCACGCCGAACACATCACGGGGCGGCCGACGCACCAGCTGCACCCGGATCTGACTCTGCTGGCAAGCACCTCGGGCAGCACCGGTTCGCCGAAGGTGGTGCGGCTCTCCGCCGCGAATCTGCGTTCCAACGCCGCCGCGATCGCCGAGAGCCTCGGGATCTCCGCCACCGATCGCGCCGCGACGACCCTGCCGCTGTCGTACTGCTACGGCGCCTCTGTGGTCCACAGTCACCTCTCGGTGGGCGCGGCGCTGATCCTGACCGACAGGTCGGTCACCGACGAGGGGTTCTGGGATCTGTTCCGTCGTTACGGCGCAACCAGTTTCGCCGGGGTGCCGTACACCTTCGAGCTGCTGGAGCGCGCGGGGTTCGCCGGTATGGATCTGCCGACCCTGCGCTGCATCACCCAGGCCGGCGGCCGGCTGAAGCCCGAACTGGTGCGCCGTTACGCCCGGCTCGGCAGCCGGCGCGGTTTCGACTTCGTCGTCATGTACGGCGCCACGGAGGCCACCGCCCGGATGGCCTGCCTGCCCGCGGAGAAGGCGCTCGAGCACCCCGAGGCCATCGGCCGGGCGATCCCCGGCGGTTCCTTCGAGCTTGCGCCGCTTGAGGATTGGGCCGAACCGGACGTGGGCGAACTGGTCTACCGCGGACCCAACGTGATGATGGGCTACGCCCGATCGGCTGCCGATCTAGCCACCGGAAGCACGCTGGCGGCGCTGCACACCGGCGACGTCGCTCGTCATGTCGGCGACGGCATCTATCAGATCGTCGGACGTTTAAGCAGATTCGCCAAGCTCTACGGGCTGCGGATCGATCTGCAGCGCGTCGAGTCGGCGGTCGCCGCTGCGGGTTCACCGGCGATGTGTACCGAGGCGGACGGTCAGCTGGTGGTGGCCGCCGCCGGAATCACCGGCGACGAGCGCGAACTGCGCCGGCGCACCGCGAACGCGGCCGGACTGCCGACCCACGCGGTGCGGGCCCTGTGCCTTCCCGAGCTTCCGGTACTGCCCTCCGGGAAGCCGGACTACGCGGGGCTGCGACAGATCAGCGGGCACACACTGCGCGGGCCCACCGACGCGCAAACCGGTTCGGACGTGCGGCGGGTGTTCGCCGAGGTATTGCAGATCGACCCGGAAGAGGTCACCGCGGACCGCAGTTTCGTGGACCTGGGCGGCACGTCGTTGTCCTACGTGATGGCGTCGGTGCGCCTGGAGCGACTCCTGGGTGTTCTGCCGTCGCGCTGGCCGGCGCTCACCGTCGGCGAGTTGGAGGCGGCGGGCCGCCGGACCGGCCGGCGCCGGGGAGCCGTCGTCGACACCGGGGCGGCGTTGCGGGCCGTGGCGATCGTGTTGATCGTCGGCTCCCACGCCGGTCTGTACACGCTGTGGGGCGGGGCGCACATCCTGTTGGCCGTCGCCGGATTCAATTTCGCGCAGTTCTGCCTGGGGCGCACTCCGCGCCGGGAGCGGCTGGCCCGGATCATCAGGACCGTCGGGTGGATCGCCGTCCCGTCGGCGCTGTGGATCGCCGTCGTCATGGCCTTCGCCGGGGACTATGCCCCGTCGAATCTGGTGTTCCTGCAGAAGATCATCGGACCGGCAGACAGCATGACCGCCGGCCGCATGTGGTTCATCGAGGTGCTGGTCTGGACGTTGTTGGCGCTGGCGGCGCTAGGCCGGGTGCCGGCGATCGACCGCCTCGAACGCCGCTGGCCGTTCGGGTTCGCGATGGGATTTGTGGCTCTGGGCCTGGCCCTGCGCTACGACGCGCCGGGCCGCGAGTCCTGGTTCACCCTGCTGGCGTTCTGGTTCTTCGCCGTGGGATGGGCCGCAGCCAAGGCCGACACGATCCGGCAGCGCATCGCCCTGTCGGCTGTCCTGCTGATCGGTACCTGGGGATACTTCGGTAACGGCGGACGCGAAACGCTCGTGGCGGCCGGCCTGCTGCTGTTGATCTGGCTGCCGGCGGTGCGCTGCCCGGCACCGGTCGCTCTCGGCGCCGGCATCCTCGCGCAGGGCTCGTTGTACACCTATCTGACGCACTTCCAGATCTACCCGCTGTTCGGCCACCCCTTGCCGGGAGTGCTCGTAAGCCTGCTGGTCGGCTCCGGTGTCGGGCTGGCCGTGAGTGGGCTGCGCAGATACCTCGGCGTGGCGGAATTGCGGAGCCGGCGCAACGCCTCGGCCCCGTGGCCGGAGAGATTCGGGAACCGGGCAGCATAGGCGCATGCCCAATGTTCTGTGGTTGCGCCGCGACCTTCGCCTGCGCGACCTGCCGCCGCTGCTGGAGGCCACCGACAGCTCCGGCGTCCTGGCCTGCTTCGTGCTGGACCCGCGGCTGGAAGCCTCGAGCGGCCCGCGGCGGTTGCAGTTCCTCGGGGATTGCCTGCGCGAGTTGCAGACGGCGTTGGACGGACGCCTGCTGGTCACCCGCGGCCGCCCGGAGGACGTCTTGCCCCGGATCTGCTCGGCGGTGGACGCCACGGCGGTGCACATCTCCGCCGACTTCAGTCCGTTCGGTGCGCGCCGGGACGCCGCGGTCACCGAAACGCTTGCGGCGGCAGGTGTTTCGGTGGTCGCGACAGGCTCGCCGTACCTGGTGTCGCCGGGCCGCGTCACTAAGGACGACGGCACCCCGTACAAGGTGTTCACCCCGTTCTTCCGGCGTTGGCGCGAGGTCGGCTGGCGCGCGCCGGCGTCGTCCGGGCCGTCGACCGCCGACTGGATCGACCCCGACGGGGTGCCGGGTCTGCCGGACGCCGTCGAACCGCCCGATCCGGGCGCGGTGCTGGACATGCCGGCCGGCGAGACGGCGGCGCGTCAGCGGTGGGCCGAGTTCCTCTCAGAACGCGTCAGCGGCTACGGCGGCGACCGCGACCGGCCCGACAAGCCCGGCACGAGCCGGATGTCGGCGCACCTGAAGTTCGGCACGATTCATCCGCGCACCATGGCGGCCGACCTCGACGTGCGTGACGCCGGCGCCGCCGCCTACTTGCGGGAGCTGGCGTTCCGGGACTTCTACGCCGCGGTCCTGCACGAGTGGCCGGCCAGCGCCTGGCGCAACTGGAACCCCACGTTCGACACCATCGAGGTCGACACCGGGCTGTCGGCGCAGGCGTTGTTCGAGGCGTGGAAGCAGGGCCGGACCGGCTACCCGATCGTCGACGCCGGGATGCGCCAACTTCGTGAGACCGGGTTCATGCATAACCGGGTGCGGATGATCGTGGCGTCATTCCTGGTCAAAGATCTGCACCTGCCCTGGCAGTGGGGTGCACGCTGGTTCACCGAGCAACTGGTGGACGCCGACGTGGCCAGCAACCAGCACGGCTGGCAGTGGTGCGCCGGGACGGGAACCGACGCCGCGCCGTACTTCCGGGTGTTCAACCCGACCAGCCAGGGCGAAAAGTTCGACCCGGCCGGCGACTACGTGCGGCGCTGGGTCCCCGAACTCGCAGGTCCGGACAACACCGGTGCCGCGATCCACCGGCTCAAGGGCGGCCGGCCGGCGGCCTATCCCGAGCCGATCGTGGACCACGCGGCCGAACGCGTCGAGGCACTGCGTCGGTACGGGCTGATCGGACGAGGTTGATGTGCCAGAATGTCGGCAGCTGAGAGACAGGAGCCACAATGGCCAAGACCGAGGTGGAGCGTTACGCGGATGTCGATCCCGCTGAAGTGCCGTCGGCGGCGTGGGGCTGGAGCAAGCTGACCCCGCGTACCTGGTACGCCTTCGGCACCTTCGTGATCCTTTTCCTGCTGGGCATGCTGCACGGCAATCACAAAGGCCACGTCGAAGACTTTTTCCTGATCGCCTTCGCCGCGGCGATCGCGATCGTCATGGTGCGCGACATCGTGATGCGGGGTCGCGGCCTGCTGCGTTAGCCGCCCGCGGCCAACTGCCCGCACGCGGCCGCGATCTCCCGGCCGCGGGTGTCCCGGACCGTGCACGTCACCCCTTGTGCGCGTACCCGTTTGACGAACTCCCGTTCGGCCGGCTTGGGGCTGGCATCCCACTGGCTGCCCGGCGTCGGGTTGAGCGGGATGAGGTTGACGTGGGCCAGCGGCCCGAGCGCCTGACGTAGCTTCTTGCCCAGCAGATCGGCCCGCCACGGCTGATCGTTGACGTCGCGGATCAGGGCGTACTCGATGGATACCCGTCGCCCGGTCGACTGCCCGTAGTAGCGGGCGGCATCAAGGACTTCGTGCACCTTCCATCTTGAGTTCACCGGCACCAGGGTGTCGCGCAGTTCGTCGTCGGGGGTGTGCAGCGACAGCGCCAGGGTCACGCCCAGATGTTCGTCGGCGAGCTTGCGGATGGCCGGCGCCAGGCCCACGGTGGAGACCGTCACCGAGCGGGCCGAGATGCCGAACCCGTCCGGCGGGGCGGCGGTGATGCGGGTGACGGCGGCCAGTACCCGGGCATAGTTCGCCAGCGGCTCGCCCATGCCCATGAAGACCACGTTGGACAACCGCTCGCCGCGTTCGTCGTGCAGAGCCGCGGCCGCCGAGCGCACCTGCTCGACGATCTCGGCGGTGCTCAGATTGCGGGTGAGCCCGCCCTGGCCGGTGGCGCAGAACGGGCAGGCCATGCCGCAGCCCGCCTGCGAGGAGATGCAGACGGTGTTGCGGTCCGGGTAGCGCATGAGCACCGACTCGAACGTGGCTCCGTCGTTGCCGCGCCACAGCGTCTTGCGGGTGTCGCCGGAGTCGCATTCGACCTGGCGCACCACGGACAGCAGCGGCGGGAACAGGGCGTCGGCGACGGTGTCGCGGATGGCCGCCGGCAGATCGGTCATCTGCCGGGGGTCGGCGACCAGCCGGCCGTAGTACTGGGCCGCCAATTGCTTGGCGCGGAATGCGGGCAGACCCAGTGCGGCGACCGCGGCGGCGCGCTCAGCCGGATCGAGGTCGGCGAAGTGCCGGGGCGGCAGGCCGCGCCGGGGCGCCTCGAAGACCAGGTCCTTTGTCACGCCTCCAGTATCACCGTTCAGGTGGCCAGCAGGCTGAGCACGATCCAGGTGGCCACCGCAGACGGCAGCGCGCCGTCGATGCGGTCCATCAGGCCGCCGTGGCCCGGCAGCAGCGTGCCCATGTCCTTGATGCCGAGATCCCGTTTGAACTGCGACTCGACCAGATCGCCCAGGGTGGCGGTGACGACCAGCATGATGCCCAGCGGGACACCCACCCACCACGGCTTGTGCATCACGAAGACCACGGCCAGCACAGCGGCGGTGGTGCCGCAGATCAGCGAGCCGGCCAGCCCCTCCCAGGACTTCTTCGGGCTGATCGCCGGGACCATGCGGTGCTTGCCGAACAGCACGCCGGCGGCGTAACCGCCGATGTCGGAGAACACCACGCTGAGCATGAACGCGAACACCCGGGGTGCACCCTCGCGAGGGTCGGGATACACCAGCAGCGCCCCGAAGGCCCCGAACAGGGGTATCCACGTCGCCAGGAAGATGGTCACGGCGACATCGCGCAGGTAGTTGACCGGCTGACTCTGCAAACCCTGACTCAGCAGCCGCCAGATCAGGCAGATCAGCACCGTCCCGCCGTAGGCGCCCAGTGCGCCCGCGGGACCGAACGGCCAGGTTAACCAGATCATCGCCTGTCCGCCGACGACCAGCGGGATCAGCGGTATCGAATACCCCGCCTCGCGAAGCCGCTTGACCACCTCGACGGTCGCCACCGCCATCGCCACCGACAGCAGCACCAGCCATCCGCGCGGGGCGAAGAGCAGCGTGCCGATGACACTGCCGCCGAGCAGCAGGCTGACCCCGATGGCGGCGGGCAGGTTGCGTCCGGCCCTGGAAGTCTTCGGTTGGGGTGCGGCCTGGTCGATGCCGCCGGATTCGTCGTCTGCCACGTCGGGTGTGTGCCGCCAGAGGGTCGTCAGACCTCCAGCAACTCGCCTTCTTTGTGCTTGACGAGTTCGTCGATCTGGTGGACGTACTGCGCCGTCGCCTTGTCGAGGTCCTTCTCGGCCCGGCTGACGTCGTCCTCCCCGGCCTCGCCGTCCTTCTTGATGCGGTGCAGTTCCTCCATGGCGCGCCGGCGGATGTTGCGCACCGACACCTTCGCGTCCTCGCCCTTGCCCTTGGCCTGTTTGACCAGGTCGCGCCGCCGCTCCTCGGTGAGCTGCGGGATGGACACCCGGATGATGTTGCCGTCGTTGGTGGGGTTGACGCCCAGGTCGGAGTTGCGGATGGCGTCTTCGATGGCGCGCAACTGGCCGGCCTCATAGGGCTTGATCACGACCATCCGGGCTTCGGGCACGTTGATGCTCGACATCTGGGTGATCGGCGTGGGCGTGCCGTAATAGTCGACGACGACCCGGGAGAACATCCCGGGGTTCGCCCGCCCGGTGCGAATGGACGACAGGTCGTCCCGAGCGACCGCGACGGCCTTCTCCATCTTCTCCTCGGCGTCGAAGAGAGCTTCGTCAATCAAAGGCGCCACTCCTCCTCATCGCTGCGCTCTGCATCGTCGTCACCGGCATGCGCGCCACTCCTCCTCATCGCTGTCGGTCACTGCGTCGCTGTCGGTCACTGCGTCGCTGTCGGTCACTGCGTCGCTTCGGTGGTAACCAATGTTCCGATCTTCTCACCAGCGACCGCTCGGGCGATATTGCCACTTGTCAGCAAGTTGAAGACCAGAATCGGCATTCCGTTGTCCATGCAGAGACTGAAGGCGGTCGCGTCGGCCACCCGCAGCTCACGCTCCAGGACCTCGCGGTGGCTGATCTCGGTGAGCATCTCCGCCTCGGGGTTGTGCCGGGGATCGTCGGTGAACACGCCGTCGACCGCTTTGGCCATCAACACCACCTCGGCGCCGATCTCCAGTGCCCGCTGCGCGGCGGTGGTGTCGGTGGAGAAGTACGGGAGGCCCATCCCGGCGCCGAAGATGACCACGCGCCCCTTCTCCAGATGCCTGCGGGCCCGCAGGGGCAGATAAGGCTCGGCGACCTGGCCCATGGTGATGGCCGTCTGCACCCGGGTGACGATGCCCTCCTTCTCCAAGAAGTCTTGCAGTGCAAGGCTGTTCATCACGGTGCCGAGCATGCCCATGTAGTCGGATCGGGTTCGTTCCATCCCCCGCTGTTGCAGTTGAGCGCCGCGGAAGAAGTTGCCGCCGCCGATCACCACTGCCACCTGCACACCGCTGCGTACGAC
>NZ_JBIIOV010000085.1:0-13747 GCF_044342925.1 Mycobacterium sp. | reverse complement strand
GCGCAGCGGCAGCCGCGGGTGATCGAAGTGGACGCCCTGGACTTCGATTCCCCGGCCAAACCCCTTGCGGTGGTCATTTACCCGAAGGTCGCCTACTTGCAGTACACCTCGGGTTCGACCCGGGCCCCGGCTGGAGTGGAGATCACTCATCGCAACGCCATCGTCAACATCGACCAGTGCGTCACCGAATACTTTGAGCACCTTGACGGGATGCCGGAGGACCTGACCGTCGTGTGCTGGGCGCCGTTGTACCACGACATGGGATTGATCCTGGGGGTCTTCTTCCCGCTCTGCACGGGCCGGCCAGGGGTGTTGATGAGTCCGGTGGCGTTCATGCAGAAGCCGGTGCGATGGATCCAGCAGATGGCCGCACACCCCAGCGTGATCACCGCCGGGCCGAACTTCTCCTTTGACGTCGCCGCGCGCCGCTGCGCCGATGCCGATCTGCAGGGACTGGATCTGAGTCAGGTACTGGTCATGATCAACGGCGGTGAGCGGGTTCATGCCGCGACCGTGCGGCGGTTCGCCGAGCGGTTCGGCCCGCTCGGTCTGTCGGATGCCTCGATGCGGCCGACTCTGGGGATGGCTGAGGCGGCGGTGTTCGTGGTGACCTCGGCCGGTGGCCGGCCACCGACGATGGTGCGTCTCGATACCGAGAAGCTGGCGGCCGGGCATGCGGAGGTGTGCGAGGAGGGCGGCACCGAACTGGTGACCGCCGGAATGCCGCGAACCTGCGAGCTGCGGGTCGTCGATCCCGAGACGCTGCTGGAGAAGCCGGCCGGTGAGGTGGGCGAGCTCTGGATGCAGGGTGATCAGGTCGGCGCGGGGTACTGGCGCAATCCGGAGGCGACCGAGCGCACGTTCAACGGTCAGCTGGCACAGACCCCGGAGGGCACGCCGGGGGGCCGTTGGCTGCGGACCGGCGACCTCGCGGTGATGTTCGAGGGCGAAGTGTTCATTATCGGGCGGCTCAAGGATCTGCTGATCGTCGACGGGCGTAACCACTATCCCGATGACATCGAGGCCACGGTCGCCGAGGTCACCGGGGGACGGGTGGCCGCAGTCGCCGACACCGACGACACCGCCGAAAAGCTCGTCGTAATCGCTGAAGTCAAGGAGGCCGATCCGGATCGGCTCGTCGCGATGAAACAGCTTGTCACCGCCGCGATTTCGCGAGACCACGGGGTCCGGGTGTCGGATGCGATGTTCCTGCCCCCGCGTTCGCTTCCGATCACGACCAGTGGCAAGGTGCGCCGGAAGTCTTCTCTGCAGATGTACCAGTCGGGCGAGTTCCGCCGGTTGAAAGAAGGTGTCCCACGATGAACCAAACAACCAAGAACCAGACAACCACGAGTCAGACGACCATGAGCCACACCACCATCCCCGAGTTGATCGAGCGCCGGGCTGACGAGCAGCCGGACGATACGGCCTACACGTTCTACGACTACGAGACCGACCCCGCCGGAGCGGCGGAGAGCATCACCTGGTCGGAACTGCGCGACCGGGTCGAGGTCGTAGCCGAGGCGTTGGCCAAGCTCGGTCCGCCCGGTGAGCGTGCGGTCGTGCTGGCTCCGCAGGGTCTGGATTACATCGTCGGTTTCCTCGGTGCGATCCGCGCCGGGTTCATCGCCGTCCCGCTCTCGGTGCCGCAGGTGGGTCAACACGACGAACGGGTGGCCGGTGCGCTGGGCGACAGTACGCCCGTCGCAGTCCTGACCACGTCCGCGGTCGTCGACGAGGTCCGCAACTACACTCAGGCGCAGTCGGCGCAACGGCCGCCGCGGGTTATCGAGATCGACGCGCTGGACTTCTACTCACCGGCGAAACCTCCTGTGCTCGAAGATGTTCCGAAGATCGCGTACCTGCAGTACACGTCCGGATCCACTCGCCGGCCCGCCGGGGTGTCCATCACCCACGCCAATGTCATCGCGAACCTGGTGCAGGCTCTCCCGGACTACCTGGAGGCCTTCGACTACCCGCCCCGCGAGCTCACCGTGGTGTCGTGGGCGCCGTTCTACCACGACATGGGCATGGTCGTCGGTATCTGCATCCCGCTGTACACCGGATGCCCGGCGGTGCTGATGAGCCCGGTGTCCTTCCTGCAGAAGCCGGTTCGCTGGCTGCAGCACATCGCCGCCAACCCCAACACCTACACCGCCGGGCCGAACTTCGCCTACGAGGTCGTGATGGCGCGAACCTCGGACGAGGAGATGGCCGGACTGGACCTGAGCCGGACCGCGGTGATGATCAACGGTGCCGAGCGGGTGCGGGGATCGACGGTGCGGCGGTTCAACGAGCGGTTCGCACAGTTCGGGTTGCCGGACTACGCCATGCGGACCACCTGGGGCATGGCCGAGGCGACCGTCTACGTGGGCTCCTCGCTGGGCGGTCGCCCGCCGGCCGTGGTGCGCTTCGACACCGAAACACTGTCGGCCGGGCGCGCCGAGCTGGTCGAGTCCGGTGGCTCGGAGCTGGTGAGCCACGGCCCGCCGCGGGGCTGTGACTTCCGGATCGTCGACCCCGAGACGCACGTGGAGAAGCCGGCCGGCGAGGTGGGCGAAGTCTGGGTGCACGGCCCCCAGGTGGCAGGCGGATACTGGCGCAACCCCGAGTTGACCGAGCAGGTGCTCAACGGACAGCTGGCCGAAGGCTCGCCGGCAGGACCGTGGCTGCGGTCGGGCGATTTCGCGGTGATGTTCGACGGTGAGCTCTACATCATCGGTCGGATGAAGGATCTGCTGATCGTCGACGGTCGCAACCACTATCCCGACGACATCGAGGCCACCGTCAGCAAGTTCACCGGCGGCCGGGTGGCGGCGATCTCCGTTGCCGACGACACAGGCGAGCAACTCGTCGTCATCGCCGAACTGCGGAGCAAAGACCCCGAAGCGATCGGACAACTCAAACAGCAGGTGACAGCCGCGATTTCGAAAACCCACGGGGTGCGGGTCGCCGACCTGGTGCTGGTTGGGTCAAGTTCGATTCCGGTCACGACCAGCGGGAAGGTGCGACGTTCAGCGTCCGCGCAGCGGTACACCTCCGGTGAGTTCAGCCGGTTGGACACCCACCCATGACCCAGGGTTTCGGGGGCCACGACGAGGACGCTCTTCGGCACTGGATAGCCGATTATCTGGTTGACAGCCTGGGCTGCAGCCGGGAGCAGATCGAGCTCGGTGCGTCGATGCACGATCTCGGCGTCGGCTCCCGGGATGCGGTGGTGCTGACCGGGCGGCTGTCGGAGTTGTTGGACCGGCCGGTCTCACCGGTGGAGTTCTGGCAGTACCCGACGGTCACCGCGCTGGCCCGGTTCCTGACCGGTGGGGAGGTCGAACCGGTCGACGTGGGCCTCGGCGGCCCGCGGCCCGGCGGGCGCGATCCGATCGCTGTGATCGGAGTGGGCTGCCGGTTCCCGGGCGGGGTCACGGACTTGGACGGCTTGGCCGATTTCCTGGCGGGCGGCGGGTCCGGGGTGCGGGAAGTGCCCCAGGATCGCTGGTCGGGCCTCACCGACGGGTCGCCGGAAGAGGCCGCTGTCGTCGCGGCCACCACCCGGTGGGGCGGTTACCTGGACGGACTGGCCGAGTTCGACGCGGACTTCTTCGAGATCCCGGCCGGCGAGGCCGACAAGATGGACCCCCAGCAGCGGTTGCTTCTGGAGGTGACGAGTGAGGCCCTCGACCACGCCGGGATCCCCGCCGATTCGCTGGCCGAGACCCGAACCGGGGTGTTCGCCGGCGCCTGCTCGGCCGAATACTGGCCGATCGCGACCGCTGACCTGACCGCCGTCGACGCCTGGTCGGGCACCGGTGGCGCGCTGAGCATCATCGCCAACCGACTGTCCTACTTCTTCGATCTGCGCGGTCCGTCGGTGACCGTCGACACCGCGTGTTCGTCGTCGTTGGTCGCCGTGCACATGGCCTGTCAGAGTCTGCGGTCGGGGGAGTCCGATGTCGCGCTTGCCGGCGGTGTCAACGTGCTGCTGTCGCCCGCCCCGACGCGCAGTTTCGATGTGGCCGAGGTGCTTTCGCGCTCGGGCGGGTGCCACGCCTTCGACGCCGCCGCGGACGGTTTCGTGCGCAGCGAGGGCGCCGGGGTGGTGGTGCTCAAGCGGCTGAGCGACGCGGTGCGCGACGGTGATCGGGTTCTGGCGGTGGTGCGGGGGTCGGCGGTCAATCAGGACGGCCGGTCCAACGGTCTGATGGCGCCGAATCCGGCGGCCCAGATGGCAGTGCTGCGGGCGGCGTACGCCGACGCCGGGGTGGACCCACGCAATGTCGGCTACGTCGAGGCGCACGGCACCGGAACGCTGTTGGGTGATCCGATCGAGGCCCGGGCGCTGGGCACCGTGCTGGGCAAGGGCCGGCCGGCAGACGAGCCGCTGCTGATCGGGTCGGTGAAGTCGAACCTGGGCCACCTGGAGGCCGCCGCCGGTATCGCCGGACTGGCCAAGGCGGTGCTGGCGGTGAACCGGGGCGTGGTGCCCGCCAACCTGGACTACCGCAACCCCAACCCGCACATCCCGTTCCACAAACTACGCTTGAAAGTCGTTGCAGAACAGACTTATTGGGAAGATCGGGGCCGTACCCGGATCGCCGGGGTGTCGTCGTTCGGATTCGGCGGCACCAACGCGCATGTGGTGCTGGAGCAGCCGCCCGTGCAGCCCGCCGGGCCGGCCGAACTCGATTCGCCGCCGGTCACCACCCTGGTCGTCTCCGGCCGGACCCCGGACCGGATCGCCGCGGCAGCGGGTTCGATCGCCGACTGGATGGCCGGGGCCGGCGCCGGTGTCGGCCTGGACCAGGTGGCCCACACGCTCAACCACCACCGCACCCGCTATCCGGTGTTCGCCACCGTCTGCGCCCGGGACCGCGCGCAGGCCGCCGAAGGACTGGCCGCTCTGGCCGCCGGCCGGTCGGCTCCCGGAGTGGTCGGCGCGCACGCCGGCCGGTGCCGGCCGGGAACGGTGTTCGTCTACTCCGGCCAGGGCTCGCAGTGGGTCGGCATGGGCCGGCGGTTGCTGGTCGACGAGCCCGCGTTCGCCGCCGCCATCGACGATCTGGAACCGGCGTTCTCCCGGCAGGTCGGGTTCTCGCTTCGGCACGTCCTCACCGACGCGCAGGAGGTGCGCGGAGACGCCCGGGTGCAACCGGTCGTGATGGGACTGCAGTTGGCCCTGACAGCCCTGTGGCGCTCGCACGGGGTGCATCCCGATGCGGTGATCGGCCACTCGATGGGCGAGGTCAGCGCGGCGGTGGTGGCCGGGGCGCTGACCTCCGAGCAGGGGTTCGCCGTGATCGCCGCGCGGTCGCGACTGATGTCCGAACTGGCCGGACCGGGTGCGGTGGCGCTGCTCGAGGCCGACGCCGCCGCCGCCGAGACACTGATCGCCGACTATCCCGGGGTGGAGATCGCCGGATATCTCGCACCGCGGCAGACGGTGGTGGCCGGCCCGGTCGACGCGATCGAGGCGCTGCTCGCCGCCGCGACCGCGGCGAACCGATTCGCCCGGCGGGTGAACATGGAGGTCGCCTCGCACACCGCCCTGATGGACCCGGTCTGCGAACCGCTGCGCGCCGAGCTGGCTGAGCTGACCCCGCGGGTGCCGCTGGTCAGGATGTTCTCCACGGTCACCGATCCGGCCGGCACCCCGGCGCTCGACGCCGACTACTGGGTGTCCAACGTCCGCCGCCCGGTGCGCTTCGAGCAGGCGGTCAGCGCCGCCGGCGCCGACCACGGCACGTTCATCGAGATCAGCCCGAACCCGATCCTGACGCACTCCATCGACGACACCCTCGGCGATGTGCACCACCATGCCCGGGGCACGCTGCTCCGCGACGCCGACGACACCCTGAGCTTCCACACCAGCCTCAACGCCACCCACACCACGCATCCACCCGTCACACCGCACCCGCCGGGGCCGCACACCCCGCTGCCCGCCACGCCCTGGCAGCACAGCACCCACTGGGTGCCGGTCCGAGCGTCCCGGCGCGGCGCGGGCGAACCAGCCGCGGCGCACGGCCCGGTGGCCTCGGTGGTGCCGCAGGAGTGGGTCTGCTCGGTGCAGTGGCCGGTGAGTCCGCCGGCCGCCGATCCGGCCGACGGCGGCGATCAGACCTGGCTGGTGATCGCCGACAGCGCGATCGGCGCGGAGCTGGGCCGCCGGCTCGGCGACGCGGCGGTGACCGTTGTCGATCCCGCCGAACTTGCCGAGGACCCCGAGGCGGTGATCGCCGAACTGGCCGGCGTCACCCATGTGCTCTACGCCCCGGAGGCCGTCACACCGGCTGCCGACGCGGGGAATCCGTTGCGGGCCAAGCAGATCTTCGCCGCCGCACGGACACTGGCCGCCGCCATCGCCGATCGGCCCCTGCCGCCGAACCTGACCATGCTCACCCGCAATGCCGTCCCCATCGAGGCCGGCGACCGGGCCAATCCGGCGCACGCCATGCTGTGGGGCCTAGGCCGCACCCTGGCCCTGGAGCACCCCGAGATCTGGGGCCGGCTCATCGACGTCGACGAGTCGGTGCCCGCCGAGATCGCGGCGAACTGGGTGCTGGACGAGGCGGCCGCCGACACCGAACAGTCCGAGGACCAGGTGGCCTACCGCGCCGGTGTGCGCCGCGTTCCGCGACTGCGCCGCACCACGCTGCCGGCCGACACCGTCCGGCTGGACCCCGACACCAGCCACCTCGTCGTCGGCGCGACCGGCAACATCGGTCCGCACCTGATCGGCTATCTCGCCGAGCAGGGTGCCACCACCATCGTCGCGGTGTCGCGCAACCCCGGCACCCGCCTGGATCCGCTCACCGAAACCCTTGCGGGCCGCGGTGTCCGGCTGGTCACCGTCGCCGCCGACGCCGCCGACGAGACGGCCCTGGCCGCGCTGTTTGACCGGTTCGGCGCCGACCTGCCGCCGCTGTCCGGCATTTACCTCGCCGCCTTCGGCGGCGGTCCGGCGACGCTGCGGGACATGACCGACGCCGACGTCACCGCCATGTTCGGCCCCAAGCTCGACGCCGCCTGGCTGCTGCACAGACTCTCCGCGCGCCAACCGGTCCGGCAGTTCGTGCTGTTCACCTCCATCTCCGGGCTGCTCGGATCGCGGTGGCTGGGGCACTACGCCGCAACGACGACCTACCTGGACACCTTCGCCTACGCGCGGCGGGCGGCCGGGCTGCCCGCTACCGCCGTCGACTGGGGATGGTGGAAGTCGTTGGCCGACACCCAATCCGAGGCCGAGCGGCAGGTGACCCTGGAATCGGGTCTGCTGCCGATGTCCGACGATGCCATCCGGGCGCTGTCCGTGCTGACCGCTCCGCAGGCGCCGGTGTGCTGCAGTGTGGTCGCCGCGGACTGGGATCGCCTGGCCGGCGCCTACCGCACCCGGGCCTCGCTGCGCATCGTCGATGAGTTGCTGGCTGGTCGGCGCGCAGCAGCCGAGGACGGCTCGCAGACAACGGAATTCAGGGCGGCACTGCAAGCGTGCGATCCGTCGCGGCGCCGCGAGCTGCTCACCGACACCGTCTGCGCCATGGTGGCCCAGGCGATGGGGCTGGCCTCGCCGGCCGAACTCGACCGCTCGGCCGGGTTCTTCCAGTCCGGGATGAACTCACTGACCAGCGTGGCCCTGCGGCGATCACTCGGTGAAGCCCTCGGCGAGGAGCTGCCCGCGTCGGTGGTCTTCGACTACCCATCGGTCGACGAACTGGTCGGATTCCTCGCGGCCAAGCTGCCCGAGACGGCCGTCGGCGTCGAGACCGCCACCGAGGACGACTACGGCGATCTCGCCGAAGACGAACTGCTCCAAAAACTATCCGAAAGACTGGGTTAACTCCATGACTGCCCCCGCGCCTGACCGCCGCGCGATCATCACCGAGGCGCTGCGCAAGATCGACGATCTCACCGCGCGCCTGGCGATCGCCGAGAAGGCCACCACCGAGCCAATCGCCGTGGTGGGCATCGGCTGCCGGCTGCCCGGCGGCGTGACCAACACCGACGAGTTCTGGACCCTGCTGACCGAGGGCGCCAGCGGCGTCGTCCGGGTGCCCGCCGACCGCTGGGACGCCGACGCCCTGTACTCCGAGGACCACACCGTCCCCGGCACGATCTGCAACCGGGTCGGCGGCTTCCTGACCTCCTGGCAGCCCGACGAATTCGACGCGGAGTTCTTCAACATCGCCCCCCGCGAGGCGGCGGCCATCGACCCGCAGCAGCGGCTGCTGCTCGAAGTCACCTGGGAGGCTTTGGAAAACGCGGGCATCAACCCACAGTCCATCAAAGGCACCCAGACCGGTGTTTTCATCGGCCTGACCACCAACGACTACTACCACTCGGTGGCCTCGAAGCTGCGCCTGGAGCAGATCGACGCCTACATCCCGTTCGGGAACGCGCCGAATTTCGCCGCCGGGCGGCTGTCGTACTTCCTCGGCGCCCGCGGACCGGCGGTGGTGATGGACACGGCGTGCTCGTCGTCGCTGGTCTCCATCCACCTGGCCTGCGAAAGCCTGCGCCGCCGGGAGAGCGACGCCGCACTGGCGGCCGGCGTGAACCTGATCCTGAGCCCGGAGAACAGCATCGGCTGTTCGCGCTTCGGCATGCTCTCCCCGGACGGCATCATCAAGACCTTCGACGCCGACGCCAACGGGTACGTGCGCAGCGAAGGCTGCGGTGTGGTGGTGCTCAAACGGCTTGAGGACGCTCAGCGCGACGGCGACCGCATCCTCGCCGTGGTTCGCGGATCGGCGGTCAACCAGGACGGCGCCAGCAGCGGGCAGACCGTTCCCAACGGACCCGCACAGCAGGCCCTGATGCGCCAGGCGCTGCACTCGGCGCGCCTGGCGCCCTCCGACGTCGACTACGTCGAAGCCCACGGCACCGGAACCGGCCTGGGCGACCCGATCGAACTCGATGCACTGGCCGAGGTGTACGGCGACCGGGGCGGCTCGGCCCCGCTGGTGCTCGGTTCGGTGAAAACCAACCTGGGTCATCTGGAGTCGGCGGCCGGGGTCACCGGCTTCATCAAAGCCGTTCTCAGTGTGGCGCACGGCCACATTCCCCGCCAGCTCAACTTCACCCGGCTGACCCCGCTGGCGGGTCCGGGTGCGGCGAAGTTCGTCATCGCCGCCGAGCCGCTGGACTGGCCGCAGGTCGACCGCCCGCGGCGGGCCGCGGTGTCGTCATTCGGTGTCAGCGGCACCAACGCCCACGTCATCGTCGAGCAGGCCCCCGCTGTCGAATCCGCCGCGCACGAACCGGAGCCCGCCGTGAGCACCCTGGTGGTCAGCGGCCGCAGCCCGCAGCGCATCGCCGCCACGGCGCAGCGGCTGGCCGACTGGCTCGACGACACGCAGGCCACCGGCGCCGCGCGGTTGTCGGAAGTCGCCCACACCCTCAACCATCACCGGGCCCGCTACCCGCTGTTCGCCACCGTCGCCGCCACCGACCGGCAGCAGGCGGTGGAAGGACTGCGCGGCCTGGCCGGCGGTTACCCCGCCCCGGGTGTGGTCGGCCCGCACAGCGGCCAGTGCCGCCCCGGCACGGTGTTCGTGTACTCCGGTCAGGGGTCGCAGTGGGCGGGGATGGGCCGTCGGCTGTTGGCCGAGGAGTCGGCGTTCGCCGCGGCGGTCGAGGAGTTGGAGCCGTCTTTCGTTGAGCAGGTGGGTTTTTCGCTGCGTGAGGTGCTGGCCTCCGGTGAGCCGGTGGTGGGTATCGCCCGCATTCAGCCGGTGTTGGTGGGGGTGCAGTTGGCGCTGACGGCGCTGTGGCGGTCCTATGGTGTGCATCCGGATGCGGTGATCGGGCATTCGATGGGCGAGGTGACCGCTGCGGTGGTCGCCGGGGCGTTGACCCCCGCCGAAGGCTTGACGGTGATCGCCACCCGGTCGCGGCTGATGTCGCGGCTGTCCGGTCAGGGCGCGATGGCACTGCTGGAACTGCGGCCCGAGGCCGCCGGTGAGGTACTCGCCGATTACCCGGATGTCGCGGTGGCGGTGGAGGCCTCGCCCCGGCAGGTGGTGATCGCCGGCCCGCCCGATCAGGTCGACGCGGTGATCGCGGTGGTTTCCGCCCAGGACCGACTGGCCCGCCGGGTCGAGGTGGACGTGGCCTCGCACCACGCGATCATCGACCCCGTCCTCGACGACCTCCGAACCGAACTGGCCGGGCTGAACCCGCAGCGCCCCCGGATTCCGGTGTTCGTCACCACCGGCGGGCGGGAGCGCAGCGACTCGGGGATCGGACCCGGTGGGCACGAGCGCAGCGAATCGGGGATGGGACCCGGCGACCGTGGCGCTGATGCGGTGTTCGACGCCGATCACTGGGTGGCAAACCTGCGCAACCCGGTGCGCTTCACCCAGGCGGTGGCCGCCGCCGGCGCGAAGCACGGCACCTTCATCGAAGTCAGCCCGCACCCGATCCTGACCTACGCCGTCGACGACACCCTCACCGACGTCCACCATCACACCGTCGCCACCCTGACCCGTGACGGCGACGACACCCTCACCTTCCACACCAACCTCAACGCCACCCACACCGTCCGTACGCCGGAGACCGAGCACCACCACGTCGCGCATGTCCCGCTGCCGGTCACGCCGTGGCATCACACCCGGCACTGGATCTCGGCTCCGCCGCCGCCCCGTCAGGCGGGTGCGTCGTCACCCGCACCGGGTACCGTCCTCGGTGCGCACATGCCGGTCGCCGGCGCCATGAGCGGTCACCTGTGGCAAGCCTGTTTGGAGCCGAACAGCAAGCCCTACAACGGATTCCGCAGGCTGGCTGGTGCTGAGATCGTTCCGGCCTCGGTGCTGATCGCGACGCTGGCACGCGCGGTCGTCGAATCCGGCGCGGCCGCTGTCGAGGACGTCACCTTCGACAGCCCGCTCACCCTCGATCAGCCGCGGCTGGTCCAGGTTTACACCGACGGCGAGTCGGTCAGCATCTCCTCGGCGCCCGACGGCGACGCTGCCGGACAGCACTGGATCAGAAACGTCAACGCCCGCATGTCGTCTCGCGCGGCCGTCGATATGGCCGAGCCCGCCGCCGACGGCGCTGCCGCGCCCGACCCGTCCTCGATCGACGAACTCCATATCGGCTGGCGCATCGAAGGGCGCGCCTTCGACTGGTCGGTCGACTCACACGAAGCGGTACCCGGACGACTCCGTGCCGACATCGTCGCGGCCGACAGCCCCGACATCACCGCCGCGCTGCTCGACGCGGCGATGGACCTGGCCCGCCTGGCCGGTGCGCCGAACGCGGGGCTGCTGCTCCCGATCGGGGCCGAGACCATCCGGTTCGCCGGCAACGTGCCCAGCACAGCCCGCGGCGTCGTCGAGATCCGCCGGCGCGGCGGCGGCGAGGACGACCTCGTCGTCGACGTGGCCATTCGCACCGCGGATCAGCAGGCCATCGTGGACATTCGGGGCCTGCGCTACAAGGCGGTGCAGTCCGATGCCGCGCTCGCCCCGGCCGCCGATCCGGATGCGGTGGCGCACGTCGTGAACTGGCAGCCGTGGGAGCCTGAGGCCGGTAGCCGCGGTCCGGGTTCGCTGGCGATCCTCGGCAACGACGCCGCCGCCCGGGCGCTGCGTGACCGGCTCGGCGATCTGGGCTACCCCCAGGCGGATCCGGCCGACGCGCGTTACATCGTCTACGTCGCCGACACCGAGACCGCGGAGGCCGACGTCGACGTCGCCACCCGACTCATCTGCGACGTGGGCGGCATCGTGACCCGGCTGGTCGACCGCGACCCGCGCAATCCGGGCACCCTGTGGATCGTCACCCGCGGTGTCCGTGAGGCCGTATCCGAGTCGGCCCGCCGGCAGAGTTGCCTCTGGGCGCTGGGCGGTGTCATCGGCGCCGAACAACCTCAGGTGTGGGGTGGCCTGCTCGACGTCGGACCCGACGACGACCTGGCGGACTGCGCGGCGGTGCTGTCGGAGATCCTGCCCGCGACCGCGAAATCGACGGTGCTGCTGCGTGATGGTCTGCTGACGGCAGCGGTGGTGGCTCCGCTCACCGGTACCACCGCGCGGCAGCCGCTGCGCTGTCGACCTGACGCGGCCTATCTGGTCACCGGTGGCCTGGGCGACCTCGGGCTGATGACCGCGAACTGGCTCGCCGACCGCGGCGCGCGCCACCTGATCCTGGTCGGACGATCCGGCTTGCCGCCTCGCGCCGGCGACAACGACGGTGCCGACCCGGCCACCCGCCGCCGGATGGCGGCCATCTCCGCGCTGGAGCGGCGCGGGGTGACGGTGCAGACCGCGGCCATCGACGTCGGCTCGGCCGACGATGTTTCGGCGCTCATCGCCCATCGCGAGGCCGACCACGCGGCGCCCATCCGCGGGGTGGTGCACGGCGCTGGCCTGGCCGAGGGCCAGTTGCTCACCGACCTCGAACCGGACCGGGTGCGGCGCACCGTGTGGCCGAAGATCGCCGGAGCGCAGGTGCTGCACGACGCATTCCCGCCCGGTCGGCTGGACTTCCTATACCTGATCGCCTCTGCCGGAACGGTTTTCGGAGTCCCGGGTCAGGCCGCCTACGCGGGCGGCAACGCCTATCTCGACGCGCTTGCCCGGGCCCGTCACCGTCAGGGCGATAACACCGTCAGCCTGGACTGGGTGGCCTGGGAGGGCCTGGGTCTGGGCAAGGACGCCCAGCTGGTGGTCAGTGAGTTGGAGCGGGTCGGCTCCCGGCCGATCAACCCGGCGGAAGCCTCCGCCGCGTGGGAGTACGTCACCCGTTACGACGTCGCCCAGGTGGTGATGGCGCCGATGCAGACCGCCGCGGCCGCCGACCAGGGCGAGCAGGCCGCCCTGCCCTCTATGGACTGGTCGGCGCTGACACCCGAGGAGATGCAGGCCGAACTGCGCAGCGGAGTGCGGGCGATCGTCGCCGGGGAACTGCGCATCCCGGAGGACCAGATCGAGCTGGACCGGCCGTTCGCGGAGATGGGCCTGAACTCGGTGATGGCGATCTCGATCCGGCGGCGCCTCGAGCAGTTCGTGGGCGTGGAACTGTCGGCAACCATGTTGTTCAACCACCCGACAATCGAGAGCTTCAGTACCTACCTGGCGGTCAGACTGGCCCCCGAGCAGGCAGCGGGCGCCGACGATCACGATGTCGACGACGATACGGCGGGCAGTCTGCTCGATTCGCTGTTCGACACCGTCGAGTCGACCGCCGAAGGGATTCTGTAAATGGCCGACCGCGAGTTGTCGATTCCGGCGCTGCTTGGGAGCAGGGCGGAGCAGCAGCCGGATGACGTCGCCTACACCTTCGTCGACTACGACGCCGATCCCGCCGGGTCCGCCGAAAGCCTGACCTGGTCGCAGCTTCGGGACCGGGTCGAGGTGGTGGCCGAGGCGCTGGCCAAGCTGGGTGCACCCGGTGAGCGGGCGCTCGTGGTGGCTCCGCAGGGTCTGGAGTATGTGGTCGGCTTCCTCGGGGCGATCCGTGCCGGGTTCATCGCCGTGCCACTCTCGGTGCCGCAACCTGGCCAGCACGATGATCGGATCGTCAGTGTGCTGCAGGACTGCGCCCCGGTCGCCGTGCTCACCACGTCCGCGATCACCGACGAGGTACGCACCTACGCCCAGGCGCAGACGGCGCAGCGGCAGCCGCAGGTGATCGAAGTGGACGCCCTGGACTTCGATTCCCCGGCCAAACCCCTTGCGGTGGTCATTTACCCGAAGGTCGCCTACTTGCAGTACACCTCGGGTTCGACCCGGGCCCCGGCTGGAGTGGAGAT
>NZ_JBIIOV010000084.1:0-13834 GCF_044342925.1 Mycobacterium sp. | reverse complement strand
CAGGCTTGTTCAGAATCAAACTCTCCAAACAAAAACAACCCATCCACAGACAGGTGAATTCGAATCAGAACAAGCCTGACCAAAGCAACCAGTCAAAACTGGCAAAAACAGTCACACCCAAACCCGGGGGAGCCCAGACATGACAAAAAACAAAAACAACAAACAAAAACCACCAAACACACTATTGAGTTCTCAAACAACACACCCTTGCACCTCTGCCCGGCCGCGCGAGTCACCCGCGGCGATTACCGCTTGCTCGTCGTGCGGACAGGTGGAACACTCCAGAAATCTGGAGTGATTCCGTGAGATGCCGTCGCGCTCAGCGGGCTACCGCGTCGCAACGACTTCCCTAAGTTACGTCAGGGGCTTGCGCGAGTCAAATCCCCTGGGCAACAAAAGAGTTTGACCTACATCACACTCGCCGGCGCGGCCGTCTAGCTGCGCTGTTCAGCTCCAACGCGCTGCACTCCAGCGATATTCCGCTTGCCCCGGCGCAGCACCAGCCAGCGTCCGTGCAGGAAGTGCTCCGGCGCCGCCACCCACTCCTCGCTCTGCACCCGGATGTTGTTGACCGAGACCCCGCCTTCGGCGACGGTGCGCCGCGCGGCTCCCTTGCTGGCCGACAAACCGGTCGCGACCAGCAGATCGATGATGCTGTCGGGTCCGCCGGGCGCCAACTCCGCGACCGCCGTCTCGTTGAGGGCCGCCGCAAGGGTCGCCTCGTCGAGCCGGTCGAGGTCACCACGCCCGAACAGCGCCCCCGAGGCGTGTTCGACGGACTCTGTCGCCGCCGTCCCGTGCACCAGGGTGGTCAGTTCGCGGGCCAGCCGCCGTTGCGCGGCCCGCTCGTGCGGCCGGTTGGCGGTGGCGTCCTCCAACTCGGCGAGCTCCTCGGCGGGCAGGAACGTGAACCACCGCAGGTACCGGATGACATCGGCATCGGCGGTGTTGACGAAGTACTGATACCAGGCGTACGGGCTGGTCATCTCGGGATCCAGCCAGAGGTTGCCACCCCCGGTCGACTTGCCGAACTTGGTGCCGTCGGCGGCGGTGACCAGCGGCACCGTCATCGCATGTACGGAGGCGCCGAGTTTTTGCCGGACCAGCCGCACCCCGGCGATGATGTTGCCCCACTGGTCGGATCCGCCGATCTGCAGCGAGCACCCGTAGCGCTGGTGCAACTCCACGTAATCGTTGGCCTGCAGGAGCATGTAACTGAACTCGGTGTAGGAGATGCCGTCGGAGTCCAGCCGCCGGCGGATGGTGTCGCGGTCGAGCATGACGTTGACCGAGAAGTGCTTGCCGACGTCACGGAGGAACTCGATGGCGCCCATGGGCTGGGTCCAGGTGAGGTTGTTCTCCACCACCGCCCCGGTCGGCGAATCGTCGAAGTCGACGAACCGTTCCAGCTGACCGCGGATGCGCTCCGACCATGCGGCGACGGTGTCGGTGGTGTTCATGGTCCGCTCACCGGTGTCCCGCGGGTCTCCGATCAGCCCGGTGGCTCCCCCGGCCAGCACGATCGGCCGGTGCCCGCCGCGCTGGAAGCGCTGCAGGGTCAGCAGCGGCACCAGGTGCCCGGCGTGCAGGCTGGCAGCGGTCGGATCGAAACCGGCGTACACCGTCATCGGCGGTTGCGCCGCGGCGGCGGCCAACGCGTCGATATCGGTGGACTGTGCGATGAGACCCCGCCAGTTCAGTTCGTCGAGAATCGTCGTTCCCATCGTCGTTCCCATGGGCAGTGATCTTCCCTGGTGTCAGTCACCGAAGCCCGGTCGGGGCGCGCGGGAACTGCGGCGGTACGCCGACACCTCGGGGTGGCCCGGAATCCACAGCCGCCAGGCCCGATCGGCGGCCTCACTGACGCCGACCCGGGGGCCGGCCGTCACGGCTACCGGGTCACGCAGTTCGATGGTGACCGGTGAGCCGGGGCCGAACACGTCGATACCGTTGTCCCCCATGGTGATACCCAGCGCCGAACAGAGGTTTCCGGGGCCGCGGGCCAGCGCCAGCGGTGCGACGGCGGGTCCGCGGCGCAGCTGGGCTGCCTGCGCACCGGACTCGACGACCGCCGCGCGCAACAGCACCGCGGCCGCGGTTCCGTCCGGTCCGCAGGACACGTTGGCGCACACATGGATTCCGTGGCTGCGGTAGGTGTAGAGCCGGCCCGGCTGACCGAACATGACGGCATTGCGGGCGGTGAGCCCGCGGTAGGAATGCGCCGCGGCGTCGGGCCACGGACCGTCGGCAGGACCGCCGTAAGCCTCGACCTCCACGATGCGGGCACGCACGCCACCGGCGTTGATCACCGCGCCGACCAAGCGTTCGGCGGCGGTGAGCGGGTCGACCTGCAGACGGTCGGCGCCGGTGGTCACGTGTGAATTGTGCCCTGACGCCGCCGTTGACACCCGGGCGTTGACACCCGGGCGTTCACACCCGGGCACCGCGGCGCGACGATCGGCTCCATGGGCACGGCGATCCATGTGAAGAACCTGGTGGTGGTGGTTGTGGTGGTGTTCGCCGCGGGTGCGCTCACGCTGGCCGCCGCGACGCTGCGTCGCCGAACCCCCTGAGCCGCGGCTTTATTCGGCCATCGCGGGCAGGCCGAGGTCGGCACCGAGGCAGTCCGCCGCGGCCAGGCCGGACAGCGCGACCATCGGCAGACCGCCGCCGGGGTGGGCGCTGCCCGAGGCGAGGTACAGACCACCCAGACCGCGGATCCGGTTGGGTGGCCGCTTGAACGCGGCGAAACGGTCATTGCTGGCTGCGCCGTAGATGGCGCCGCGGCTGCCCGGAAACGCCGCCGCCAGGTCCGTCGGGGTGCGGCGCCAGACCAGCGCGTCGCCGGCGCTCCACAGTCCCACAGCGCGGATCCGCCGCTCGACGGCGGCCTCCAGGTCGGCCCACACCTGCGGCGACCGGACACCGGTGGCCGGCTCGGCCGGGGCGTTGGCCATCACGAACACCGGTTCGGCGTCCGGCCACGCGGATGTCCCGTGGCAGCGCTCCTGCGCGCACAGGTAGACCGTCGGCGCCGCCGGGGGGCAGTCCCGGTCGAAGATGTCGGCGAACTCCGCCTCGTAGTCGGCCGGGAACAGCACCTCGTGCGGCAACCGATCCGGCCGGCGGGCGGCACGCAGCGCTGCGGTCCACCCCGACATCGAGGGCTGCGCCGCGGCGGGCAGATACCGACCGGCCTCGGGCAGAAGTGCAGCGCGCAGCTGTCCGACGTCGGCGTTGACCACCACCGCACGGCCGTGGCGCCGGGTTCCGCCGGCCAGCTCAACGCCGACGGCGGTTCCGTTATCGACGAGCACCCGCTGCACCGCCACCCCGCACTCGACGACGCCGCCGCACGCCTCGATCGCCGCGACCAGTGCCCGCACCAGTGCGTAGATGCCGCCCTGCACCCCGTACCCGCCCAGCGACAGTTCGACGTGGGCGATGCAGTTCAGGGTGGCCGGGGCCTGCCGAGGGTCGCTGCCGTTGTAGGTGGCGTAGCGGCGCAACAACATTCGCAGATGCGGTTCGCGGACGTGGCCGTCGATACCGGCGGCCATGCTGCGCATCGGGTCGACGCTGAGCAGCGCGCGTGGACGCCGCAACGCGAGCGCGACCATAGCCGGCCAGCTCGGGGCCGGGCCGAGGACGAAATTCGGCGCCGCGGCGTCCCAGATGCCGCGACTGTAGGCCAGGAAGCCCGCCAGTTCGGCTTCGGCGGCCGGGCCCAGCGCCGACCGGACGCCGGCCAGCGTGTCGTGCGGGTCGTGGGCGACGTCGAGCACGCAGCCGTCGGCGTAGCGGTACCGGAAGCCCGGGTCCAACCGGCGAAGACCGACCACGTCCTGCAGGCGCAGACCCGCGCGGGCGAAGACCCGGCCGAACACCTCGGGCAGCGTCAGCACGCTGGGACCGGTCTCCACCTCGACCCCATCGACCTCGACGATCCCGGCTTTTCCGCCGGGACGCTCGGCGGCGTCGATGACCCGAACCGGCAGACCGCGGGCGGCCAGCGCCAGCGCGGCGGCCAGGCCCCCGATCCCGGCGCCGACGATCAGCACCTCGTCGCGGTCAGCGGGCATGAGGCCGCCGGCTCTGGTAGGCCCGTAGCAGCCGGCCGCCGATCCCATTCTGCGGCAGCGGCCCGCGCGGGCGCACCAGCGGAGTGAAGCCGGGCAGCGGGTCGCGCGGGTGGGTGCGGGCCCTCCCGCCGTCGGTGGCGGCGATGGCGGCGGCGTCGATCTCGGCGAGGCCGTCGAGCAGCGCGCTCTCCACCGCCGGCACCAGACGCTCGGCCGCGACAATTTCAGCAGGCATCGGCGCGGAGAACCGGACGACCGCGGCGGGCCGGTTGCGCTCCAGAAACACATAGTTGATGCTCACCGCGACGACGTCCACCGGGCTGCGGCGGTGCAGGATCTGCAGGCCGTGCGGCTTGAGGTCCAGCGGCCGCAGATGGGCGGGGCGCTGGCGGCCCTGCGGGAACATCCACACCGCACGGCCGGGCCGGTCGAGCAGCGCGGCGGAGGCCTCCAGACATTCCCGGCTACGTTCGGGGCTGCGACGGTCCAGAGGCAGAGCGCCGACCCAGCCGAGGAACGGCAGGACCCGCAGATTGTCGGCATCCATGATGGCCCAGCCGACTCCGTCGAGCACCTCGTCGAGTACCACCAGCAGCAGGGTGTCCCACCAGGCGACGTGGTTGGGCGCGATGAGCAAAGGCCGGTCGGCCAGCGCGGTGCGGACCTCGTCGAGCCCGGCCACCCACAGCCCGTCCAGGGAGAGGGCCACCCGCTGCCGCGAGTAGCGGCGGGCCTGGTCGAGGAAGCCGGGCCAGCGGGTGTCGCCGGCCCGGGCCAGCGCCGCCCGGTCGTCGGCGCCGTCCGGCGGGCTCATCAGCGGGTTCATGCCGTCTCCCGCTGCGCCCGTGCAGCATAGGATCGGCCCCGCCACCGGATGTCGCCGCGGCGGCTGCAGCGGAAGCTCTCCACCAGCACGCCCATCATGAGCACAACGGCGACCGGATGCAGCAGCACGCTCACCAGGCTATGGCCGTACCGGCGGGCCATGATCAACCGCAGGACCACATTCGCGGCCACCCCGACGGCCGCTCCGGCCGCCACACCCCATGCGCCGAGCAGCGCGGCGACCGGCAGGGCCAGGTAGGGCGCCACGAAACAGACCAGGTGCAACGCCACCACGATCACCAGGGCCAGTGGGTTGCCGCCGATGCCCTCGTAGAAGTTCTTGGCGAAGCCTTCTCTCAGTGCGGCGCCGTCGGCGTACATCCGGCACTGGGCCATCTGGTCGCCGTCGGCGAAGACGACCCGCCGGCCGCTCTTCTTGACCGCCCGGCACAGGGCCATATCGTCGACCAGCGCTGTGCGCACGTGCTGCCAGCCGCCGACGGCGTCCAGCGCCGAGCGCCGGATCAGCAACAGCTGGCCGTTGGCCGCCAGCACCCGCGGATCGCGGGTCCGGTGAATCAGCGGCATCGGCAACCAGGCGACGTAGGACAGATGCAGCAGCGGCATCATCAGCCGTTCGGCGAAGCTGCCGGTGCGCTGACGCGGCACCGCAGTGACCACCGCGGCGTCCAGTCCGCCGGGTACCTGATCGGCGGAACCGAGCAGCGACAGCAGGCGCAACAGTCCGTCCTCCCTCAACACGACGTCGGCGTCGACGTTCAACAGCAGATCGGTTGTCGCCGCCGCACTGAGCCGGTGCAGGGCGTGTGGCTTGCCGACCCAGCCGGCCGGCAGAGGCTCACCGCTGATCACCGTCAGGCGGGACAGTTGCGTCTGCAACCGGGCCAGCACCGCACCGGTCCCGTCGGTGGATCCGTCGTCGTAGACGATGATCTCGCTGACCGGGCCGTGAGCAGCGTCAGCCGCGCGCACGCAGCGCTCGATATTGGAGACCTCGTCGCGCGCCGGGATGAGCACGCTGACCCCGCCGGGCGCGACCCGGGCGGCGGCCGGCAGCGCACCGCCGCGGGTCCAGAACACGGCGTTGAACGCGACCAGGGCCAGTTGGACCAGCGCCGGCGCGGCCAGCAGGACGGCCAAAGCCTGCGCCCACGGACCGCCCCAGTTCACGCCCGCACTTCCCCGGACAACCCGAGCAGCCGGGACCACCGGCCGTCGCTGTCGCCGGAGAACAGCGGCAGCCACATCGAATTCGGGCCGGCTGCGCGGTGCACCCGCATCCGGACCAGCGGGCGCAGCAGGTCGGTGTCGACCCGGTCGGGCACCAGATGTTCGCCGATGCCCCAGCCCTCTTCACCACCTTCGCTGCCGCCGCACCGGCCGCGTAGCAGGTACCGCTGATAGAACGGACCGTTGTCCAGCAGAGACGTCACCTCGACGTGCACCGGCCGGCCGTCGGGGTCGTCGAACACCGCGGTGGCCGGCCACCGCAGCCCCCACGGGCTGCGGCGCAGCCCGCCGACCTGCAGACCGGCGTCCTCCCTGGCCCGGCACGACCCGTCCACGGCGAGTTCGACGACGAGGTCGCGCGGTGCGGCGTCGGGCGCCGACGGCGTGAGCCGGTAGAAGATCAGGTCCCGGCCGGGCAGGGCGACGCGGCCCCACCACCAGCTCTGGATGCCCAGGTCGTGCAGCGGCCGGACGGCGCTGTTGCGGTCGTGGTAACCACGGCCGTCGACCACGAATTCGCCGCTGGGGGTGTTCAGCCGCAGGCCGCCCCGGCTGGCCGCCATCATCGGCGTCCAGATGTGTGTGCAGTCCGGGTCGGGCTGCACCGGGTTGTCCCGGCGCAGCGCGCCGGTGAGCAGGAGTTCGCCGGTCGCCCGGCCGCCGGTCGGCAGGGCCAGGTCGAGGGTGCCCTGCAGTGACCGGACGGTCCCACCGGCGCCGTCCGGGGTGTCGGTCCAGGTGAAGGAACAGTCGCCCAGCCGCCATGACCGTCCGTCGTCACCCCAGGAACACTGGTCGGGCGGCAGCTCGGACAGCAGGTAGAAGCGCTCCCGGCCGTCGCCGTAGACGACGATGTTGACGCTGGGCCGGTCGATCGGAAGCTCCGGACGTCCGGCGCGGGCAGCCCGGGCATATCCGGGCAGGAACGGCAGGCCCCAGGACCAGATGACGGTGGCACCGCGGCCCTGATTGTCGACGAGGTCGACGTAGAACCAGGTGAATCCGCCCGGGCTGCGCAGGACAGCGGGGTCGGGTGCGCTGGCGGCGGAGCTTAGCTCGATCAAGAAGCCTCCGGAATCACGACTGGGCAGTCACCGACATTGTGGTCGACACTGCGCGGCGGCCAAATTCGGGCGGCAAAATTCGAGCTAGGCCGAGCTGCCGATCAAGCGCTGATGGTCCTCGGGGCCGACGTCGACAGCTTCGTCGATCAGCAGCACCGGAATACCGTCCTCGATGCGGTAGGCCTTGCGCAGCCGCGGGTTGTAGAGCACGGCGGCGCCGGAAGCATCGTCGGCGAGCAGCAGCGGTCCACGGTCGGCGGGACACACCAGGATCTGGAGCAGCTTGGGATCGAGCACACGCATCAGGGGCTCGGCGGCATCGGTTGCATGATCGGCGGCGCCGGCACCACGGCTCCCGGCGCGGGGGCGCCCGGCGCGGGTGCGCCCGGCGCGGGTGCGCCCGGAACCACATTGGCCGGGTTGCCGGCGGCGGGCATCTGCCCGGCTCCCATCACCGCGTTGCCGGGGTTCTGCTGGGACTGCGCCTTGGTGAGGATGTCCATCTGCGCCTTCAGCTTCTGCTGGTAGGCGATGGTGTCCTTGAGGGCATCGATCAGCGGCAGTTGGTTGGGACGGTAGTTCATCGCTGTGCGCAGTTCGTCGAGATACTGCTTGGACGGCTTGAAGCCCATCGCGCGCAGTTTCAGCGAAACTTTCAGCAGATTCGACAGCTGACCGCCGCCGGAGCCGACCCCGTACTCCTCCGCCAGGGCGTCCAGGACGTCGGGGGCCGCTTTCGGGGCGGCCGCGACGGCAGCGGCGGCCCCCTCGGCCGCACCGCCCTCAGCTGTGACCGTGGGCTTGGGAGCTGGTGTGGGAACCAGCGACGGGTCGGCGTGCGCGACAGCCAGCGGCCCGAGGACCAGTCCGGCGGACAAAGCCGCACCCACTGCAGCGTTGCGCAGCGCCCGGCGCCCGGTGATCTTCCCCGTCATCGCTCTCCTCCACCCAAGCCTGAGCCCGGCTTCGTTGTGATCAGCCAGCCTAACAGCGCAGATCAGACGCACGTCAGGCGCAGGTCAGGCGCAGGTCAGGCGTCGCCGCCGACGAGCGCCGACCGGACAGCGCCCGTCAACCTCTTGTATTGGCCTGTATCGGTGTCCAGATACCAGCTGTTACGGCCGGGCTTCGGGATGCCGGCAGCCCGCAACGCCGACACCACCGGACGGTAGGAGGCGCTGACGGCCAACTGGGGAACGACGTGCACGATGTCCGGCGGCAGGCCGGCGGGCATCTTCGACACCGCCTCCCCGATGTCGGCCGCGGTGACGGACATGCCGGGCCGCAGGGTCAGTGCGGTGACGGCGCGGGTGCCGGCCGGGGTCTCCACCCCGTAGGTGACGGCCAGGTCCACCACGGAGAGGGCGCCGATGGCGTCGGTGATGGGCGCCGGGAACACCACCCCGCGCGAGGTGCGCAGCAGCCCGGAGCGGTTGCCCAGCAGCCAGAAGTCGCCGTCGCCGTCGCGGTAGAAGACGTACTCGGTGGAGATCCAGATGTCACCCGCGGCGAACACGCCCCGCTTGATCGACGCCGTCGGGTCGATCGGACCCCAGGGCTTGGCCAGCAGCAGCCCGACCTCGTCCCGGCCGGCGACCCGCACGAAGCCGCGGTTGTCTTCGAGGATGAGGTCGGCGTCGGGGTCGTAGGCGCCCAGTTCGACCTCACCGCCGCCCGGCAGCGGGCGGCCCTCGCTGCCGACTTTCATACCGGCGACGTTGGCCAGCACGGCCTGGCCGTCGGAGGTGGCGAAGAACTCCACGATCTTGGCCGGGGCGAACACCTCCAGGATGCGTTCCCACAGCCCGGTCGGCATGCCCGAGCCCATGAACAGCCGGATCGGGTTGTTGCCCGCCATCGAAAAGTTCGGGTCGTCGATGACCTCGCGCAGCATCGACCAGGTGTAGGTGACCACCGTGACCCCGTACTGGCGGACCTCGTCGAGGAAGCGCTCGGGGTTCAGCCCGCGCGACAGCGCGATCCGCGAGCCGGCGACCACCGAGCCGCCGAGGCTGACCAGCAGGCCGGCCTGGTTGTGCAGCGGGGTCAGGCAGTACACGGTGTCGTTGCGGTTCAGCGCGGCGGCCGAGGCCGTGCCGAACGCCGACAGCGCCCACCGGTAGTTGGTGATCTGCTTGGGCACCAGTTCCCCGCCGCCGACGGCGTTGAACACCACGAAGGCGACGTCGCGGGCGTACGACGGGTTGGGCCGGTACCAGCCCGGCAGTTCGACCGCGTCCGGGTCGATCCGCTCCATGTCGACGATGTCGCTGTCCTCGGGGAGGTCGAGGGTGCGGCTTTCGCCGCCGCCGAGCACGAGCACCTGGACCGGCAGCGCGCGGGCGGCCGCGAGATTGGCCGGATCGGTGATGACGTCGGTGACGCCGCCGAGGCGGGCGGCCTGCGCCAGGTCCGCGTCAGGCGGCATCAACACCGCGACGGCACCCAGTCGCGACAGCGCGGCGATCGCGACCAGTGCGCTGGGCCGGGTGTCCATCAGGACGCCGACCCGGCTGCCCTGGCGGACGCCCACCTCGATCAGACCGCGCACCACGTTGTCGATACGGCGGTTGACCGCCTGGTAGGTGTGCACCCGGCCGTCGAACAGGAGGAACTCGCCCTGCGGCGCCTCCTGCGCCTGCTCTTCGATGATGCGGCCCAACGAGATTCGGGTGTGATCGTTGATCTGTCCGAGGCGGACCAGACGCGGCAGGGTGCGCACGGTTTCGACGGCGAGTGTGCGCACCGAGTTGTTCGCCGTCACAACAGCATCCGCCGCCCCCTTGGCGAACGTGAGCGCCAGCTCGGACGCCTCGGCCATGCCGAGCATCAGCCGCGACGTCAACGGCACCCCGGAGGAGTCGGGAGTCTCGGCCGGCACGTCGGCCATCAGCGCGACATTGGCCGGGCGCGGTTCGCCGCCGGCCACCCACAGCACCCAGTCGGCCACCGTCGGCCAGGTGTTGGCGGCGGCCTTCGAGCCCACCACGAGACCGAAGTGACCCGCCCGGATCATCACCTCGTAGACGTCGGCGTTGGGGGCGGCCCGCTTGATGCCGCGCACCGCCGGCGGCTGGCCGATGTCGTCGACCTCGCCGACGAACGCCAAGATCGGGCAGGTGATGTCGGACAGCGTCACCAGCTGACCCTGAATGGCGAAGCCGCCGGTCATCATCCGGTTGTGGGTGACGAACTGCTTGAGCAGTTCGGCGACCGCCGGACCGGACCAGGCGATCCAGCCCTCCCGGTCGAGGAACCGGCGCTGCTGTTCGCGCGGGAGCAGGGATTCCCGGTCGTGCAGCTGCAGCAGGAACTCGACGCGGGACTTGGCGGTCTTCAGCGGGTCGAGCATCTGGAAACCGGCGCGGGCCAGCCAGCCCGGGATGTCGATGCGGTTGAAGACGTGGTCGGCGAGGAAATCGGCGACTCCGACAGCGAGATTCGCGGGCAGCCCGCCCGGCAGCCCGGCCAGGGTGTCCACCGGCGAACCGAACGCGATGATGCTGGCGACGTCCTTGGACCGCCGGAAGGCAGCGGTCTGGTAGCAGAACATGCCGCCTTGGGAGTAGCCGGCGAGATGGACCTTCTGCCCGGTGGTTTCGCGCACCGTGTCGATGGCCTGGCTGAGCGCGACGATGTGGTCGGTGAGGGTGCGTTCCATACCGCCCTCGACCTCGTCGGGCGAGCCGTAGTCGATCACCCAGGTGTCCAGTCCCGCGGCGCGCAGGATGCCGACGGCGCCATCCTCCCGGGTGACGTCCCACATGTTGGCCGACATCATCATCGGGTGCACCATCAGCACCGGCGGGCCGGCTTTGGCCATGCCCGGGCGGTTGTCCGGCGGGAAGTACCGCCGGAGCTTGTACATGTTGGTGCTCTCCACGATCTGAAACGGCGAGGGCACCACACCGGTGTCCAGGCCGCCGTAGCGCGCCACCTCAAAACCGTTCTGAGCGGTGGCCACCAGCCGCTCAAGCGGTCTGGTGAGTGCCGACAAACTCAGGTCCACGTCTGCTCCCTCATCCGCTGTCTGTCCTCCCCAACAGCCCGCTCATCATGGCACATTCCGGACCGGTCGCCGAACTCGCAGACGCCCTGCAGCCTGCTCGTTTGCCGATCAGTAAGGTCGTCCCGGTGGCACACCTGCTCGGCGCCGAGGCACTGCATCTGGAGTACCCGACGCAGGTCGTGTTCGACTCCGTCACCGTCGGGGTCAACGACGGCGACCGGGTCGGGATCGTGGGCCGCAACGGCGAGGGCAAGTCCAGCCTGATGGCGATGCTGACCGGTCGGCTCGAACCGAACTCCGGTCGGGTGACCCGCCGCGGCGGCCTGCGGGTGGCGGCGCTGGAGCAGGCCGACACTCTGGATCCGGCCGGCACCGTCGGCGCCGCCCTGGTCGGCGATCGGGCCGACCACGAGTGGGCCGGCGACGCCCGGGTGCGGGACGTGGTCACCGGTCTGGCCTCCGACCTGGACTGGAATGCCGCCGTGGGGACGCTGTCGGGCGGGCAGCGGCGCCGGGTGCAACTGGCCGCGCTGCTAATCGGTGACTGGGACGTCATCGCCCTCGACGAACCGACCAACCACCTCGACGTCGAGGGCATCACCTGGCTGGCCGCGCATCTGCGGCAGCGCTGGGCCCGCAACACCGGCGGGCTGCTGGTGGTGACCCACGACCGGTGGTTCCTCGACGAGGTCGCCACCATGACGTGGGAGGTTCACGAGGGACCGAACGGGGGCGTTGTCGAGCCGTTCGACGGCGGCTACGCCGCGTACGTCCTGCAGCGGGTGGAGCGCGACCGGATCGCCGCGGCCACCGAAGCCAAGCGGCAGAACCTCATGCGCAAGGAGCTGGCGTGGTTGCGCCGCGGCGCCCCGGCCCGCACCTCAAAGCCGAAATTCCGTATCGACGCAGCCAACCAGCTGATCGCCGACGTCCCACCGATCCGCAACACCGTCGAGCTGGCTAAGCTGGCCACCGCCCGGCTCGGCAAGGATGTCGTCGATCTGCTGGAGGTGTCGGTGTCTTTCGGCGGCAAACCGGTGCTGCAGAACGTGGAGTGGCGCATCGCCCCGGGCGAGCGCACCGGGATCGTCGGCGCCAACGGCGCGGGTAAGTCCACCCTGCTGGGGCTGATCGCCGGCACCGTGGCGCCGGACAGCGGCCGGGTCAAACGAGGCAAGACCGTGCGGCTGGGCATCCTCGACCAGCAGGGCGGCCAGCTCGCGGAGCTCGACGACGACCTGGTGCGCGAGGTGATCGGCCGGCTCAAGACCGGCTACGTCGTCGACGGTAAGGAACTGACCCCCGCGCAAGTGTTGGAGCGCTTGGGTTTTCGCCGCGACCAGCTGTCGGCGCGGGTGGGCGAACTGTCCGGCGGGCAGCGGCGGCGACTTCAGCTGATGCTGACGCTGCTGGAAGAGCCCAACGTGCTGATCCTCGACGAGCCGACCAACGACGTCGATATCGACATGCTCTCGGCCACAGAGGATCTACTCGATTCCTGGCCCGGCACGCTGATCGTCGTCTCCCACGACCGCTATCTGCTGGAGCGGGTGACCGACCAGCAATACGCCGTGATCGGCGGGCACCTACGGCACCTGCCCGGCGGGGTCGACGAATATGTGCGGATCGCCGAGCACCAGCGGTCCGCCTCCGGCCAAGCGCGCACGGACCGCCCCGCCGGTACGCCGGCGGCGTTGTCGGGTTCCGAGTTACGCAACGTGCAGAAGGAGATCGCCGCGCTGGATCGGGCGCTGGCCAAACTCGCCGAGCGGATCAACGTCAAGCACGTCGAGATCGCCGACCACGACCAGTCCGACCGCCAGAGCCTCGGCCGGCTCACCACCGAGTTGCGCCAGTTGGAGGACGAGATGGCCGGCAAAGAGAACCGCTGGCTGGAATTGTCGGAGTTGGTCGAGTCAGGCGGCTGAACCGTCGCCGACGGAGCTGGGGCCGGCCGGATCCGGTAGCGGATACCGCCGGACCAGCAACAGACCGGTCAGGGCGAGCAGTCCCGCGACCAGGATGCTCGGGCTGACCCCGACGTACCGGCTGAGCAGACCGAACACGAAGCTGCCCACCGCGATCGAGCCCTGCAACGCCATCCCATAGAACGACGTGGTCAGCCCGCGGGCGGCCGGCGGCGAGGAGATCTGCACGGCGACCTTGGTGACTGGTGCTCAGGACGCTCCAGGCCAGTCCCACAAACAGCAGGAACGTCGCATCCAGCAGCGTGCTGTCCCACTGGCTGATGCCCAGCACCGCCACGGCGAAGACCAGGATGCAGATCACCGACAGGGCGTTGAGCCGGAATCGACGCTCCAGCAACGGGACCGACACCACCCCCAGCGTGGTGCCCAGACCGAGCGCGAACAGCAGCCCGCCGTAGCCGATGACGCCGGTCTGGATGTTCTCCTTGGCCTCCAGCGGCAGCAGCGCCAGCACGGCCCCCACGGGCACCATCAGCGTCACGCACCGCGACAGCGGTCCGTACAGCTGCGGGGAGCCGGTGACGGCCCGCCAGCCGTCGCGCACCGAGGAGCCCACCTGAGCGCGCAGGCTGCGCGGGGAGGCTGCGCCGTTGGGGCTGCCGCCGGGGGTGGCGC
>NZ_JBIIOV010000083.1:0-13838 GCF_044342925.1 Mycobacterium sp. | reverse complement strand
CATCAGCGGTGTGTTGCTGGCACTGGCCCGGGTGATGGGTGAAACGGCCCCCGTGCTGATACTCGTGGGATACGCGCGGTCGATCAACTACGACCCGTCGAACGGCAACATGGCCTCACTGCCGCTGCTGATCTACACCGAACTGATCAACCCCGAAGCGGCCGGACGACTCCGAGTGTGGGGAGCGGCGTTGACGCTCATCCTGCTCGTTGCCGCGCTCTATGTGGCGGCCGCCTTCGTCAACCGATACCTCAACCGAAACCGCGCCTGAGCAGAACGGCTGAACCATGAGTAAACGCTTCGACCTCAAAGATCTGAACATCTACTACGGGTCGTTTCACGCTGTCGCGGACGTGACGATGGGGATACCCCAGCGCAGCGTGACCGCATTCATCGGCCCCTCCGGATGCGGAAAGTCCACGGTGCTTCGTGCGTTGAACCGAATGCACGAAGTGATCCCCGGCGGTCGGGTTGAGGGGTCGGTTCTCCTCGACGGCGAAGATATTTACGGCTCGGGCGTGGATCCGGTCAGCGTCCGCAAGACCATCGGCATGGTGTTTCAGCGACCGAATCCCTTTCCCACCATGTCCATTCGCGACAACGTGGTTGCGGGGTTGAAGTTGCAGGGTGTTCGCGGTCGAAAGTTGCTCGACGAGACCGCGGAGCGCTCGCTGCGTGGTGCCAACCTGTGGAACGAAGTCAAAGACCGCCTCGATAAGCCGGGCGGTGGGCTGTCGGGTGGCCAGCAGCAGCGGTTGTGCATCGCGCGCGCGATCGCCGTTCAACCGGACGTGCTGCTGATGGACGAGCCGTGTTCGGCGCTGGACCCGATCTCGACCCTTGCCATCGAAGATCTCATCGCCGAATTGAAACGCGACTTCACCATCGTCATCGTCACGCACAACATGCAGCAGGCCGCGCGCGTCAGTGATCAGACCGCGTTCTTCAACCTGGAGGCCACCGGCAAGCCGGGACGGCTGATCGAGGTGGACGACACCGGAAAGATCTTCTCCAACCCGATCCAGAAAGCGACCGAGGATTACATCTCCGGTCGCTTCGGGTAGGCCGATCGGGTCCTAGTAGGTCGGAATCTCTTCCTCGACCGGAAGGCGCCCGGTCACCTGGAAGATGACCCGCCGGGAGATCTCCACCGCATGGTCGGCGAAGCGCTCGTAGAAACGCCCGAGCAGCGTCACGTCCACAGCTGCCGCCACCCCGTGCTTCCACTCGCGGTCCATCATCACGCTGAACAGGTGCCGGTGCAGGTCGTCCATCGCGTCGTCGTCTTCCCGCATCCGGGCGGCCTTCTCCGGGTCCCGCGACTGGAGGACGTCGCTCGCGCTGTTCGCCAGATCGACAGCTACTCGACCCATCTCCGCGAAATAGCCGTTGACCTCCTCGGGCAGGACGTGCTGCGGATGACGCCGACGCGCGATCTTGGCGACGTGCAGTGCCAACGCCCCCATCCGCTCCACGTCCGCGACGATCTGGATGGAACTGACGATGGACCGCAGATCGCCGGCCACCGGCGCTTGCAATGCGAGCAGGACGAAGGCCGCTTCCTCCGCCCGGGCGCTGGTCGAGACGATCTTCTCGTGGTCGCCGATCACCTGCTCCGCAAGCACCAGATCGGCCTGCAGGAGTGCCTGGGTGGCACGCTCCATGGCCACTCCCGCCATCCGGCACATCTCAGCCAGCTGGCTGGTCAGGGCCTCGAGTTGCTCGTGGTACGCCGTGCGCATCCACTAAGCCTACTGGCGCAAGGTCGGGTAGGTCGTGGCGAGCACCTTAACGGTCGGTGAAACCGCAACTACTCGCAGCGCACATCGGCACCGTTGGTCACCGTCAGGTCCGACGGCAGCTTGGTCGGAGTGCTGCCGCCGGTGTGGGTGACGTTGACGGTCAGCGGCGTACCGCTGGCCTGCGGGTACCGCAGGGAGGTGTAGTCGGAGCCGAGAACCACCTGAACGACCTCGCCCAACCCGGTGATGCGTTCGATGCGGCTACCCGGCAAGGTGGCCGCGACGGTGGCGGCAGCCTGCTCGTTGCCCAGTGAGTAGTACACGGTGGTCTGGTAGCTGCTGGTCCAGTCCGAGTAGTAGTCCGGCTCGCGGACGTTGAAGCCGTACAGCTCGAACTCCTCGGTGGCGGAGTCGGCAAGGCCACTGCGCTGGGTTGCGTTGGCCACCTGCACGGTGACGTCACGCGGGTCGGCGGCCACCGCTTTGACTTCCTCGGTCGTGGTGGTGGTCGCGGTGGCCTCTTCGGTGGAGGTTTCGGTAGAGGTCTCGGTGCCCGAAGTCTCGGTGCCCGAAGTCTCGGTGGTGGACGTACCGGAGCTCTCGGTGGTGGACGTGCCCGAAGTCGTGCCGGATGTCTCGGTGGTGGACAAGCCGGAGGTCTCGGAGGTGGATTCCGATGAGCCGCTTGTGGTTTCGGTCGTCTTCGACGTTTCCGTCCGAGGACTGATGGTCTCGTTGAGATCGTTCTCACCGGGCAGCGGCTCGTCGTCGATGATCGCGTCGAACAGCGCTCGCACGTCCTGGGTGCGGGGGACCTCGTTGCCCTCCTCGTCAGCTTTGCCCGTGGTGGGAACGGTGACGAAGGTGATCCGGCCGGCGTTGATGCCCTGCAGTGACTGCCCCAGCCGGACGAGATCGCGGGTTTGGACGTTGTCGACGTAGCTGTCGTCGATGAAGGTGTTGACCACTTCGTCGAGCCGGTCGAGGTCGAACAGGGTCTCCGAGGAAATGATCGAGCGCAGCAGTGAGGACAGGAACAGTTGCTGGCGCTTGATGCGGCCGTAGTCGCCGTTGTGCTCGCTGGCGATCGAGCGGGCTCGGACGTAGTTCAGGGCGGTGTGCCCGTCGAGTTTCTGGCGACCGGCGGTGGAGAGCACGACGCCGAGTTCGGCGTCCTCCAAGGGGGTGGTGCTGCACACCTCGACCCCGCCGAGCGCGTCGACCATGTTGGCGAATCCGGCGAAGTCCACCGCCATGAACCGGTTGATGGCCAGCCCGGAGATCTTCTGGATCACCTTCACCAGGCACTTGGGGCCGCCGAGTGCGTAGGCCGAGTTGAGCTTGGTCGTGGTTTCGCGCTCGTTCTCGCTCCACTCGCCGTTGGTCTTGTCGTAGACCGGCCCGTACTTACCGGTCTCGGGGTCCCAGGCCTGGCAGTTCATCGGTGTGATCCCCAGGTCGCGGGGGAATGACACCGCCACCACACGTTTCCGGTTGGCCGGGATGTTGACCAGCATGATGGTGTCCGAGCGCGCCCCCTCGGCTGCGTTGGTGTCGCCGGCGCCCATCTCGGCGTTGGCGCCGATGCGGCTGTCCACACCGACGATGAGGAAGTTCTGGTCGCCGCTCTGGCCGCTCGGGTCGCGGATGTCGCTGGAGTTCGGGTCCAGCGCGGCGATGGTGTTGAGCAGCTTGTTCTTGGCGGACTGCCACTGCCAGGCCGCACCCGTGAGGGCCAATGCGGTCACCGCGATAAGGGCGGCGGCCACCCGGGCCATGAGCAGGGCGCGACGCCGATGCGGCGGCCGCTGCGGCGGCGGCGCAGGCGGCAGGGGCGGCCGTCCGGGCATCATCGGCGGCGGTGGTACCGGCGGCGGCCCCTGATGTGGAATCGGTCGCCGGCCGCCGGCCAGCGCGGCCAGGTCGGGGATTTCGTCGGGGACCGCGATCGGGACGGTCGCGTCCTCACCGGCGGGGGTGACGTCGACGCTGCGACGGGTGACGGGGTTGACGGTTCGGCTTCCGGTGACCTTGGCGATCAGGTCCGCCACGGCGACGCCCTCGCTGTGGGTTCCGGTGGGCTCGCTGGAGGCAGGGGCCCGCTCCCAGGGAGCCCGGCCGGGACGCGGGTGCTCTGGGCGGTTCGTCGGGCCGACGGAGCCTCCCTGGCCAGGAGTGGCGTTCTCGCCGTCACTCATGTTCCAGGCAGCCTCCGGGCTCAGGTGGATGTCGCCGGCGCGACAACGCGCCTGCAACCGGGAATCCGCTCGTCGGCACCCGGTCGGACCGTGGGTCTACAGCAGAGTGCTCATCGTACTGATCCAACCTGAGAACCTACTAGTTCCGCAGAGGTCAGGACGGCCACAGCGCGGTCTCGATTCAGCCACCGGAATTCATGACATCGGCGGCGGTCGGCACCGTGCAGTCGTCCGGGTCGTCGAGCCAGCCCTCCGGCAGGCCCACCGCCGCGGCCGAGCCCTGTCGGCCCCGCGGGCCGTGGCCGGCGGACGGGAACGGGATATCGGGATCGAGCTGGTTCAACAGGCCGTCGAGCTCGTGCAGGGTCCGCACCAGGGCCAGCGCCCGGCGCAGATCCGAGCCGGCCGGGAAGCCGTGCAGGTACCAGGCGATGTGCTTGCGGATGTCGCGCATGCCCTTGTCCTCGCCGAAATGCTCGGCCAGCAGGACGCCGTGGCGGCGGATGATGTCGACCACCTCGCCCAGGGTCGGGGGCGTCGCGATCGGGGCGCCGCTGAATGCCGCCGAGAGTTCGGCGAACAGCCATGGCCGGCCCAGGCAGCCACGGCCGATGACGACGCCGTCGCAGCCGGTCGAGGCCATCATCGCCACCGCGTCGGCGGCTTCGAAAATGTCGCCGTTACCCAGCACTGGGACGCTTGCGACGGCCTGCTTGAGCTCGGCGATGCGGCTCCAGTCGGCGGACCCCGAGTAGCGCTGCGCGGCGGTGCGGGCATGGAGTGCCACCGCGGCGGCACCCTCCTGCTCGGCGATCCGGCCGGCGTCGAGGAAGGTGGTGTGCTCGTCGTCGATACCCACCCGGAACTTGACGGTCACCGGAACCTCGGTGCCCTCGGTGGCCCGCACCGCCGCGGCGACGATCTGCCCGAACAGCCGGCGCTTGTAAGGCAGCGCCGCACCGCCTCCGCGCCGGGTGATCTTCGGGACCGGGCAGCCGAAGTTGATGTCGATGTGGTCGGCCAGGTTCTCCGCGACGATCATGCTGGCGGCGGCATAGGTGGTGGCCGGGTCGACGGTGTAGAGCTGCAACGACCGCGGGGACTCCTCGGCGCCGAACGTGGTCATGTGCATGGTGACCGGGTGACGTTCGACCAGCGCGCGGGCGGTGACCATCTCGCAGACGTAGAGCCCGCTGACCGTTCCGGCGCGGGCGATTTCGAGTTCGCGGCACAGCGTGCGGAAGGCGACATTGGTCACTCCGGCCATGGGCGCCAAGACGACCGGGCTACGGAGGGTCAACGACCCGATCCGCAGCCCGGTGGCCGGTGTCTGCTGTGGAGCGACTATGAGGCCGCTCCGGCGAGTGCCTTGGCGGCGCGCTTCTCGGCGAGCTTGGCATCGCGGTCCAGCTTGCGCGCCTTGGCCTCCTCGAACTTCACGCACGTCTCCTCGAGTTCCGCGATGAGCGTGCCCAGTTCGTCGCGCAGCCGGGCGCCCTCGCCGGTGAAGTCTTCGCGCTCGAAGATCCGCCACTTCTTCAGCACCGGCATCACCACGTCCTCCAGATGGATTCGCGGGTCGTAGACGCCGCCGGTGGCGATGATGACGGCCTTGCGCCGGAACTCCGGGACGGTGTAGCCGGGCATCCTGAAGTTCTTGAGAATCCGGTACAGCGACGCCATCGCCATGTTCGGCGCGATGTCCAGGCCGGCCGCGCTGACATCGCGGTAGAAGATCATGTGCAGGTTCTCGTCGTTGGAGATCCGCGCCAACAGCTGCTCGGCAATCGGGTCGTTGCAGGCCTTGCCGGTGTTGCGGTGCGAGACGCGGGTGGCCAGCTCCTGGAAGCTGACATACATCACCGAGTCGAACAGGTTGTCGGCGAACAGGTCACCCTGCTGGTTCTGGCCCGGGGAGAAGCCACGAGTCATCTGCTCGACGCGCAGTTCCTCGAGTTCGACCGGGTCGCAGTTGCGGGTGACCACCAGGTAGTCGCGGATCGAGATGCCGTGCCGGTTCTCCTCGGCGGTCCACCGGTTGACCCAGTAACCCCAGGGGCCGTCCATCGAGAAGTTCATCGCGATCTCGCGGTGGTAGGCCGGTAGGTTGTCCTCGGTCAGCAGGTTCTGCACCAGCGCCGTTCGGGCCACCTCAGACAGCTTGCTCTGCCCGGGTTCCCAGTCCTGGCCGCCGAGGGCGTAATAGTTCTTGCCGTCCTGCCACGGGATGTAGTCGTGGGGATTCCAGTCTTTGAACATCGACATGTGCCGGTTGATCAACTTCTCGGCAACAGGCTCCAGCTCGCGCAGGAGTTCGACGTTGCTCAACTCTTTGGACATTGGTCCTCCGGTTATCTGTACCTGGTGGTTGCACCAATATATCTGTGTCCGGGAGTGACATTCAAGTTCGATGTGCTGGTCGGCATGTCGATCGGCGGTGCGTGCCCAGTTCGCTCGGGGTATATTCGCGGGCAGCAACCGAGGCGAGGGGATTTGCGGTGAAGAAGAGCCTGACCAGTTTTGGGGTCGCCGCCACGTTCGTTGTGTTCTTCGGGTCGGGAACAGCCGGCGCCATCAACGAATACAAGGGCATGACGTACGAGAAGGCCTCCGCTGCGATCAGCAAGTGGGGGACGCCGGTCGTCGCCAGTCGGGTCGGAAGCTTCCTGCCCACCGAGAAGTGCCTCATCACCGGCTCCCGGACGGCCAGTTTCCTGGACTCCAGTGGCAACAACCGCGGCGGCACCGTCTTGCTGGATCTGAACTGCAACGACAACACGGCTGCCGGCGAGCACCCCGGCTACTCCGTCATGACACCGCAGGGCGCGAAGGCGGCGCAGCAGCGTCGGTCCGCGGAGTCCATCAACAAGAACTTCACGGCGACAACGGCTGCTGGTAAAGATCCGTGGTGCGCGGAACACCTCGACTACTGCCAGCGGGTCTGCAAGGCATCCGAGCTGTGCACGGACGGACTTCTGAAGTACCTCGGGCTCTAGGGGTTTAGCGCTCCGGCGTCGTCAGGGGGGTCGCTGATCGCCACCCGGCAGCGTGGACATCACGCCACCGCATCGTGTTCGGGCCGGTATCGGCCATGTCGTAAGGGTGGCCAACCACACCCGTTGAGTGCCCCCACTAGGACTCGAACCTAGGACCTGCGGATTAAAAGTCCGTAGCTCTACCAACTGAGCTATAGGGGCGCGAGGCTCCACAATACTGCCCCCGTGCCGCCCCGGATCTCACCCGCCCGTTTGGGGATTCGGCGCGCTATCCCCTAAGCTATCGACGCTCCACAAACACGTTGTGCAATACCCCGAAGAGATTCGGCTTGGGCCCCCTTCGTCTAGCGGCCTAGGACGCCGCCCTTTCAAGGCGGTAGCGCGGGTTCGAATCCCGTAGGGGGTACGCATGGTGCGTACGCGCGGAGTGCAAGCAAGGCCCTGTGGCGCAGTTGGTTAGCGCGCCGCCCTGTCACGGCGGAGGTCGCGGGTTCGAGTCCCGTCAGGGTCGCCAAATCGGCGAGGCACCGGTTGTTTGATCCGACTCGGGGCCTTCCGGCCAGGTAGCTCAGTTGGTACGAGCGTCCGCCTGAAAAGCGGAAGGTCGCCGGTTCGATCCCGGCCCTGGCCACCAGCAGAAACCACTCGATCACGGGTGGTTTTTCTCGTTCCCGGGGTGACCATCGGTGACCCGCAGATGGGTCACGCCGAGTGCCGCCGCTGGGCCAACTCCTGCGTCCTGGTCGGGGAATCCAGGCTCTGCATCGATGGCTTCTCCGCGGAAAGGAATTGCTCAGCGCGGCCGGGTAAGCCAACGACTTGTCCCATCCTGATGCCGCAGTAAAGTTGTCGCCATGACTTTGCTGGAAGTCACCCCGGCTAGCCTCGAAAGGCTGGCCGGGCACTGTGGGTCTTGGGCGGGTGAGATTGCCGCCGCCACGCCGTCGGTGCCGAACGGGGCGGGGCACGCCTCCGCTGAGGCTGTCGCCGCGGTCCACGGCCGTATCGGGGTAAGTGGGGTGGCGCTGGCCGCCCGGATGAGCGCAACCGCGGAGAAGCTCACCAACGCGGCCGTCGGGCACGCGTCGCAGGACGCACAGTCGGCGGCCGTGCTCTCCAGAGTGGTCCCCGACGTCTGATGCCGGCGAGCAGGGGCATTCCGACGCTGTCACAGGTCTGGAGCTGGAATACCGACTACCTCTCCGAGGCGGCGGATAATTGGGCCCGCATCGCGGTGGTTTGGGAGGAGAGCTTTACGGCCCTGGCCAATCAGATCAGCGTTCCCGGCGGCACCCCTTGGGAGGGCGCGGCCGCCGATGCCGCGTTCGCCCGTGCCCACTCCGACCGGATGATCGTCATAGGGCTGGCTGACGAGCTGCATGCCGCAGCCCGGATCGCACGCACCGGCGCGAACCAGATCGACTCTGCCCGTGGCGCTGTGCTAAGCGTCGTCAACGCCGCCGAGGCCGCCGATTTCGTTGTTGGCGAGAACTTTTCGGTCAGCTGTCCGGGCCTGTTCGACCCGGTTACCGCCGCCGCCCGGCAGGCCCAGGCCGAGGCGATCGCGGCCGACCTGCGACTCACCGTCGGCACCCTCGCGGCCACTGACGCAGAAGTCGCGGCGAGTCTCACCGCTGCTACCACCGGGCTGGGCACCAGCGTGTTCCCAGCTGAGATGTTCGGCGCCGACCCCCCGCTTTCCCCGGCAGGGGACAAGAGCGGCGACTCGCCGACCAATTCCCGACCCGAAGGCTTGCCGCCCGAGGGTGTCCTCCCGCCCGTGGCGGGTCCGCTGACTGAAGGGGATCCCAGCCGCCCCAGCGCGCACCGGCGCGGAGGGAAGAGCCTATGGGACGAAGACGGTGGCGAGTAGCGCTACTTTCCTGGCGACAAGTGGCATAACCCGCACTGGGATTACAACCCGCACAGCAACCCGTATTCGGAGTGGGACAACATCCCAATCAACGGATTGCCACCGCGCATCGGGGAGCCCATGCCGGCGCCGGCCCCACCTGCCACCGGTCCTGATCTGGTTCCGGGTATTACCATGCCGCAGATCGACATCCCCACGCCCAGCCCCGCGGCGAGCGGACCTGCGGTCGTTGCCGGCGGGGGAGCGTTGCTGATCCTGATATTGGGGGTGTTGGCTCTTGCCTGATTCACCGACGGGTACCGGTGTGCCGTTCGACACCGAGACGGTGTCGTCACTGCCGCAGGTGATTGCCCAGCGCAATGGGCCGCTGTCCCTTGCGCCAGCACAGCATCTGCCGATGTGGCTGCCGGGATTCACCGCACCGGATGGGTGGACGCCGACCTCCTCGGGTGATGTGCCGACGACTCAGATGATCGTGCGACGCCTGGACCCCGATAGTCAGTGGGACGGTTGCGAAATCCTCAACCTCTATCGGGTCCCGGGCGAGGTGCCACGGGACGTCGTCTTCGCCGATGCCGACCGGGCGTTGCGCGACGGCGGGGCGCGCGACATCCTCACCACCGCAATCGGCACACCGGCGTCTGATCGCATGATCACCGCGCGCGTGACCGGCGTTCTGGATGTGCAGCCCCGGCCCCTGTGGGCGCAGTACAGCTATTACGTCGTGCATTCAGCCGGTGGCACCGCGCTGATCGAACAGGTGATCATGGTCGGTCTGGATGTTCTGGACCGTCTGGGGCTCGATGTGCAGTCTCTTAGCGACGCCCTGCACCGATCCGTGCTGGCCAGCATTGAGCAGAGCCACACCCTTCGCGCCGACGTCATGGCGCGCTACGGCGCACCGGCCACCGACGGACCGTCCATGAGTGTTTTGCGGGTCAACTACGTGACCGACTTCTACTACGGCGATCCCGCCGTTGTCGTGACCCTCGACGGCGCTGGGGTGGTCGAGATGCTCTCCGCGGTGCAGACCGCGGTGAACGAGGGATCCTCGATGCTGGAGCACGATGGGGTGGTGCATCGGTTCCGCATCGAAGCCGGCGCTGCCGACATCGATCTGCAGCCGAGCCACACGGTGTGGCGGGTCGATGCCGCCAAGGCCGTCGAGATCGGCGAGTACCTGAAAACACTCGTAGCGGCAGGCTCGGGGCACCAGTACGTCGACATGGTGACGCCGGCGGAGACGCTGATCCTTTCCCGTGACGAATATGTCGGCATCGTCTTCCCCTGGGAGCAGCCGGACTGACGAGACAGACACCGATCCTCAGCCCGCGCCGCGCGCCGCTTTCACCAGCCCGCCACCGATGATCAGCCGCTGAATCTCGCTGGTGCCTTCATAGAGCCGCAGCAAGCGCACATCGCGGTAGATCCTTTCCACCGGCACGCCCCGCATGTACCCGGTGCCCCCGTGGATCTGCACGGCCGTATCGGCCACCCGGCCGGCCATCTCGGTGCAGAACAACTTGGCCACCGACGGCGCGATCCGCCGGTCCGCACCGGTCAGCCATTGGCGTGCCGCGTCGCGCACCAGGGCGCGTCCGGCCATCACCTCGGTCTGCTGATCGGCCAGCATCGCCTGCACCAACTGGAAAGTCCCAATCGCGGTGCCGCCCTGGGTGGCCGACGCCGCGAAGGCCACCGACTCATCCAGCGCCCGCTGCGCCGCACCGACCGCCAGCGCCGCAATGTGAATTCGGCCGCGCGCCAACGACGTCAGCGCCGCCCGGTAGCCGATGTCTTCGCTGCCCCCGATCAACGCGTCCGGACCCAGTCGCACGTCGGTGAAGTACACATCGGAGGTCCAGGCGCCCTCCTGGCCCATCTTGGCGTCCTTGGCGCCGACCTCGACGCCGGGGGCGTCGGCCGGCACCAGGAACACCGCGATGCCGGCGCCGTTCGCATCGGCGGGGCGGGTGCGGGCGAACACCACGAACAGGTCGGCCACCGGGGCGTTGGTGATCCACCGTTTCTGGCCGGAGATCACCCACCCGTCACCGTCTGGCACCGCTGTGGTGCGCAGCCCGGCCGGGTTGGAGCCGGCTCCCGGCTCGGTCAGCGCGAACGACGCCACCACCTCGCCGGTGGCCATCGGCTCCAGCCAGCGGGCCTTCTGCTCCTCGGTGCCGAACCCCACCAGCACCTGCCCGGCGATGCCGTTGTTGGTGCCGAACATCGACCGCACCGATAGCGCGGTGTAGCCCAACTCCAGGGCCAGCTCGACGTCCTGGGTGATGTCCAGTCCGAGGCCGCCCCATTCCTGCGGGATCGCGTAGCCGAACAGTCCCATCCGCTTGGCCTGCTCGCGCACGTCGTCGGGCACCCGGTCCTGCTCGGCGATCTCGGACTCCCGCGGCACCACCACCGAGCGCACGAACTGGCGCGTCTGGGCCACAATCAGTTGAAAGTCGTCGTCGCTCAGGGCGGGCTCAACGGTCATGACGTCATGCTGTCATGACGTCATGGCGTCTAGAAGCCATGAAATACGATCGGGTTCATGGCGTTACTGGCAGGTCGGACCGCTGTCGTCACCGGTGGAGCGCAAGGTCTCGGCCTTGCCATCGCCGAAGTGTTCATCGCCGAAGGCGCCCGTGTGGTGCTCGGGGATCTGGACCTGGATCGCACCAAGGCGGCCGCCGACGCGCTGGGCGGTCCGGCGGTGGCCCGCGCGGTGCGCTGCGACGTGACGTCCGCTGCCGACGTGGACGCGCTCGTCGCCGCCGCGGTGGAGGAATTCGGCCGACTCGACGTCATGGTCAACAACGCCGGCATCACCCGCGACGCCACCTTGCGGAAGATGACCGAGGGGCAGTTCGACGAAGTGATCTTGGTCCACCTCAAGGGAACCTGGAACGGCACCCGCGCGGCCGCCGCGGTGATGCGCGAGCAGGGCAGCGGGGCGATCGTCAACATGTCGTCGATCTCCGGGAAGGTCGGCCTGATCGGCCAGACCAATTACTCGGCGGCCAAGGCCGGCATCGTCGGGTTGACCAAGGCCGCAGCCAAGGAACTCGCGCACGTCGGCGTGCGGGTCAACGCCATCCAGCCGGGCCTGATCCGGTCGGCAATGACAGAGGCCATGCCGCAACGCATTTGGGATGCCAAGCTCGCCGAGGTGCCGATGGGCCGGGCCGGGGAGCCGCGCGAGGTGGCAACGGTGGCGCTGTTCCTGGCCTCCGACCTGTCGTCGTACATGACCGGCACGGTCCTGGAGGTCACCGGCGGGCGCCACATATGACCCGGCTGGCCCAGACCCTGGGCCTCACCGAAACCCAGACTGAAATCGTCGACACGGTAAGACGATTCGTCGACAAAGAGATCATCCCGAACGCCCAGGAACTCGAACACGCCGACACCTACCCGCAGGCCATCGTCGACCAGATGCGCGACATGGGCCTGTTCGGGCTGATGATCCCCGTCGAGTACGGCGGCCTGGGGGAGTCACTGCTGACCTACGCGCTGTGCGTGGAAGAACTGGCCCGCGGCTGGATGAGCGTCTCCGGCGTCATCAACACCCACTTCATCGTCGCCTACATGATCCGTCAGCACGGCACCGAGGAGCAGAAGCAACGCTTCCTGCCGCGAATGGCCACCGGGGAGACTCGCGGCGCCTTCTCGATGTCCGAGCCGGAACTGGGTTCCGATGTCGCCGCCATCCGCACCCGCGCCGCCCGCAACGACGACGGCACCTACACCGTCACCGGCCAGAAGATGTGGCTCACCAACGGCGGAAGTTCCGCTCTGGTAGCGGTTTTGGTGCGCACCGACGAAGGCGCCGACAAGCCGCACCACAACCTCACGGCCTTCCTGGTCGAGAAACCGGTCGGCTTCGGCGAAGTCGTCCCCGGCCTCACCATCCCCGGCAAGCTCGACAAACTCGGCTACAAGGGCATTGATACCACCGAGTTGCTGTTCGACGGCTACCTCGCGTCGGCCGGCGACATCCTGGGGGAGGTGCCCGGGCGGGGCTTCGCCCAGATGATGGACGGTGTTGAAGTGGGCCGCGTCAACGTCGCCGCCCGCGCCTGCGGGGTCGCGGTGCGGGCCTTCGAACTGGCGGTGCGCTATGCCCAGCAGCGCTCGACATTCGGCAAGCCGATCGCCGAGCATCAGGCCATCGCGTTCTCGCTCGCCGAGATGGCCACCAAAGTCGAAGCGGCGCATCTGATGATGGTCAACGCCGCCCGGCTCAAGGACTCCGGTCAGCGCAACGATCTGGAGGCCGGCATGGCCAAGTACCTGGCCAGCGAATTCTGCGCCGAAGTCACCCAGGCCAGCTTCCGCATCCACGGCGGCTACGGCTACTCCAAGGAGTACGAGATCGAACGGCTGATGCGCGACGCTCCGTTCCTGCTGATCGGCGAGGGCACCAGCGAGATCCAGAAGACCATCATCAGCAAGCGGTTGCTGAACGACTATCGGATGTGACGATGACGACCGAACACCAGACCGAGCACACGACCGAGCACAAAACGACGTACTGCCGGATCTGTGAAGCGCTGTGCGGCATGGTGGCCGAAGTTCACGACGGCCGGCTGGTGGCGCTGCGTCCCGACAAGGATCATCCGCTGTCGGCGGGGTTCGCCTGCCCGAAGGGCATCGCCTTCACCGAAGTCGTCAACGATCCCGACCGGGTCACCACACCACTGCGCCGGCGACCGGACGGCGGATTCGATGAGGTGAGTTGGGACGAGGCGATGGCGGACATCGCCCAGCGGCTCAGCGCTATTCACCAGCAGCACGGCTCCAAGGCGGTCGGCTGGTACTTCGGCAACCCGGGCGCCTTCAGCTACGCGCACGTGCTGGCCGTCGTGCTGTTCGTGCACGGTCTGGGCCTGGGCACGCATCTCTACAGTGCGTCTTCCCAGGACACCCACAGCCGGCTCATGGCCAGCCAGTTGCTGTACGGCATCCCGTCGACGGTGCCCATCCCGGATCTGTCCCGCACCGACCTACTGGTGGTGATGGGGGC
>NZ_JBIIOV010000082.1:0-13867 GCF_044342925.1 Mycobacterium sp. | reverse complement strand
CCCCCCGGGTTGCACCGGCCCCAGCGCCCGGTGCCCTGCCGGCCGAGGCGGCGCCTGCCTCCTACGGCGGCAACGTCGGGCCGGTGGGCAGCGCGCTGGAACGCAACCAGCTGTCGTACATCACCGGAACGCCGGCAACGACGGCCACCCAGATCCTCCTCGCGCCCGTGGTGCGTGGCATGACCGTGTCACCCGGTGAGGGGGCCTGATGAAGGGCAAGCTGTCCCGAGTGATCATCGGGCTGGTCGTCTTCCTTGTCGTCACCTCGGTGATGACATGGTTGGTGTACGAGACGCTGAAGCGGTCGGTCACCGGTGATACGAGTAACTACTCGGCAGAGTTCACCGATGTGTTCGGCCTCCGCGAGGGCGACGACGTCCGGATGGCCGGCGTCCGCGTCGGCCGGGTAATGAAGGTGGACCTCACCGAGGAGCACAGCGCCATGGTGGAGTTCGCGCTGCAGGACGAGCAGAAGATCTTCCCCGACACCGAGGCGTCGATCCTTTACCAGAACATCGTCGGCCAGCGTTATCTCGACCTGCGCCAGACTGTGGTCCCCGCGATGCGGAAAGAGGGTGCCGATCCGCTGCCGGCCGGCACCGTCATCCCGCTGGAGCGGACGATTCCGTCGTTCGACGTGGGCCTGGTGCTCAACGGTTACGAACCACTGTTCGCGACCATCGATCCGAAGGCGGCCGACCAGATCACCCTGGCCGCCGTCCAGGGCCTGCAGGGCGACAACTCGTCCTGGGCCAGCCTGATCGACCAGACCGGCAAGCTCACCGAGACCATCGCCGGCCGTGACGAACTGCTCGGCGACATGATCACCGGGATGGACCGGCTGTTCGGAACGCTGGCCGCGCAGAACGACAACATCGAGAAGACGATCGAGAACTCGAAGAACATGCTGACGACGTTCAACAGCCGCCGGCCCGAGCTCGTCGCTTCGATGGGCTCGCTGTCCCGGGTGGCGCGCTCGCTGGGTGCGGTCACCAACGAGGTGAATCCCTCGCTGCAGGCGCTGATCAAGCGGGAACCCGGCTTCGCCGCCCACCTGGTGACGATTCAGCCGCAGCTGGCGTTCATGGGCAACAACCTGCCGAAGATGCTGAAAGGCGTGGCGCGGGTCACCGGCGACGGTTCCTACATCAACGTCTACACCTGCGACCTCAACGCGCTGGGCTTCTTCCCGGGTCTCAACGATGTGACCCCGACCATCGTCGCCGCAGCGACCCCGGGGAACAAGGCAAAGTACACACCGAAGTGCAGGAACATGGCCAATGGTTGAGCGCAAGTACAAGAACACGCCTCGCAAGCGCGTCCTTGAAGACAGAAGCCGAACCTCGATCGGTCTGGTGGCCCTGGTGGTCCTCGCGGCGCTGATGGCGACCATGGTGGTCATCACCAAGATCGGCCCCGGCTACAAGCGGATCAGCGCCGACTTCATCCAGGCCGCGGCACTTCTGCCGAAGAACCCGGTGGTGGTCGCCGGCATCCCGGTTGGAACCGTAACCGGCCTTCGTCTCAACGGCGACCACGTCACGGTGGACATGAAGGTTCAGAACAACCTGCAACTCGGCAAGGACTCCCGCGCGACGATCATGGTCACCACGATCCTGGGTTCGCGCTATCTGTCCCTGACGCCGGGCGGTGGCGGACCACTGAACAACAACACCATCGATATCAACCACACCTCGGTTCCCTACGACCTGCAGGAAGCCCTGCAGGACGTGGCGATCAACTTCGGCGAGGTCAACACCGACCAGCTCGCCGCAGCCGTCGAGGCGCTCGGCCGGCAGGTACAGGACATGCCCCCGCTGGTGCCCAAGGCCATGGACAACCTGAAGAGGTTGTCGACGGTGATCACCGAGCGGCGTGACCAGTTCGGCAGCATGCTCACGACGATGGATTACGTGACCGCGACCCTGCGCCGGCAGCAGACCAGCATCGGCGGCATGATCAACCAGGGCAACGAACTGCTCGGCGAGTTCGTCGCCCGCCAGGCCGCGTTCAGTCAGATGCTGCAGGGTCTGACCGACCTGGTGAACCTCCTGGACGACACGATCGTGACCGATCGGGCGCAGATCGATTCGCTGCTGGTCAACATGAACACCCTCGCGGGTCTGGCGAACCAGCACAACGACCTGGTGCGCGGCATCTTGGAGAGCGCCCCGCTGGCCCTGCGCGGCTTGGCCAACATGACCGGAACTGGTAACGCTATGGACGCCCACTTCCCCAGCGGTCTGCTCGTGGACTCGTGGATGTGCGCGATCAGCGGCCGCGCTCAGCAATTCGAGTTGAACCCGTACTACAAGGACTGCAAGTGAAGCGCGGCAGAGGATTTCTGATCCTGGCCATCGTCGGCCTCGTGGCGGCCGGCGTCGTGGGCTTCAACGCCTGGAAGCTGGCCAAGGCGCGGACGAACAACATCACGCTGACCGCCCAATTCGACAGCTCGGCGGGTCTCTACGAGACCAACAACGTCCAAGTGCTCGGCATGAAGGTCGGCAGTGTCAAGAAGATCACCCCGAAGAAGGGCTATGTCGAGGTGGAGTTCACCGTCGACAAGAACGTCAAGATTCCCGTCGACGCCCAGGCGGTCACCCTGCAGACCTCGATCCTGGCCGAGCGGTCGGTCGAGCTGACGCCGGTGTACGCCGGCGGTGAGTACCTGCAGGACCGCGCCACCATCCCGCTGACCAAGACCAAGACCCCGGTGGAGTTCACCAAGACGCTGGACATGGTGGACCGGCTGGCGGTGTCGCTGCAGGGCGACGGCAAGGGCAACGGCGGCCTGCGCACGCTGATCGACTCCGGTGCGGCTATCGCCGACGGCAACGGCGAGCGGATCAAGTCCGCGCTCTCCGAACTGTCCAAGGCGCTCAAGCTCAGTGCCGACGGCGGGGCGCAGACCAAGGAGTCGCTGACCAAGGTCATCGATAATCTCAGCGTCCTGATGGACAGCGCGGCCGCCAATGAGGGCACGCTGCGGGAGTTCGGTTCGACCATCCGGGTGCTGTCGCAGGTGGTGGCCGACGAGGACCTCGGTGGCGGCACCACCGGCAAGCAGCTGAACCTGGTGCTGACCCAACTTGGCGACCTGCTCGACAAGAACCGGGACACCATCCGCGGTGCCGTCGAGAGCGGGAATGGCGCACTGGCGGCTGTGCTCGCCCATCAGCGTGAGCTCGCCGAGACGCTCGACATCGCACCGCTGACCCTGGACAACCTGTACAACATCATCGACCAGAAGAACGGCTCGGTGCGGGCGCACCTGTTGGTCGACAAGATTCTTTTCGACAGCCAGACCATCAAAGAGGTGTGCAACCTCATGCATCTGCGGCAATTGGGTTGCAGCACAGGCACATTGCAGGACTTCGGCCCCGACTTCGGTATCTCCTACATCCTGGACGGCCTTGCGGCGATGGGGCAGAAATGATGACCGCTAAGAAGAAATTCTCGGTCGCGCTGGCCGCGGCGGTGTCGCTGACCACCGCCGGGTGCGCCACCAACGGCCTGGCCAGCCTCCCGCTGCCCAAGCCGGGACTGAGCAGCGGTTCCGGCTACACCATCAACGCGGTATTCGAAAACGCACTGAATCTCCCCGCCTTCGCGAAGGTGCGGCTGGCCGGCGCCGATGTCGGCGAGATGCAAACCCTGGTCGCCAAGGACTACACCGCGGTCGCCAGCCTGCGGATCATGGAAGGCGTCGAGCTGCCCCAGGGCACCAACGTCGAGCTGCGATCCGCGACGCCGCTGGGTGACGTCTTCATCGCCCTCAAGCCGCCGCCGCATTCCTCCGGAGCGGCGTTGCTGAAGGACGGCGACACCGTTCCGATCGAGGACACCGCCCAAGCGGCCACGGTGGAGAACCTGCTGACCGGTGCCGCGGTTCTGGTCAACGGCGGCGCGGTGCAGAACCTCACCGACCTGATCAACGGCGCCGGTGCGGCAGCCGGCGCCGACGGTGGCAAGAACTTCCGCCAGCTGGTGGACAAGACCAATCAATTGCTCGGCACCATGGACCGGCGCACCGAACAGATCTCCGGATCCCTGGAGTCGCTGGGTGCGCTGTCCCGTCGGATCGACGAAAAGAACTACGTGCTCGCCGACGTGTTGGCCGCGACCGCCCCGGCCACCGACACGCTGGCCCTGTACACCGACCAGATCGTCGATCTGGTGAGCCAGGCCGGCGCCACCACCGAGATGGTGAACAGATTCCCGTCCGTGGCCGGCACCGATACCAGCGGCCGCAGCGTGATCGCGGACATGAACACCATCGCCGGTGCCTTCAACGACGTGGCGCTCGACCCGGACACCAGCCTGGCAGCGCTCAACCGCCTCATGCCGCCGCTCATCAAGGGCACCTCCGGCGGATCGCTGAACATCCGTGCCAGCATCGACCGGCTCGTCCTCGGGCACATCCCGGACATCGGTTTCCCCGGCGATCCCGGTTTCCACGGCCCCAAGTGGTCCACCTGGAACCAGCTCATCGGATCGTTCAAGTACACCCTGCTGCGGCTGCAGGAGCGGGTCGTCGGACGTGGTCCGAACGTTCCCCAGGTGCCGGTCATCCCGAGCCCGACAGAGGCCGGTCAGTGGCAGGTCGTCGGGCCCCCGCCCGGACCGACCGCGCCCGGTGAGTTCGTCCAGCCGGCGGGCCCCCCGCCCGGCCCGGTACTGCCGCCACCGCCCGCCCCAGCCCCAGTCCCTGCGCCGGCTCCCGCCGCGCCCGCCGCGGAGATGACGCCGTGATCGGGCCGATTGCCGACGGCATCGTCGGGACCGTCAAGTACGGCCACCGCCACAAGGCGTGGCTATCCGGGTTCGCGTTGCTGGCCGTATTCCTGATCGGCATCGCCTACCTGTCGCTCGGCGCGTTGCGGTGGAACCCGCTGAAGAGCGTCTATCACGTCAACGTCGAGCTGCCGGCTTCCGGCGGCCTGCTGGCCAATCAGGACGTCACCTTGCGCGGCATTCCGATCGGCAAGATCGAGCATCTGTCGCTCACCCCGGCCGGCGTCGATGCCCAGATCAAGCTGAAGGAAGGCATCGAGGTCTCGGAGTCGAGCAAGGCCCGGGTCGCCGGCCTGTCGGCGGCCGGTGAGCAGTACCTGGACTTCGACGGCGGCGACGGCGAGCCGCCGTTCCTGGCCGAAGGAGCCACCTTCGCTTTGGGACGCACCGAGATCCCGGTCACCCTCGGTGAACTGCTCGGGCATTCCGACGGCATGCTCAAGCAGATCGACACCGAAAAGATGGAGATCATCAAGCGCGAATTCGGCATGAGTAAGGACGGCCCGCAGAAGCTCTCCGACATCATCGAGGGCGGCACCTACCTGATCTCCACGCTGGACGGCGTCCTCCCGCAGACCACCCGGATGCTCAACACCAGCCGGACCACCCTGCAGTTGGTGTCCGACCAGCAAGAGGGCATGACGGTCGCGACCGGAAACTTCAACCAGATCTTCGGCGGAGTGAACCGGATGACCGGCGGGTTCCGGCAGCTCACCGAGCAGGCGCCGAAAACCTTCGCCGCCATCAACGGTCTGTACGACGACAACTCCGACGCGATGGTCCAGTTGCTCGGTGACCTGACCACCACCACCGAGCTGATGTACATGCGGGTACCGGCGCTCAACGCGTTGTTCCCGACCTACCGCGGTTCGCTGTTCGACGCGCTGAACAGCGTCATCCACGAAAACGGATTCTGGCTGACCGGTGACATCTACCCGCGCTACTCGTGTGACTACGGCACTCCGCGCCGTCCACCGACGTCGGCGGACTTCGAGGAGCCGTTCAAGTACACCTACTGCCGCGACGACGATCCCGCCGTGCTGATCCGTGGCGCCAAGAACGCGCCGCGGCCGGCCGGGGACGACACCTACGGTCCGCCGCCGGGTGCCGACTTGGGCGAGCGGACCACTCCCACCCCGGAGGGCAAGTTCGCCATTCCGACCCCGTACGGTGGGCCGACCCTGCCGATCGAACCGCCTCGCTGATGGCATACAGGAAGATGCGTCACAATGCCTGTCATGACTGACGAAGGAGCCGTGACCCCGAAGGCGGCTGAAGAGACCGTGGCCGTTGAAGAGACCGTGGCCGTTGAAGAAGCCGTGGCCGTTGAAGAAGCCGTGGCCGAAGTGATCGCCGATGACGAGCTGTCCGACGAGGTTGTCGTCGTCGACGCGGACGGGGTGGCCGACGAGATCGATGCGGCCGAGGAGTCGGCGGATGCCGTTGCGGTGGTGGACGCGACGGCGCCCGCTTCGGAGCGGGGGTGGCTGAAGCCCGCGCTGATCGGCGGCCTGGTGGCCTCTCTCGGAGCAGCCGGCTTCTTCGGCTGGCAGTTCGTTCAGGAGCATCAGGTCAAGGCGGCCGGTGAGGACGCCCAGCGGGCGGCGGTCACGTACGCCCAGGTGCTCACCAGTGTGGATTCCAACAAGGTCGACGAGAACTTCAAGCAGGTACTCGACGGCGCGACGGGCGAGTTCAAGGACATGTACTCGCAGTCCAGCGTGGAACTTCGCCAGTTGCTCATCGAGAACAAGGCGACCGCGCATGGTGTCGTGGTGGAGTCCGCGGTGCAGTCGGCGTCCAAGGACAAGGCGGTTGTGCTGCTGTTCGTGGACCAGTCGGTGTCCAACACCAAGCTGCCGGATCCGCGGATCGACCGGAGCCGGATGAAGATGACCTTGGAAAAGGTCGACGGTTCGTGGCGGGCAAGCAAGGTCGAGCTCCCGTAGACCAGGGAGGACAAGCTATGCGGACATCAATGCGGAAGAGCGGACTCATCGGTGCGGCCGTTGCCGTGGCGGCCTCGGTGCTGACGGCGCCCAGCGCCGGTGCTGCGGCCGCACCGTTCTGCGATCAGCTCGGCGGCCAGTGGAACGGCCAGTACTGCCACACCACGGTGCCGTCGGATCGTAAAGCCGTCCGCGAGATCAACCTCGCGATCCCGGCGGAGATCGACAACCCGGTGATCGGCGGAGCCATTGCCGACTATCTGACAACGCTGATGAACAATTGGCGCACCGCCGGCAAGGGCATGGCCCAGAACAGCCGCGGCGACGCCAATTTCCAGGTCTTCCACCGCGGCAACATCCACACGGTGGTGTTCCACGAGACCTACGACAATGAGAGCACCGGACGTTTCGAGGGTGCGGCTATCCAATCGGCCTATCGCACGTTCGCCTTCGACTCGGCGGCGGGCCGTCAGGTGCAACTGTCCGACATCGTCGACGTCAACCAGATTCCCACGCTGGGCGCCCCGTTCATCCAGGCCGCCCTCGACCAGGCTCCGCCGGCTCATCAGCCGAACACCTACCCGTTCATCGCGGAGCGGTGGACGCCGGACAAGGTGTACTCCGGCGGCTACAAGGCCTGGGCGCTGACCCCGGACGAGCTGATTCTGTACATGCCGGATTACCCGGTTGCGCGCGACTCTCCGGTCGACTTCACGCCGTACAAGTACATCTGGTCGATGACCGGCGGTGTGGTGCAACCGCACATCCCGTTGAGCGCGTTGGCGCCGGCCCTGCGCGTCTAGTCCGTCTCAGTAGCATGGCCGGGTGGATGTCGATGCTTTCGTGTTGGCCCACCAGGCCGAGTGGAAGCGGCTCGACCAGCTGGTCAAACGTCGCCGGCACCTGAGCGGTCCGCAGGTCGACGAACTCGTCGACCTCTATCAGCGGGTGTCCACCCACTTGTCCACCGTGCGGTCGGCCTCCACCGACTCAGTGCTCGTCGGCCGGCTCTCGGCGTTGGTGGCTCGGGCCCGCTCGGCGGTCACCGGCGCGCATGCTCCGCTGCGCAGCGAATTCGTCCGGTTCTGGACGGTGTCGTTTCCGGTGGTCGCCTACCGGGCGTGGCGGTGGTGGCTGACCACCGGCGTGCTGTTCTTCGCCGTCGCGGTGCTGATCGCGGTGTGGATCGCCGTCAACCCCGAGGTCCGCTCGGCGCTGGGAACTCCGGACGAACTGGACCAGCTCGTCAACCATGACTTCGCGTCGTATTACAGCGAGCATCCGGCGGCCTCCTTTGCGCTGCGGGTATGGACGAACAACTCGTGGGTGGCCGCGCAGTGCATCGCCTTCGCGGTGTTGCTCGGCATTCCGATCCCCGCGGTGCTGTTCCAGAACGCCGCCAATTTGGGCGTGTCTGCGGGCCTGATGGCCGACGCCGGCAAGCTCGACATCCTGTTCGGGTTGCTCACCCCCCACGGTCTGCTGGAACTGACCGCGGTATTTCTGGCCGGTGCCGCCGGGATGCGGCTGGGGTGGACCGTGATCGCGCCGGGTGACCGGCCACGTTCGCAGGCGATGGCCGAGCAGGGCCGCGCCGTGGTGTCCGTGGCCGTCGGCCTGGTGGCGGTGCTGCTGATCAGCGGCCTGATCGAAGCGCTCGTCACACCGTCGGGACTGCCGACGGCGGTCCGGGTGGGTATCGGCGTGCTCGCCGAGGCGCTGTTCCTGGCCTACGTGATCCACTTCGGCCGCCGGGCCGTGCGGGCGGGTGAGACCGGCGATCTCGCCGATGCCCCGGACCTGGTGCCGACCGGCTGAACGGTCACAACCGGCCGGCGGCTTTCATCGCCAGATATCGATCGGCCAGGGCCGGAGCCAGCTCGTCGGGCACGGCGTCGAGCACCTCGACACCGCAGCTCCGCAAGCGTGCGGCAATGTCGCGCCGGTCGTTGCGGGACCGTTCGGCGGCCGCCGCGTCGTAGACCTGCGCGGCATCGGCGCGGCCGGCGGCGAGTTCGGCGATCCGTGGGTCGCTGACCGCGGCGAGCAGCACCTGATGCCGGGCCGTCAGCCGGCCGAGCACCGGCAGCAGGCCCTCTTCCAGCGCCGAGGGATTCAGGTCGGTCAGCAGCACCACCAGCGCCCGGCGGCGGACCCGGCGCAGCACCGTCGCCACCATCGCGGCCGCGTCGGACTCCACCAGCGCCGGCTCCAACGGCGCCATGGCGGTAACCAGTTCGGCAAGCAGCTGCGTGCGTCCGGCGCCCACCACCGCGGCCCGCGTCACCCGGTCATGAGCAAGAAAATCGACGTGGTCGCCGGCGCGTGCCGCCAGCGCGGCCAGCAGCAGGGCGGCGTCCAATGACCAGTCCAGCCGCGGCCAGCCGCTGGGATCGCCCGCCGTCGGGTCGACACCCACTCGGCCCGCCGACGTCCGGCCGGAGTCGACGACGATCACCACGCGCCGATCGCGCTCCGGACGCCAGGTGCGCACCACCACGTCCGACCGGCGGGCGGTGGCCCGCCAGTCGATGGACCGGACATCGTCGCCGACGACGTACTCACGCAGCGAATCGAATTCGGTGCCCTGCCCGCGCACCAGGGCCGGCAGCAGGCCGTCGATCTCGCGGAACCTGGCCAGCCGGGACGGCAGGTGCTTACGCGACAGGAACGGCGGCAGCACCCGGGCCGTGCCGGGCACCGCGACCGAGTTCTGGCGGCCGGCCAGACCCAATGGTCCGATCGACCGGACGGTGACCGCGGCACTGTGGTGGTCGCCCCGCCGCAGCGGCCGCAGTGCGGTCCTCAGCGCCGCCGATGCGCCGGGGCGAAGGTCGACGGGGTGACTGCGCGGCTGAGCCCGGGTGCTCGGCGGCCAGGCGTCACGGATCCGGCCCCGGACCCTGCGGCTGCCGCCGTTGCGCACCTGCAGCACCGACTCGGCACTCTCCCCGAGTCGTGTTGAGGCTGGACCGGAACGGCTGATGTCCAGCCCGGCCGGCGGCCCCGCCAGGACGGCGTCAGCAGCCACCGCAGCGGCAAGCAGGACCGCGCAGAACAGGAAAACCATTGCCGGCCAGCGGGATACGGCGATCGGAAGAACCGCGACCAGCCCAGCCGCCGCGGCCCGCCCGGTGAGAACCACTAGCGCGGCACCGCCACCGCGGCCAGGATGCCGTCCAGCACCCCGTCGGGTGTCGCGCCCTCCAGTTCGGCCTCCGGGCGCAGCGCGACCCGATGCCGCAGCGTCGGCCGCGCCATCGCTTTGACATCGTCGGGGGTGACATACGCCCGCCCGGTCAGCCACGCCCACGCCCGGGCTGTGGCCAGCAGCGCGGTGGCCCCGCGCGGCGAGACGCCCAATTGCAGCGCCGGGGAAGTCCTTGTGGCACCGGCGATGTCGACGATGTAGGCCAGCACGTCGTCGGCCACCAGGACGCGGCGCACGGCCTCGCGGCCGGCTGCCAGTTCGGCGGGCCCGGCCACCGGCCGGATCGCCGTGAGATCGCGCGGGTCGAACCCGTGGGCGTGCCGGCTCAGGATCGCGATCTCCTGGTCGCGGGCCGGCAATCCGACGTTGAGCTTGAGCAGGAAGCGGTCCAGTTGCGCTTCGGGCAACTGGTAGGTGCCCTCGTACTCGATCGGGTTCTGGGTAGCCGCGACGATGAACGGGTCCGGCAGCGGCCGCGGCTGCCCGTCGACGCTCACCTGGCGCTCCTCCATGGCTTCCAGCAGCGCAGCCTGCGTCTTGGGCGGGGTGCGGTTGATCTCGTCGGCCAGCATCAGGTTGGTGAACACCGGTCCTTCCCGGAAGGTGAACGCGGCGGTGCGCGCGTCGTAGACCAACGACCCGGTGATATCGCCGGGCATCAGGTCCGGAGTGAACTGCACCCGCGCGAAGTCCAGTTGCAGCGCTGCCGCCAGAGCCCGCACCAGCAACGTCTTGGCCACGCCGGGAACACCTTCCAGCAGCACGTGGCCCCGGCAGAGCAGCGCGATCACCAGACCGCTGACCACCGCGTCCTGCCCGACCACCGCTTTGCCGATCTCGGTGCGAACGGCCAGCAGCGCGTCGCGCGCGGTGTCCGGCACGGCGCCGGAGGGGGGTCGGGTCACGAGTGGCTGACCTGCCTTTCGATGTCGTCGAGTGCACGGGCTAGTTCGAGCAGTTCATTGTCCGATTCCGGGGGCGGGCCGAACAGCACACCGCCGACGGCGTGTTCGTCCATCCCGCAGCGCGCAGCGAGGGTCGCCGTGAGCGCCACCTCGGAGGCGCCCGCACCCAGTCCCAGGCGCGGCGTCAGGCTGTGCAGTGCCGCGGTGCGCAGCGCCGTCGCGGCCTGGCCCCGGGCTCGACGTGACCGGTACAGCCGGGCCCGGCCCTCGACGGTCTCCGATGCTCGCACCACCACCGGAAGTCGTTCGGCGACCAGCGGTCCGAGCCGGCGGCCCTGCCACAGCGCCAGAAGCGCCACGACCAGGCCCAGCTGAAGCACCACCCAGAAGACCGATCGCGGGATCAGCTCACCGATGGTCTTGTCGGCGGCGGTCTCGCCCTGAAGTCGTTGCGGCGCATACCAGATCAGTCGCGCACGGTCACCGGCCAGATTCATCGCCAGCGCCGCGTCCCCCTGGCGCAGAAGTCCGCCGTTGGTCATGAAGTCCGCAGACCCCACGACGGTGATGGTGCGGCCATCGGCGGTGTAGCGAACGAGTGCGCCGCCGTAGCACCGCGTCACCGGACCGTCCCGCTCGTAGGTGATCGCGTCGGCGAAGGCCACTGTTCCGGCGCGTTGCGCCTCGCGCAGATCGCAGCCCGGTCGGTCAGCCGGACGCCCGTCGGCGCTGATCCGTATTCCGGGTGCCAGTGCCTCCCGGCTCTTGACCGTCGGCTCGACCACAAGCCGGTCGCCAGGGACTGCCGCCAGGCGGCCGAGCAGTTCGGCGCCACGGGTGTTGGCGGTCTCGGCGACCAGCAGCAGGCTGTCGGGGCGCGCCGCGCGTTCGACGTCGGGCACGGTGTCGGCCACCACCACGTCGACGCCGCGCTCCCGCAGCAAGGCGATCAGGGCGTGCCCACCGAGGGGGGAGGTGGCATCGGGGTCCATCCGTCCGCCGATCCGCGGTGCGGTGAGCCAGGCGCTGAGCACCGCCAGGGCGGTGATGGCGGTCAGTGCCAGTAGCACCCAGCGGCCGGTGCGCCAGCGTCGGCGGATCACGGCTGCGCCGCCGCATGCCGGCGCAGCCGGTCATCGAGGCTGCTGACCAGCCGGTAGTCGGACTCGGTGCCCGGCTGCTGACCGTAGGTGACGTCGTTGAATATGTTTGCCGCGGATGTGAATTCGGCGGCAAGTTCCGGCATTGCCATGCCGGCGTGCTGAGCCAGCTCGCCGGCGGTGCGGCCCGGGACCGGTGTCAGCACGCCGTCCTCTTCGAGCTCGCGCCCGACGGCGCGGACCCGTTGCCGGATGGCGACCGCCCAGTCACCCTGCGCGGCGCTCTGATCGGCCCGGACACGATGGTCGGCCGCGCTCATCACCTGGCTGCCGTACAGCCGACCGGAGCCGCCGTCGCCCATGGTGCGCCGGAGGATTCGCGCCGCGACCACGAGGGCGCCGAACACCAGCAGGCCCAGGACCGCCACGGTCAGCCATCCGCCGGGCAGCATCGTGGCGGTATCCATCAGCCGGTGCAGCAGATCGTTGAGCCACACCCCGATCCGGTCGCTCAGCGACGGTTTGGGGTAGATCGGATTGGCCAGCTCCCGGGCGGCGGCGTCGTGCGCCGTATCCCGGTCGACATCGATGACCGGCACGCCTGACTACCGTCTCGCCCGGAGCATCACTGATGCAGCCACACCGCATCGTCCTGGTTGGGCGAGGCGGCCATCAAGGCGAAGTCGAAAGCCTCAGAGCGGATCCGGGCGTCGACGTAGAGCAGCGTCGCAACCCCGGCGGTGAAGGGCGTGGTGATGATCTGGCCGATCGCCTGCCCGATGCCGGCGATGGCGGTACCTCCCACCGTCGGCCGCCCCGCGGACTCGCCGATGGTGAGCACCTGACCGGCGATTTGGAAGGGCACCGCGACCGCGCCGCTCACCAGAGCCGCGACCACTGCGGCCAGCAGCAGGATGCCCAGGACGCGCCAGAACCGCGGCCGGCACAACGCCACGGACCGCCGGATCGCCGCAATGACGCCTTTGTGTTCCAGCACCACCGCGGCCGGAGCCAGGGCGAGCAGGGCGTACAGCGCCGCCAGCCCGGCCAGCGAGGCCAGCACCAACGGCACCCCGAGCAGTGCGGCGACGACGCCGCCGGCGGCGTTGGCTGCGGCGACGACAATGAGCACCACAACTCCGACGAGCAACGCGATGACGGCGACCTGCAGCAGAGTCAGTCCGATCAGCGCGGGCAGCCGGCCCCGCGCCCGGCGCCACGCCTCCCCGGCGGTGATCCGACCCCCCACCACCGAGCGGGCCACGATCGTGGTCAGCAGTCCCGAGAGCAGTGTGGTCGTCAGCAGCAGTGCGGCGCCCCCGGTCACCACGCCGGCCGCGCTGGCCGCGTTGCCGCCGATCCCGGTGGCGGCCAGCCCGGTGAGGAAACCGATGACCGTGGTGAGCAGCACGATGACGGTTGTCAGACCGAGCGTCGGCTTGGGGTTGGCCCGCACGTAACCCACCGCGCCGTTGAAGATGTCGCTCAGCGACAGCGGGCGCAGCGGGATCACGCCGGGCTTCCATGCGGGCGCGCCCGGATATGGGCTGTATCCGGGCGCGGGGTAGCCGAACGCAGGCGGGGGATAGGGCGGATAACCGGGATAGCCGGGGTAACCGGCCGGAGGTGGTGGCGGATAACCGCCGTCCCAGGGATTGGGCTGGTGCGGCCAGCCGGGCGGCGGCCCGACCGGGCCGGGAGGGGGCGCGGTCACCTGCCCGCCCTGCGGAGTTCGCTCACTTTGCCATCCTGCCCAGCGATGGAGCTTTTCTCAAACCGGTCGTCGAACTGATCGGCCGACCAGGGTAGATCCCGCGTAGCGTAAAGCGGCATGGCGGAACTTAAGGATCGGCTGCGATCCGACCTCACCGACGCGATGAAAAACCGGGACAAGTTGCGCACCGC
>NZ_JBIIOV010000081.1:0-13870 GCF_044342925.1 Mycobacterium sp. | reverse complement strand
CAGGCGCAGTTGAGGGCGAAATCGCCGAGCAGCGCCGTGTAGTGCTCCAGACCCGCGATCAGCCAGAGCCGTTCGCACAGTTGGTTGTAGCGCCGATTGGGGTCCCGCGAGGTGCTGGGTGCCAGCACCTTGCCGATGATGTAGTTGACCTGCTTGAGGATCGGCCTCGGATTGACGCCATTGGCTTCCATGAACTCGTGCAGCATCCGCTCGTGGGTGTCGGCGTGTACCGCCTCCTGCCCGATGAAGCCCCGCATATCGTCGGCCAGACGCTCATCCTTGACCAGCGGAAGAGCCTCGTTGTAGGTGGCGACGAACCAGCGTTCCGCAGCGGGCAGCACGATGTTGAGCAGGCTGACCATGTGCGAGGCCACCGGGTGCCCGGGAATCCAGTGCAGCGGGGAATTCGAGGCGTCGAAGGCCACATTGCGGGCGTGGATCTGGACCGGGCCGGGGTCGATTTCCCGGGTGAAACGGCGCGGACGAAGCATTTCCCACCTCCGACGTGACGTGCCGTCGAGTGTAACCGCGCTTATGCCTGCGCAGGGTGAGGCCGGCGAATCAGCCGACCGGGGTCGGGACGACGGTCACCACGCCAGGTGCGCCCGGGGTGGGACGTGCGGCGCCTTCGGTGCCTTGGGCCCCGGGGACACCGGCCGCCGATGGGGCGGCCGGCCTCTGCGGTTGTGCCGCCGCGGTGCAGTCCAGGTTCAACTGCATCTTGTACGCCGTGGTCAGCACCTTTTGGCTGGCCACCACGCACTGCGCCTGCGGCACGTCGCTGCCGACCGAGCCGCCGAATACCGCCTTCACCCCTTGGGCGCGCAGGATCGCCACCGCCTTGGCGTAGGGCTCACCCACCACGTTCATGGTGTTGTTGGTCCCCGGGTTGGCGTGGCCCAGGCCCATCCCGAGGGCCGCGGCCGCGGTGCCGACCGCCACAGCGCCGGCTGCGATGAGTGTGCGCACGGGGAACCTTCCTGCCTTCGTTGTCGAAGATAGCAACCGGTCTATCGCCGGGCGGTGCGCGGACGTTTCAGCGACACGGTTGCACAACCGGCTTCAGAACGCGTCCCGGTGGCGTTCCTGCTCCAGCACCGCCTGCAGGTCGGTCAGCCGATTCATCGACGACACCGCCCGCGCGGTGCGCATGTTGGCCGCCAGCAGGTCGGCGTGGCGGTGAGTGAACGCCCAATAGCCGGCGGTGAACGGGCAGGCGTCGGGGCCCAGGCGCTTCTTCGGGTCGAACCGGCACTGGCCGCAGTGATTGCTCATCCGGTTGATGTAAGCCCCGCCGGAGGTGTACGGCTTGGTGGCCACTTTCCCGCCGTCGGCGTGCTGGCTCATGCCGATCACGTTGGTGGGCATCACCCAGGCGAAGCCGTCGACGAACGCCGACGCGAACCAGTCCGACAACGCACCCGGGGAGTACCCGCGTTGCAGGGCGTGGTTGCCCAGCACCATCAGCCGCTGGATGTGGTGCGCCCAGCCGCGGTCCCGCACCCCGGCCATGGCCTGGCGCAGGCATTCTGCCTGCACCGCGTCGGCCTCCAGGTCGGTCCACCACGACGGCAGTTCGGTGTGCGCACCCAGATGGTTGTTGGCGGCGTAGTCGGGTCCGAAGTGCCAGTACAGCTGCCACATGTACTCGCGCCAGCCAAGGATCTGGCGGATGAACCCCTCGACCGCGGCCAGCGGCGCGGCGCCGTCCCGGTGGGCCTGCTCGGCGGCGTGCACGGCCTCCATCGGGTGCAGCACCCCGAGGTTGAGCGGCACCGACAGCAGCGAGTGCGCCATCGCCCAGTCCGCGCTCATCATGGCGTCTTCGTATTGCCCGAACGCCGGTAGCCGGTGGACGACGAAGTGGCGCAAGGCTTCCTGCGCCTCGGCCGGCGTCACCGCGAACAGCCGGGGGCCGTCGACGCCGACCGTCTCGACGCCCATGTCGTCCAGATCGCGGCGCACCCGAGCGTCGATGTCGTCCTCGGCCGGCCGGTACGGCGGCGGGACATCCAGCGTGCTTCGTCCCTTGGGGGGCTGCTCCCGGTTGTCGGTGTCGAAATTCCAGCGGCCACCCACCGGCACTTGGTCAGTTTCCGGACCGTCCATCAGGACTCCGAAGCGGCGGCGCTGCTCCCGGTAGAAGTCCTCCATCCGGAATCGCTGGCGCGTTCCGGCCCATTGCCGGAATTCGCTGCGGCGCAGCGCGAACGTCGGCGTGGGCAGCACGTCGGCGACCAGGCCCTCGCTGCACAGCCGCTGCACGAACCGCTCGGCGGCGTGCGAGGTGGGCTCGTGCACCAGCACCGGGCGGCCGTAGCGGCGCAGCGCCTCGGTGTAGGTGGCGGCGCGGATCAGGGTGGACCGATCGCCGAGATCGTCGTGCGCGTGCCGCAATGCGGACAGCACCAGATGCAGTTTCTGCCGGTGGCATCGGCGACGGCGCAGCGCGGATTCGGCCTCGACGAGCAGCACGGGGCGGTGGGCGTGCTCCCCGCCGTACACCCGCGGACCCAGCTGGTCGGCGAACAGCCACAGCGGGGTGTCATCCCGGATGCCCGCGGCCGTCACCCCGCCGATGCTACGGCTCCGACCCAGTTCGTCGGAGGTGCGCTAGAATCCGGGCCGTCCACCAGCACCTGTGTTCGCCGAGATTTGGGAGACCCGCCCTGTGGCAAGACTTTCGCAACTGCGCGGCCTGCGATCGCTGGGATTTCAGTCCAAGCTGCTGATCATGTTGCTGGCGGTGAGCATCATCTCGGTCCTTGTCGCCGGTGTTATCGGCTACATCAACGGCACCACCTCGCTGCGCAACGCCGAGTACCGGCGGCTGGTCCAGCTGCGCGAGTCCCGCGACCGGGAGATCACCGCGTTCTACGGCGGTATCATCGACGCCGCCACCCTGCTCACCAACACGACGTCCACCCTCGACGCGATGAAGGGCTTCGCCGGCGCCTTCGCCGACCTGCAGAAGACGCCGCTGCCGCCCGGTGCGAAGGAGGCGGTGGACAACTACTACGCCACCGTGTTCGATCCGGCGCTGCAGAACGGCAGCGGCCAGGAGGCCGACGGCGCTCTGTTCCGGCCGACGTCCAACGCCCAGACCTACCTGCAGGCGCTCTACGTGGTTCCCGCCAAGGGCGAGGCGTCGGTGAAGATTCTCGATCCCGGCGACCCGAGCGAGTGGACCAAGCTCAATCAGCGCTACCAACCGTTATTAACCGACTTCGCCAGCCGGTTCGACTTCGACGACGCGATGATGATCGACACCGACGGCAATGTCGTCTACTCCAACTACAACCAGATCGACCTCGGCGCCAACCTGCTCAGCGGCCCCTTGAAAGGCACCAAACTCGCCGACGCCTACCGCCAGGCCCTGAATGCATCGTCGGTGGACGACATCATCATGACCGACTTCGAGGACTACGCCCCCGCGTACGGCCGGCCCACACCGTGGGTGGTGACCCCGATCGGCGACGCAAACGGAATCATTGGCGTTCTCGCCCTGCAACTTTCGACCGACGAGCTCAACAACGTGATGACCGGGGAACAGAGCTGGGAGAAGACGGGCTTGGGCCAGACCGGCGAAACCTACCTGGCCGGCCCGGACCGGTTGATGCGGTCGGTGTCCCGCAAACTGCTGGTCGACCCGGAGGGCTACATCAAGAGCGTGGTGGCCAACGGCACCCCGGAGGACATCGCCCGACGCCAGGTGGAAGTGGGCGACAGCTCGCTGTTGCAGCCGGTGAACACCACCGCGGTCAACCTGGCGCTCGCCGGCCAGACCGGGTTGACCACCGCCAAGAGTTACCTGGGCCCGGAGTCGCTGCTGGCCTACTCACCGTTGAGTCTTCCGGGCCTGAACTGGGTGATCGTGGCCAAGATCGACAAGTCCGAGGCGTACGCCCCGGTGCGGGCGTTCGCCCGCAATCTCGTGCTGACCACTGCGGCGATCGTGCTCATCGTGTCGCTGCTGTCGCTGCTGTTCAGCCGAATACTCACCCGACCGGTCAAGAAGTTGGTGGCCGCGGTTCGGCGGGTGAGCGGCGGTGAGCTGGGCGTCGCCGTTCCGGTGACATCGCGCGACGAGTTCGGTGAGCTGGCGTCGTCGTTCAACGACATGAGCGCGAGCCTGCTGACCAAACAGCAGCTCATCGACGAACAGCGTGGCGAGAACGACGAACTGCTCAAGAGCCTGATGCCCGAGCCGGTGGCCCGCCGTTACCGCGAGGGTGAGGCGAACATCAGCACCGAGCACCGCGACGTCTCGGTGGTCTACGCCCAGATGCTGGGCTTCGACGATTACTCGCGGACGCTGCGGGCCGAGGAATCGGTGTCGATGCTCAACTCCCTGGTCGAGGCGTTCGACACGGCAGCTGAGCGGCATGGGATCGAGCGAGTCCGCACCATGCAGGACAACGGCCTGCTGGCCACCTGCGGGCTGGTGGTGCCGCGGGTGGACCACGCCAGCCGCACCATCGCCTACGCCAAGGAGCTCGCCGAGATCCTGGAGCGGTTCAGCGAACAGAACAGCGCCGGGCTGTCGATACGGGTCGGCATCGACAGCGGGCCGGTCACCAGCGGCCTGGTCGGCGAGCGTTCCACGATGTACGCGCTGTGGGGGGAGGCTGTCGATCTGGCCCACCGGGTGCGCGATTCGGCGCGGTCAGCCGGCATCTTCGTCAGCGACCGGGTGCACGACTCTGTGGTCGGTATCTACCCGTTCACCGATGCCGGCACCATCACTGGTTCGACCGGGACCGAGAGGGTCTGGCGGCTCGAGGTCGCGACACGGCAGCCGGTATAGAGGGCGGATCGCGCATGAATGAATACACCAGCGAGCCGTGGTTCTGGCCCGCCATTATCGTCTCGGTCGGCCTGCCGGTGGCACTGCTGGTGCTGCACGAGCTGCACAGCTCCCTGGTCCGGCGGGGCAGCGCCTACGCCAAACCTGTTCTGATACTGCGCAACTGGGTGCTGCCGGCATTAGCGGCGTTCCTGCTGATCCGGCAATTCGAAAACGCCGACGGCAACCCGACATGGTCGAAGATCACCGCCACGGTGTTCGGCTTCTTCCTCATGCTGATGGTGTTGTCCAGCGCCAATGCCGCGTTGTTCGGAGGCGCCAGCGCGGACAGTTGGCGCAGCAGGCTGCCGGGCATCTTCGTCGACCTCGGCCGGCTGATCCTGATCCTGATCGGGATCGCGATGCTGCTGTCCTGGGTGTGGGGCGCCAATATCGGCGGCCTGATCACCGCGGTCGGCGTCACCTCCATCGTCATCGGCCTGGCCGTCCAGAACGCCGTCGGTCCCGTCATCTCCGGTCTGCTGCTGCTCTTCGAGCAGCCGTTCCGGATCGGTGATTGGCTGGACACCAAGTTCGGCAAGGGCCGGGTCGTGGAGGTGAACTGGCGGGCGGTGCACATCGACACCGAAAACGGGGTGCAGGTGGTGCCCAACGCCGCGCTCGCCGGTGACTCCTTCACCAACCTCAGCCGCACCGTCGCCCCGTACTTCAAGGCCAAAGCGACGTTCGCGTTTTCCGCCGAGGACCCGCCCGGAGCGGTGAAGGCCGCGTTGCTGTCGGTCGCCGACGGCGTGCCGGCCAAGCTTCCCGAGTTCGCCGCCTTGGTGACGCCGCTGGGAGCTCACGCGGTGCATCCCGGTGTGGTCAACTACCGGGTGGCAGTCCCGGTGGCCTCGCCGGCCGCTGCCGACGGCGCGGTGTCAGTGCTGAGGCAGCGGGTGTGGTACGCGGCCCAGCGGGCCGGGTTGCACCTCGACGACGTGAAGTCCGGCACCAGGCGCAAAGGCGTCTATCTGGCCGAACACATCGGCGACATCACCGCGGGACTCGGACTGGACGGCGACGCCGCCGCGACGATCCTGGCCGCCGCCCGCGTGCTGCCCTACGCCGCCGGGGAAGTCATCCAGTCGACCAACAGCATTCCCCAGGCAATGGGTTTCGTCACCGACGGCGTGGCGGAGATGTTCGTGATTGCCGAGGACGGTCGGCGGCTGCCGATCGGCGAATTGGGAGTCGGTGAGTACTTCGGCGGATCGTCGCTGACCCGCCAGCGGACGACCACCGGTGTCAGTGCGCTGACGGATATGTCGGTCGTGGCGGTGTCCCGGGAGGCGATGAACGCCATTGTGCAGAAAGACCACCGGCTGGCCCGCCAGATCGGCGACTCCGTCGACATGCGCCGGCGAGCTGCCCGGGAGGCGCTCGCCGAGGCGGCTCGCGGCCTGGTCTGATCACGCTGGTCTGATCAGGCTGGTAACCGGTCCAGGAAAACCCGCTGCCCCTTCAGGAGTTTGGTGTGCGCAGCCGCCACCGGCAGCCAGGCGATCCGGTCGAGTTCCGGGAACTCCTGAAGGCGCCCTGAGCCTTTCGGCCATTCCAGGGTGACGGTGTTGCTGACGAAGTCATTGACGTCGAGGTCGGCGGCGACGGCGAACACCGTCAGCATCTTGCCGCTGGGCTGGCGCACCGTACCGAGGTCCAGACGCGGCCCGTCGGGAGCGGAGCAGCCGATCTCCTCGGCGAACTCGCGACAGGCGGCCTCCCACGGGTCATCGCCGGAGGTGTACTCGCCCTTGGGAATCGACCAGGCGCCGTCGTCCTTGCGCGCCCAGAACGGGCCGCCGGGGTGGCCGATGAGGACTTCGACAGCCGCGCCGACCCGCCGGTGCAACAGCAACCCGGCGCTGAGAACCGGCCTGGAAACCGGCACAGCTCAGCCGGGTCCGGGATCGGTCGCCGCCCGCATCGCCTCGGCCAGCCCGGCGGCGCGCCGGTCGGTGAAGACGTCCTCCAGTAGCAGCAGCCCGCCGTCCGGGCCGTTCAGCGGCACTCGCCAGTTCGGGTACTCGTCGGTGGTGCCCGGCTGGTTCTGGGTGCGCCGCTCGCCGACCGCGTCGGTCAGGGCCAGCGCCAGCAGCCGCGAGCGGGTGCGGCCGAGATACCGGTAGAGCGCCAGCGTCACGTCCTCCTCGTCGGCCTCGGCGCCGAGCAGCCCGACCCGGCGCAACTCCGCCATCCACGCATCCTGCTGGGCTCGGTCGTCGGCCAGTTCGTCCTCCGCCGACCGGGCGAGCAGGCCCAGTTCGTGGCGCAGCCGGACATGCGCGCCGTCGAGGTAACCGGGGGTGGGCGGCAGGTCGTGCGTGGTGACCGAGGACAGGCACAGCTCACGCCAGTGCTGGGCCGGCAGCGGCCCGCGGCTGTCCGCGTCGATCTCGAACCACAGGATCGAGGTGCCCAGCACACCGCGGTCACGCAGATAGTCGCGCACCCACGGCTCCACGGTGCCCAGATCCTCACCGACCACCACCGCGCCGGCCCGGTGCGCCTCTAGGGCGACGATCCCGATCATCGCGTCGTGGTTGTAGCGGACATAGGTGCCCTGGGTCGGCGGGGCGCCTTCGGGAATCCACCACAACCGGAACAGCCCGATCACATGGTCGATGCGCACCCCGCCGGAGTGCCGCAGGATCGCGGCGATCAGTTCCCGAAAGGGTTGGTAGCCAAGCTCTTCGAGTTGGTCGGGCCGCCACGGCGGCTGCGACCAGTCCTGGCCCAGCTGGTTGAACTCATCAGGTGGGGCACCCGCGGTGACGCCCAGGGCCAGCACGTCCTGCAGCGACCACGCGTCCGCGCCGGTGGGGTGCACCCCGACGGCGAGATCGCCCATGATGCCCAGCGGCATCCCGGTGCGCAGCGCCTGAGATTGCGCGTGGGCCAGCTGGTCGTCGAGCTGCCACTGCATCCACCGGTGGAAGTCCACCGCGTCGCTGTTGCGCTCGGCGAAGTCGGCGACCGCCGGGCCGGCCGGGTTTTGCAGCGCGGTCGGCCACGACTTCCAGTCGCCGCCGTGCTTCTCGGCAATCGCACACCAGGTGGCGAAGTCGTCCAGCGCGGTGCCCTCGCGCTGTTTGAACGCGGCGAAAGCCAGTTCACGGCCGGCCGACCGGGGCTGCTGGTAGACGACTTTGAGGGCCTTGCGTTTGGCGGCCCAGACGCCGTCGCGGTCAATGGTGTTGGACTTGCGGGCCCGTCGCTGTACCGCTTTGCGCGCGTTGCGCACCCGGTCGCGCCTGGCCAGAGTGGCGAACTCTGGAATGGCTTCCACCCGCAAATAGAGCGGGTTGACGAACCGGCGTGAGGTGGGCAGGTAGGGGGAGGGCTCCATGGGGGCGGTGGGGGAGGCCGCGTGCAGCGGGTTGATCAGCACGTAGCCCGCACCGTGCCGGGAACCCGCCCACACCGCGAGGTCGGCGAGGTCGGCCAGATCGCCGAACCCCCACGATCCCGTGGACTGCACGCTGTAGAGCTGGGTGGCCAGACCCCAGACCCGGCGTTCCCCCATCCGGGCCGGCAGCCCGAGCCACGCCGGGGTGACGATGAGCGCGGTGCCGAATTCGTGTGTGTCGAATTCGTGTGTGTCGAATTCGTGTGTGCCGGATTCTTCTGTGTCGAATTCTTCTGGGCCCGAACGCAAGTGGATCCGATGGTACCCCAACGGCAGGTCGGCGGGCAGCACGAAGGTGGCTTCCCCGATCAGCGCGCCGTCGAGGTCGAACGGCGGGTTCCAGTTGTCGGCCTGCCGGATGTCGGTGCGGACCGTGCCGTCCTCCAAGCGGACCCAGACCTGAGCCGGGGCGCCGTGGGTGACGTGCACCCAGAACGACGTTTCGGTGCCCGAACGGGTGACCACCGTCGGCGGCAGCGCCCGCGACCAGTGCTGCCGGTCGAAGTCGGTGAGCGCGGCGGCGCAGTCCTGCTCGGTGTCGGCGCGCACCCCGAGCGCGGCCAGCACGGCCACCACGGTGGACGGGTCGACGGTCACGAAATTTCCGGTCCAGTCGTGGTAGGCGCACGCCACCCCGAGACGGTCGGCGACAGCGGTCAACGACGGATCAGCCATGTCCGCCATCTTGCTCTGCCGACCGCGCCCGCGCGCGCCGATCAGTGCGCCGAACCGGATAACTCGATGGTGAGCACGCCGGCGACGATCAGGCCGGCCGATCGCGATCGCCCACGACGTCCGGGCCGCCCGGTCCTGGCGCGAACGGCTGGGCTACATCTTCGGGCCGCCGGGCTGGCAGCCCGCCGTGAACGCCGATCCGGCTGCCACTGATCCTGCCACCAACATCGCCGCGGGCACGGCACACTAGGAAACGTGGACGTCAACGAAACCCTGCTGCCCGGCGTCGGGCTGCGGTACGAGTTCGACAACTCCGACGGTGACCGGATCGGTGTCATCGCCCATCGCAAGGGCGATTTCGAGGTTCTGGTGTACGCGTCGAAGGACCCGGACCGGGCCCGGCGGGTGTTCCGGCTAACCGAACGCGAAGCCGAGGCTATGGCGCAGATCCTCGGCGCCCCGCGGATGGTGGAAAGCTACGCCGACCTGACCAAGGAGGTGCCGGGCCTGGACGCCGGGCAGGTCGAGGTGGGGTCGCACTCGCCCTACGCCGGGCGGCCCCTGGGAGACACCCGGGCCCGAACACGTACCGGCGCCTCGATTGTCGCGGTGGTCCGCGACGAGCAGGTGCTGGCCTCGCCCGGACCCGACGAAATGCTCCATGCCAACGACGTGCTGGTGGTGATCGGCACCGCGGACGGAATTGCGGCGGTCCGTCAGCTGGTCGAACAGGGCTGATCCCCATGGCAGTCTCGGCGCCGCTGCTCTTCGAGCTCGGTGCCATTCTGGTGGTGCTGACGGTGCTGGGAGCAGCGGCGCGGCGCTTCGGGCTGTCGCCGATCCCGCTGTATCTGCTGGCCGGGTTGTTCCTGGGCAACGGCGGGCTGGCCCCCGTCGACGCCGCCGCGGACTTCGTCGAGTCCGGTGCCTCGATCGGCGTGGTGCTGCTGCTGCTCACCCTGGGCCTGGAGTTCTCCATCGGCGAGTTCTCCCAGTCGCTGCGCCGCCATCTGCCCTCGGCCGCGGTGGACCTGGTGCTCAACGCCACTCCGGGGGCGCTGGCCGGCTGGTTGCTCGGCCTCGATGCGGTCGGCATCCTGGCGCTGGCCGGCATCACCTATATCTCGTCGTCGGGGGTGATCGCCCGGCTGCTCGGCGATCTGGATCGGCTCGGTAACCGGGAAACCCCGGCGGTGCTGTCGGTGCTGGTGCTGGAGGACTTCGCCATGGCGGCCTACCTGCCGGTGCTCACCGTGCTGGCCTCCGGCGGCACGGTTGTACAGGCGCTGCTGTGGGCGGCGGTCGCCATCGGCGCCCTGGGCCTGGCCTTCCTGGTGTCGATGCGGTGGGGCCACCACGTCGGACGGATGCTCGGTCACCCCGAAGACGAACAGATGCTGCTGCGAATCCTCGGCCTCACCCTGATCGTGGCGGCGATCGCCGAACACCTGCACGCCTCGGCCGCGGTCGGCGCCTTCCTGGTCGGACTCACCCTGACCGGCCCGATCGCCGACCGCGCCCGCAGCGTCCTCAACCCGCTGCGCGACCTGTTCGCAGCGGTGTTCTTCGTGTCGATCGGGCTGGCGGTCGCGCCCGGCGACCTGCTGCCCAAGCTGCCGTTCGCGCTGGCGCTGGCGGCGGTGACCGCCGGCACCAAGGTGATCACCGGTATCTACGCCGCGCGACGGGAGGGCGTGGCCCGGGCAGGTCAGCGCCGCGCCGGTACGGCCCTGATCGCCCGCGGGGAGTTCTCCTTGGTGATCATCGGGTTGGTCGGCGCCGGCGCCGGCACACTCAGCGCGGTCGCCACACCGTACGTTTTCATCCTCGCGATCCTGGGTCCGGTGCTGGCGCGCTTCGCCAGGTAGACACTGATTTCGGATAGGCTCGCGGACGCCCGCCGACGAGACGGCGGCATCTTCAGGAGGTTAATCAAGTCGTGGGAGACACACTCAACGCAGGACAGAAGCTCGGCCGGGGCGATGCGCTCACGTCGAGCAACGGCGCCTACACCCTGACGCTGCAGGACGACGGCAACCTCGTTCTCGCGGCGCGCGGCGAGGCGGTCTGGGCCACCAGCACCGACGGCCAGGGCGTCGACCGTGCCGAGGTCCAGTCGGACGGCAACTTCGTGCTCTATGCCGGGGACACCCCGAAGTGGAACAGTGACACCAAGGGCAAGAAAGACGTCCGCCTGGTCGTTCAGGACGATCGCAACGTCGTGCTCTATTCGGCCGACGGGGCCGCCTGGTCGTCGCGCACCGAGACCGACGCTCCGCCGCCGCCGGTGGTCACCGAAGAGGTCGCTCCGGTTGCCAACGAGGTGCCCGCCCCGCCGGCCCCGCCGGCTCCGCGCACCCACACCGTGGTTTCCGGCGACACCCTGTTCAACATCGCCAAGCAGTACCTGGGCGACGGCAACCGCTACATGGAGCTGGCCAAGGCCAACAACATCGCCAATCCGGACCACATCGAGGTCGGCCAGGTCATCACGATCCCGTGAGTCCGGCCGTCAGCGGGTTATCCGCTGACGTCGACGGGTTCGCCATAAAGAGTCGGTAACGATTCGGCCACCGGGCCGATACACACCTCGACACGCTTATTGCGATCCCGTCGGTTGACGGGTCGCCGACCGATCGAGGTGTATGGTGCCCCGTCTCCTGGGATCTCTCGTCGTCGTCGCCGCGGCGGCCACGGCAGCGCTGACCGCTCTGCCGTCGGCCGCCGCGGCCGACGGTGGACTTCAGGTCTACCCGGGCATGGAGATCCGCCAGGGCAGCACGGTGTGCACCCTCGGCTTCGTCGATCCCGTCGTCCGGATCGCCTACTCCGCAGGCCACTGCCGCGGCAACGGAACCGTCACCGACCGTGACGGCAGGTTCGTCGGCGTCGTCGCCACCGCCCGGGACAACACCCCCGACGGCACGGTGGTGCGCACCGACCAGGTGATCAGCGACTACGAGACCATCACCCTCGCCCCGGACGTCACCGTCAGCACGGTGCTGCCCGGTGGCCGCAACCTGGTCGTCGACCCCGGAGTCCAACTCGTGGTCGGCCAGCCCATCTGCCACTTCGGGGTGGTGACGGGGGAGACCTGCGGCGCCGTGGAGCGGGTCAACAACGGCTGGTTCACCATGAACAACGGCGTCGTCAGCCAGAAGGGCGACTCCGGCGGCCCGGTCTACACCCTGGGGCCCGGCGGCACCGCGGTGATGATGGGACTGTTCAACAGCACCTGGGGTCAGCTGCCGGCGGCGGTGTCCTGGCAGGCCACCGGGCAGCAGCTACGCGCGGACACCGGGGAGACCATCCTCAACGCCGCCGCCACCCCGTAAAACTAGAACACGTTCTCGCCAGCCGGGCGGCCCGGGGATATCCTCGTTCCCATGAGTGGGCTGGACATTCCGGCCACGATCGACGCCTCCGCTGTGACCGACTGGTCCGACGACGTCGACGTCGTGGTCATCGGTTTCGGCATCGGCGGGGGGTGCGCGGCGGTCAGCGCCGCGGCCTGTGGTGCCCGGGTCCTGGTGCTGGAACGCGCGGCTGTCGCGGGCGGCACCACCGCACTGGCCGGCGGGCACTTCTACCTCGGCGGTGGCACCGCGGTGCAGCAGGCCACCGGCCATCCCGATAGTGCCGAGGAGATGTACTCCTACCTCGTCGCGATGTCGCGGGAACCCGAATACGACAAGATCCGCGCCTACTGTGACGGCAGCGTCGAGCACTTCGACTGGCTCGAGGACCTCGGCGTGCACTTCGAGCGCAGCTACTACCCGGAGAAGGCGGTGATCCAGCCCGGAACCGAAGGGCTGATGTACACCGGCAACGAAAAGGTCTGGCCCTACTGCGATCTCGCCGTCCCCGCACCGCGCGGGCACAAGGTCCCGGTGCCCGGCGACACCCGGGGGGCGGCCCTGGTCATCGAGTTGTTGCTCAAGCGGGCCGCCGAACTGGGCGTAGAGGTGCGCTACGAAACCGGCGCGACGCACCTCATCCTCGACGACGGCGAGGTGGCCGGGGTCACCTGGAAGCATTTCGGCGACACCGGGGCGGTGCGCGCTCGCGCCGTGGTGATCGCCGCCGGCGGATTCGTGATGAACGCCGAGATGGTCGCCGCCTACACCCCGATGTTGGCCGAGAAGCCGTTCGTGCTGGGCAACACCTACGACGACGGCCTGGGCATCCGGCTGGGAATGTCGGCCGGCGGTGCCACCAAGCACATGGACCAGGCGTTCATCACCGCGCCGGTCTACCCGCCGTCGGTGCTGCTCACCGGGATCATCGTCAACAAACTGGGCAAGCGGTTCGTCGCTGAGGACTCCTACCACTCCCGCACGTCGGGTTACGTCATGGATCAACCCGACAGCGCGGCGTTCCTGATCGTCGACGAGGCGCATCTGCAGCGCCCGGAATTCCCGTTGATCAAATTCATCGACGGCTGGGAGACGGTGCAGGAGATGGAGTCGGCTCTCGGTATCCCGGCAGGCAATCTGGTGGACACCCTGAACCGCTACAACGAGGACGCCGCCCGCGGCGAGGACCCGGACTTTCACAAGCAGCCGGAATTCCTTGCGCCGCAAGACAAAGGCCCATGGGCGGCGTTCGACCTGTCGCTGGGCAAGGCGCTGTATTCCGGTTTCACCGTCGGGGGGCTGGCCAACGATGTCGACGGTCAGGTGCTGCGGGCGGACGGCCATGCCATCGCGGGCCTGTATGCCGCCGGCGCGTGTGCCTCGACCCTGGCCCAGGACGGTAAAGGGTATTCCAGCGGAACGCAATTGGGCGCGGGATCGTTCTTCGGCCGGCGGGCAGGCGAGCACGCGGCCGCGACACGGGGGACTAGGGCCGGTCGCCGGGAATCACTGCCAGCACCCGGGCGGGGCTTCCGGTCCCACCGACAATCGGCAGCGGACTGACGATCACAAGGGCACCGTCGG
>NZ_JBIIOV010000080.1:0-14140 GCF_044342925.1 Mycobacterium sp. | reverse complement strand
TAGGCGTCGCGCCAGACGACGGCGGTCGCGCCGTCGATGTGCATCACGGTCACCTGCTCACCGGGCTCGTAGCTGTCGTTCTCATCGAGCGGGCGAGCCGTCCAGACCTCACCGTCGAGCTTGACCCGGCCCTGGCCGCCGACGACCCGGTCCAGCACCAGTGCGTGCTTGCCCTCCAGCGCCCTGATCGGCTCGGGAAGCCCCCGCCCGGCCGTCAGCCGCCGGCGCGCTGTGGGGCGCACCAGCGCCAGCAGCAGAACCGATACCACCAGGAACACCACCCCGTCGGCCCACAGCGGCAGGCCGAGCAGCCAGGACGACCCCGCCGCGGCGAGCGCCCCGCCGCTGAGCATCAGCAGGGACATATCCCCCGTGAGCGCCTCGGCGGCTGCCAGCCCGAGCGCGGCGACCAGCCAGATCAGCGGCGCGGACATAACGCCACGATACGCGCTGCCGGTGGGAGTGCGCCGGGCCTGACGAGGGCCCGGCCGGGGGTCGCCCAAGCCACTACACTCACGACCAATATGTGGTGCCCGAGTGTCTCGTTATCGGTGTGGTCCAACGCCTGGCTGGCCGGCCAGGCGGCACCCGACGACGTCCTCGACGCACTGACCGCCTGGGCGCCAATACATTCGGTGACTGCTTACGACGCCGTCGCGGCGGGCCGCACGGGTTTGCCGTGGCCGGACGTCGACAATGCCGGACCGATGTCGCTGCTGCAGACGGTGCGCACCGCGACGGGCCCGCGCCGCTACGACGGGCCGGTGAGACCGTCGATCAGCCTGGCGCTGCCGGTTCCCGGCGACGTCCGCGGCCTGCCGGTGGGCACCCAGTTCCAGACCGACGCCCTCGACGCCGGAGAGGCAGTGCTCATCAGCTCCCCCGACGGCACGGCGATCGGCCTGGTCCCCGCGTTCGAGGTGGACGACGACGATGCCCCGCTGCCGCGGGAGACGCTGCTGTGGTCGGTGTACTCACTGCCCAACCCGCCGGTCGCCGACTATATGGACCTCGGCGAAGCCGAGTATTCGTTGCGCTCGGCGGTACGGTCGGCCGCCGATGCCCTGGACGCGCTGCGACTCGCTGCCGGCGCAGAAGATCCGCGTTCGCTGGTCGAGGAAGTGCTGCAGGCCACCTGCCACCACGGCATCCCCGACCATGCGCCCAGCCGGGCGGTGCGGGTGCTGTCTACCGCGGCGCACGTCGACGCGATCATCACCGTCAGTTCCGGGGTGGCGCCGATCGGCACCCAGAGCGCTTCGGAGGCCCGTATCGCCGATTCGGCGTTGCGGCCGTTGTCCTCGGTGGTTCGGGCGGCGCGGGCGGCTGCGGTCAGCGCGATCCTGGAGTCGGCCTGGCGCTAGTCCGATGACGATGCGGGCCGCCAGGCCCGAGGAGGAGTCGGACGAATCGAGGCGCTAGTCCGATGACGATGCGGGCCGCCAGGCCCGAGGAGGAGTCGGACGAATCGAGGCGCTAGTCCGATGACGATGCGGGCCGCTAGGCCCGAGGAGGAGTCGGACGAGTCGAGGCAGCAGCGGCCGCCGCCTCGGCGCTGGCCACGCAGATGTCGGTGCAGAACTTGCCGTTGACACTGGCACCCTGAACCGGAACCGGTTGCGACCCAGCGACTCTGGAAGGCGGCCGGCCTTCGCGAACCTCGTCGAGCAGGTCCAGTGCCAACCGGGCGTACCGCGGCTGGGCATTGGGTGTGGTGGCCCGCGCCAGCGCGACGCCGAGTTCCCCGGCCTGCTCGGCGAGTTCGCTGTCCAGATCCCAGATGACCTCGATGTGGTCGGCGACGAATCCGACCGGGCATACGATGACGGCCTTGGTTCCCGACGCCGCCAACGTCGAAAGATGATCTCCCACATCGGGTTCCAGCCACGGCACCTGCGGCGGCCCGGACCTGGACTGCCACACCACGTCGTAGTCGGAGTAGCCGGCGGCCGCGGCGACCAGGCTGGAGGCGTAGTCGACCTGGCGCGGATACAGGCCGGGCCCGCAGCGGTCGACGGCGCGCATCGGAATCGAATGCGCGGTGAAGACCAGCCGCGCATCGCCTCGCAGGTCGGCCGGCAGCTCGTCGGCGGCCTGCGCGACGGCGTCGGCGAACATCTCGATCAGCAGCGGATGGTCGAAATACTGCCGCAGCTTGACCAGTTCGGGTGCGTTCTCGCCGGTGGCCGTACGCGCCCGGGCGATGTCCTCCTGATACTGGGTGCAACCGGAGTAACCGCCCCACGCCGAGGTGGTGAACACGGCGGCCCGCTGCACTCCGTCCGCTTTCATCTGCGCGACGGTGTCCTCGGCGAACGGATGCCAGTTGCGGTTGCCGAAATACACCGGCAACCGCTCGCCCCGCTCGGCGAGCTCGGTCTCGATGGACTCGATCAGCGCACGGTTGATGGCGTTGATGGGCGAGACCCCGCCGAAGTGCAGGTAGTGCTCGGCCACCGATTCCAGCCGCTCGCGCGGGATCCCACGCCCGCGGGTGACGTTCTCCAGGAACGGCATGACCTGGTCGGGCCCCTCGGGACCACCGAAGGACAGCAGCAGCAGTGCGTCGAAGGGTGCCATCAGAGAAGCTGGGTGCTGGCGCCGCCGTCGGCGTAGATGACGGTTCCGGTGGTGGCGGGCAGCCAGTCGGAGACCAGCGCACACACCGTCCTGGCGACCGCGGTGGGGTCCTTCATATCCCAGCCCAGCGGTGCCCGGCTGTCCCAGCCCTCTTCGAGCATCGCCATCTCGTCCTTGAACTGATCCCCCAGCGCGCCACCCATGATCGCGCTCATCGCCAGCGTCCGGATCGGGCCGGCAGCAACGAGATTGGAGCGCACCCCGACCTTGCCCGCTTCGCGGGCGACGAACCGGTTGACCGATTCCAGCGCGCTCTTGGCGACCGTCATCCAGTTGTAGGCCGGCATGGCGCGGGTCGGATCGAAGTCCATGCCCACGATTCCGCCGCCCGGGTTCATGATCGGCAGAACGGCTTTGGCCAACGACGCATAGGAGAACGCCGAGATGTGGATGCCTTTGGCGACGTCCTCATAGGGGGCGTCGAAGAACGGGTTGATGCCCATGCCACTGGGCGGCATGTAGCCGATGGAATGCACGACGCCGTCGAGCCGGTTGTCCTTACCGATCACCTCGGAGACCCGATCGGCCAGGCTGTCGAGGTGCTCGGGATTCTGCACGTCGAGTTCCAGTAAGGGAGCCGGACTCGGAAGTCTGTCCACGATGCGCTGAATCAGCCGCATCCGGTCGAATCCGGTGCAGACCAGCTCCGCCCCCGCCTCCTGCGCGACGCGCGCAATGTGAAACGCGATCGAGGAATCGGTGATGATGCCGGTGACGAGGACACGTTTGCCCTCCAAAAGCCCTGCCATGTGGGTCCTTTCGCCCTATGCGCCAACGTGCTGTCGTGGAGATCTAGTGGCCCATGCCCATGCCGCCGTCGACGGGGATCACCGCGCCGGCGATGTATCCGGCGTCCTCGGAGGCCAGGAAGCTGACCGCACCGGCGACCTCGTCGGCGGTGCCGATCCGCTTGGCCGGGATGAACTCCAGCGCGCCGGCCCGGACCCGCTCGTCCATCGACTGGGTCATGTCGGTGTCGATCAGACCGGGTGCCACCACGTTGGCGGTGACACCGGCCTTGGACAGTTCGCGGGAGATGGACCGGGCCATGCCGATCAGGCCGGCCTTGGAGGCCGCGTAGTTGGCCTGGTTGCCGATCCCCCAGCTGGCGGAGACGGAGCCGACGAAGATGATCCGCCCGAACCGCTTCTTCTGCATGCTGCGGGCCGCCCGCTGGACCACCCGGAAGGCGCCGGTCAGGTTGGCGTCGATGACCTTCTGGAACCGCTCCTCGGTCATCCGGATCAGGAAGGCATCAGCGGTGATACCGGCGTTGGACACCAGCACCTCGACCGGACCCTGGTGCTCCTCGACCTCGGTGAAGGCGCGGTCCACGGCGGCGCTGTCGGTGACGTCGCACTCCACCCCGAACAGGCCGTCGGGCGCCCCGGAACCGCGGTGGGTGACCGCTACCTTGTGGCCGTCGGCGGCAAGGCGGCGCGCGATGGCTAGGCCGATCCCGCGGTTGCCGCCGGTGACCAGCACCGAACGGGAGACGAATGGTGGTTTGCCGCCGACGTTCTGGCCGGCTGTCTCAGTCGAGGCGGTGTCGGTCATGCCCGTCAACTTAATGCCTGACGCACAGCAGCCCGAAATCCGGCTCGCCGCAGGCCGAGATCGACGTTCTGCAGCGATTCACTCGATCTTTCTCGGCGGTTTGTCGATTTGGCCGGTGAAAGCTAGCCGGGCAGCCGGCGATTGATGAGCAGCGCCGCCAGCGCGGCCAATGCCAGCAGCAGCGACCCCAGTCGCAGCCAGCCCACGCTCGCGTCGCCCTTGACGGTCTCGTAGCCGATCTGGTCCTGCAGCGAAGTGAACACCTCTTTGAGCTGCTCCAGGGTCGAAGCGCTGTAGGCGTTGCCGTCGGAGAGTTCGGCGATCTTCTTGAGCATCGCGTCGTCGACCGGCACCGGCTGGCGCTGATCGTTGATCTCGACGTAGCCGTACGGGGTGCCGAAGGACACCGTCGAGATCGGCACGCCCTGGTCCTTGGCTGTGCGCGCCGCGGTGAAGGCGCCCTTGGGGTTGTCCGGGTTGGACGGCACCGTCTCCTTGCCGTCGGACATCAGCACGATCCGGCCGGGTGGCTTGTCGCCTTCGTCGCCGCCGCCGATCACCGCACCCACGGTGGCGATCGCCTGCAGAGCGGTGAAGATCGCCTCGCCGGTGGCGGTGCGGTCGGCCAGTTGCAGTTTGTCCAGCGCGATCTTGGTGGCGTCCCGGTTGGTGGTGGGCGACACCAGCACCGTCGCAGTGCCGGCATAGCCGATCAGGCCGAGGTTGATGCCCGCGGTCAGCTGGTCGGCGAACTGCTTGGCAGCGACCTGCGCGGCGGCCAGCCGGCTCGGCTCGACGTCGGTGGCCCGCATCGACTGCGATACGTCGATGACCAGCATGACGACGGCCCGGTTGCGCGGGACGCGGACGTCGTTCTGCGGCCCGGCCATGGCGACGGTGAACAGCACCAGCGACGAGATCAACAGAATCGCGGGCAGGTGACGCCAGCGTTTGGGGCGTTGCGGGGCAACGCTTTCCAGCAGCTCCATGTTGGCGAACCGCAGGATGCGCTTCTCCCGGGACCGCTGCACATAGATATAGAGCGCCACCAGCCCGGCGACGGCCAACAGGAACAGGAACATCCACGGGTGGGCGAAATTGCCGAGCGACATCGGCCCGAGCAACGGCAGGCTCATTGCGATCCCGCCATCGCTCCGCGGCGCCGGGACGCGACGAAACGCACGATGTCGGCGATCCACTCCCGGTCGGTGCGCAACGTCATCAGCGGAGCACCGCAGCGGCGCAGGGTGCGTGCCACCTCGTCGTGATGGGCGGCGGCGGCGCGGGCGAAATCGTCGCGCAACTGCTCGTCGATGGTGAACTCCCGCGTCACCCCCGACTCGGTGTCCTGCAGGATCACATCCCCCACGTCGGGGAGTTCAACGTCGCGGGGGTCCAGGACTTCGATGCCCAGCACCTCGTGACGGGCCGAGATGGCGCGCAGCGGGCGCATCCAGTTGATCGGGCCGAGGAAGTCGCTGATGATCACCGCCATCCCGCGGCGGCGCTCCGGACGGCGCAGCGCGTCGATGGCGACCGCCAGGTCGCCGCGCACCCCCAGCGGGGCACGCGGGCAGGTCGCGATGGCGCGCAGCAGGGTCTGCTCGTGCTGACGCCCGGAGCGGGCCGGGACGCGAATGATGTCCTGCCCGTTGGCGATCAGCGCCCCGATCCGGTTGCCGCCGCCGCTGTTGAGATAGGTGATGGCCGCGGCGGCGCCGACCGCCAGATCGCGCTTCTCGCAGCCGGTGGTGCCGAAGTCCAGGCTCGCGGACATGTCAACCACCAGCCAGGTCTCCAGTTCGCGGTCGGCGACCATCTGCCGCACGTGCGGGTGGGTGGTACGGGCGGTCACCGACCAGTCCATCCGGCGCACGTCGTCACCCGGTTGGTAGATTCGCGAGTCGCCGGGTTCGGATCCGGGGCCCGGGATCAGGCCGAGGTGGTTGCCCTGCAACACACCGTCGAGCTTGCGCTTGACGGTCAGTTCAAGCTGACGCAACGCCGCTGACAGCTTGGCGTCGTCGATCTCACCACGGCCGAACGAGGGCGGGTGGATGGAGTGCGATTCGCTCACCGAGCGCTGGCACCGGCCGCGGGTGAAACGGCCTGCGCCCCGACCGGCGGCACCGAATGTCCTTGCTGCGGCATGGCATTCACCTGAGGCAGCCCGACGGTTTGCAGAATGCGGGCGATCACGGTGTCGGCCTTGACGTCGTCGGCCAACGCGTCGTAAGTAAGCACCAGTCGGTGGCGCAGCACGTCCGGGATCACCTCGATGACGTCGGTGGGCACCACGTAATCGCGCCCACGGACCAGCGCCAGTGCCCGGGCCGCGGCGATGATGCCCAGCGAGGCGCGCGGCGACGCGCCGTAGGCGATCCAGGCGCGGACGTCGGGCATGCCGAACTGCTCGGGGCGGCGGGTGGCGGTGACCACCCGAACCACGTAGTCGACCAGCGCGTGATGAACGAAGTTGTTGGCCGCCACGTCCTGAAGGCGCAACAGGTCGCCGGTCTCCAGGATCTGCTTGGGCTCCGGCGGGGTCACACCCATCCGGTAGATGATCTCGCGCTCCTCTTCCGGCGACGGGTAGTCGACGTTGATCTTGAACAGGAAGCGGTCACGCTGGGCCTCGGGCAGCGGGTAGACGCCCTCGTTCTCGATGGGGTTCTGGGTGGCCATCACCAGGAACGGCTTGGGCAGCGGGTAGGTCTGGCCGCCGATGGAGATCTTGCGCTCGGCCATGACCTCCAGCAGCGCGGACTGCACCTTCGCCGGCGCGCGGTTGATCTCGTCGGCGAGCAGGAAGTTGACCACCACCGGGCCGAGTTCGATGTCGAACTCTTCGCGGCCCTGCCGGTAGATCCGGGTGCCGATGATGTCGGTGGGCACCAGGTCGGGGGTGAACTGGATGCGGGCGAAGGTGCCGCCGACCACCTTGGCGAAGGTCTCGACCGCGAGCGTCTTGGCCACCCCCGGCACACCTTCGAGCAGCACGTGGCCCTTGGCCAGCAGACCCACCAGGATGCGTTCGACGAGGGTGTCCTGACCGACGATGATCCGCTTGACTTCGAAGATCGCCCGTTCCAGGGTGTGTACCTCGGCGGCCAGACCGTTGCCGCTGGCAGCGGTGCTCGAACCCGCGTAGCCACCTGGTGACGTCATTGACAAACCCTCCACAGCTGTTGGCTGACACATCGATGCCGGCTGCCCGCGTCTGTGCCGGCCGCCTGGTGTCCTGTCGACAACTATTCCAGGCGATCCGGAATCCGTCGACGTGGGTGTCTTCGCTGGCGCGTCGGTCCGCCGCTGGGGCGGCTAGGTCTCGATGACCCGGGTCAGATAGGGCGTCATCCCGGCGGTGCGAACTGGGCCGACCGTCACCTGGCCGGCCGCCGAGGATGCCTCCATCATCTGGCCGTTGCCCAGATAGATGGCGACGTGCTGGCTGCCCCCGGGGCCGTAAAAGATCAGGTCGCCCCGCTTGGCCTGCGACGGTGAGACGTGCCGACCGGCGGTGTACTGGTCGCCGGAGTACTTCGGCAGTTGCACTCCCACGCCGGCGTAGGCGTAGCGGGTGAACCCCGAGCAGTCATAACCGACCTTGCCGGCGTCCTGGTCCACGCCCTCGCTGGGCCCGTTGATGGCGCCGCCACCCCAGGAGTACGGCACTCCTCGCTGGGATGCGCCGCGGCGAATTATGTATTCGATGGCCTGCGGGCCGTTGACCCGGCCGCCGGGCACGGCCGCGGAGCCGCCGCCGATACCGAGACCGGCCAGGAACTTCTTGCCCAGGTCCATGGTGGCCTGGGCGGCCTGCTGGGTGAACGCCAGGGAGGCCTGCGCCATCGCGACCGGATCACCGGGGGCGCCCGCGCTGAGGACCTGGGGCAACGTGGGATCCCAGCCCTCCTCGGCGGCGGCCGGGGACGCCAGGCCCACGCCGCCCAGTGTCAGGAGCAGCGCCGTCAGCAGCGCCGTGAGAACGCGGAACAACCGGGTGTGCTGCGACATGCCCTGCCTCACCATTCGACGTAGCGGATGGCGAAGGGCGTCATGCCGCTGGTGCGCACCGGCGAGATCTTGACGAAGGAACCGGTGTAGGGCGCCTCGATCATCTGCCCGTTGCCGAGGTAGATCGCCACGTGCTGGGAGCCCCCCGGACCCCAGAAGAGCACGTCGCCGCGCCGCATCTGCGCGGACGGGATCTTGCGGCCCATCTCGTATTGCGACCCGGAATAGTGCGGAAGTTTGATGCCGGCGCCGGCGAAGGCGTAGAGCACCAGCCCGGAGCAGTCGAACCCGACGGTGCCGGCGCCGGAGTCGATGCCACGGCTGGGGCCCGCGGCGTTGCCGCCGCCCCACGAGTACGGGACGCCGATCTGGGACTGCGCCCGCTTGATGACGTACTCGATGGCCTGGTTGCCGTACACCAACGGGATGCCGCCGCCGTTGGTGATCCCGGTGTCGGTGGGCTTGAGGATGCCGAGCTTCTGCAGGAACTTCTTGCCGAGGTCCTGGGTCACCTGGAACGAATTGGACGCGATCTGCAGGACGCCGTTGATGATCTGGACCGGGTCACCGGAGAGGAACGCACTCGGCACCGCCGGCAGTGTCAGATCCCATTCGGAGGGGTCGCCGTAGGGCACCGTCACCGTCGCCCCGGGCGCCGGACCGGCGCCACCCTCCCAGCGGTCCCCCGGCCCGGCCGGCGCGGCGGCCTGAGCCACCGGCCCGGCGGCGTCGTTGACGACGGCCGCCTGCGGCGCGGGCCCGCCGGCGACGGGCGGGGCGGCGGCTGAAGGCGGAAGCTGAGCCGCTGAAGCCGAAGGCGGAACCTTAGCCGCTGAAGCCGAAGGCGGAACCTTGGCCGCTGAAGCCGAAGGCGGAACCTTAGCCGCAGCCGACCAGGCGCGCGCGGCGGCGAGCCTCTGCTGGGCGGCCTTGCGCTCGGCGGCGAGGCGATCAATCTCGGCCTGCTGTTGGCGGAAGTTCTTCTGCGCGTCGGTCAGTGCGGCGACCGCGGCGTCCTGGCTGCTCCGCGCGTCCTGGACCGCCTTGTCGGCGTTCGCCTTGGCCTCCCGGGCCGCGGCATCGGAGTTGACCGCGGCGGTGCGGGCCTGCCGAAGCCCGGCCATGATCTGCTGGGAACTGATGGCCAGGGTCTGGCCGGCGGAGGCGCTGGAGAGGATCTCCTCGGGGGTGCGGGCCAGCACCAGGGAGCCGGACGGGCCGTTGACGTAGCTGGCCGCGGCGAAGGTGTCGAACTTCTTCTGCGCCTCGACGATCGCGGAGTTGGCGTCCTTGACGGCCTGTTCGCTGGACTGGACGTTCTGCTGGGCGGCCGCCGCGGCGTCGCGGGCTTCCTGGACCTCGACGATGGCCTTGTTGACGCCCTCCTGCTCGGCCTGCACCCGCGCGCCGATGTCCTGCAGCTTCTGGTTGGCCTCGGCGACGTCGGCCACCAGAGCGGCCATGCTGTTGGGCTCCTGATCGGGGTCGGCCTGAGCCAGCCCGGGCACGGTGATCGTCATGGCGACCGTCAGCGTCAGAGGGCAGAGGGCCCGGGTAGCCCGAACGCTGCGGGAACCACTCGAAGGTCCCATTCGACGTCTCAATTTGACTCCGACTCCTAGTGCTGCACGATCAGTCACGCCTGTCACAGAGGTCACAAAAACCTCATCAATAACAATGGCGACAACTGCACCGTACGTCACTACTGCCGCGGAAGAAACGGGCGCAAAGAATTACACGTTTGTATTTCCGCAGGTGTGACCGAATAGTGATCTTAAGAAAACGCCAGGAAATGACGTCTGCGCAGGTGGCTTACTTCGCGCGGGTGACCCGACGTTGAACAAGTCGTGTCACGACAGCGGCCGCCGCGACGGCTAAAACGAGCAGGATTGTGAATGCGGTCCAGTTGAAAATCGGAGTCTTCAACTGGTCGACGAAATTCTGTGCGCCCTGTACTGGATTGCCGGCGGTCTTGGCGACGTCCTGCCCCGCCTCCAGCAGGACACGGTCGTAGCTGGTGCTGTAGGTGCCGGCGAATTCCGGGCTCAGGACCAGCACGGTGGAACCGGGGTTGGCCTCTTGGACCTGGCGGGCGATATCTCGCAGCGGGGTGTCGATGATCGGGCTCTTGTCGATGACGACGACCTTGAGGTCGATGCCACGGTCCTGCGCGCCTCTGACGACCTTCTGCAGGCCGGGCACATCGGCGGGCGCAGCGGCCACGCCATCCTTGGCGACGTCGGCCTTGACCGCGGCCATGCAGGCGTCCACCGGGGTGGAGGACGGCAATCCGGCGGCACTGCACACCTCGACGGGGATGAAGGTGGGCAGGTAGGGCGGCAGGAAAGTGGGAGCAGTCAGCGGGCTCACGAGATCAGACGGTACCGCTATCACCGCCACGCGGTGGCAGCACGCGCCGTGGGAGACGAGACTGGAAGCTTGGGGTCGGCTCCCCTGGCGGGACGTCGGCCCCGTTAAGATTCGACCTGCCACTGACCTTCGATTTTAAGATCAAGCACACGCCGGGAGTTTGATGTGAGTAGCGCCAGTTCGTCCCTGAATTCTTTCGGAGCCCACGACACCCTCAAGGTCGGGGACAAGAGCTACGAGATCTACCGGCTCGACGCGGTCCCGGGAACCGAGAAGCTTCCCTACAGCCTCAAGGTGCTCGCGGAGAACCTGCTGCGCACCGAGGACGGCGCCAACATCACCGGCGACCACATCACCGCGATCGCGAACTGGGACCCCTCGGCGCAGCCGAGCATCGAGATCCAGTTCACCCCGGCGCGGGTGATCATGCAGGACTTCACCGGAGTGCCCTGCGTCGTCGACCTGGCCACCATGCGCGAGGCGGTGACCGCGCTCGGCGGTGACCCGGAGAAGGTCAACCCGCTGGCGCCGGCCGAACTGGTGATCGACCACTCGGTGATCCTGGACTTCTTCGGCAACGCCGGCGCCTTCGAAAGGAACGTCGCGCTCGAATACGAACGGAATGGCGAGCGTTATCAGTTCCTGCGTTGGGGGCAGGGCGCTTTCGACGATTTCAAGGTGGTTCCGCCGGGCACCGGGATCGTCCACCAGGTCAACATCGAGTACCTGGCGCGGGTGACCATGGTCCGTGACGGTGTGGCCTACCCCGACACCTGCGTGGGCACCGACAGCCACACCACCATGGTCAACGGCCTGGGCGTGCTGGGCTGGGGCGTCGGCGGCATCGAGGCCGAGGCGGCCATGCTGGGCCAGCCGGTGTCGATGCTGATCCCCCGGGTCGTCGGCTTCAAGCTGACCGGCGAGATCAAGCCGGGCGTGACCGCCACCGACGTGGTACTGACCGTCACCGACATGCTGCGCAAGCACGGTGTGGTGGGCAAGTTCGTCGAGTTCTACGGCAAGGGCGTGGCCGAGGTGCCGCTGGCCAACCGCGCCACCCTGGGCAATATGAGCCCCGAATTCGGTTCCACCGCAGCGATGTTCCCGATCGACGAGGTCACCATCGACTACCTGCGGCTGACCGGCCGCAGCGAGGAGCAGGTTGCCCTGGTGGAGGCCTACGCCAAAGCTCAAGGTATGTGGCACTACGCCGATTCAGAGGGGCCGGATCATGAGCCGGTGTTCTCCGAGTACCTGGAACTGGATCTGTCGACCGTGGTGCCGTCGATCGCCGGGCCCAAGCGTCCGCAGGACCGCATCGAGCTGACCGACGCGAAGACGGCCTTCCGTAAGGACATTCACAACTACGTCGAAGAGAACCACCCGACACCGCACACCAAACTCGACGAGGCTGACGAGGAGTCCTTCCCGGCCAGCGATCCGGCGGCGCTGTCGTTCGCCGACAACGGCGCCGTCGACATGCGACCGTCGGCGTCCAACGGCTCGCACGGCCGGCCCAGCAAGCCAGTGATGGTGCGGTCGGCCGACCGAGGCGAGTTCGTGCTCGACCACGGGGCGGTGGTGGTCACCGGAATCACCTCGTGCACCAATACTTCCAATCCCTCGGTCATGCTCGGCGCCGCGCTGCTGGCCAAGAAGGCCGTCGAGAAGGGTCTGACCACCAAGCCGTGGGTCAAGACCAACATGGCGCCCGGCTCGCAGGTGGTGACCGACTACTACGAAAAGGCCGGCCTGTGGCCGTATCTGGAGAAGCTGGGCTACTACCTGGGCGGCTACGGATGCACCACCTGCATCGGCAACACCGGCCCGCTGCCCGACGAGATCTCCAAGGCCGTCAACGACAACGATCTGGCCGTCACCGCCGTGCTGTCCGGCAACCGCAACTTCGAGGGACGCATCTCCCCCGACGTCAAGATGAACTACCTCGCCTCGCCGCCGCTGGTGATCGCCTACGGCATCGCCGGCACCATGGACTTCGATTTCGAGTCCGACCCGCTGGGTAAGGACGGCAACGGCAATGACGTGTTCCTCAAGGACATCTGGCCGACACAGAAGGAGATCGAGGAGACCATCGCCTCCTCGATCAACCGGGAGATGTTCGTCGACAGCTACGCCGACGTGTTCAAGGGCGACGAGCGCTGGCGCAATCTGCCCACGCCGTCGGGCAACACCTTCGCCTGGGACCCGAAGTCCACCTATGTGCGCAAGCCCCCCTACTTCGACGGCATGCCCGCCGAGCCGCAGCCGGTCAACAACATCACCGGCGCGAGAGTGCTTGCGTTGCTGGGCGATTCGGTGACCACCGACCACATCTCACCGGCCGGCAGCATCAAGAAGGGCACTCCCGCAGCCCAGTACCTGGAGGCCAACGGCGTGCGGCCGGCCGACTTCAACTCCCTGGGTTCGCGGCGCGGCAACCACGAGGTCATGATCCGCGGCACCTTCGCCAACATCCGGCTCAGCAACCAGGTCCTCGCTGGATTGGGCGAGGTCCCCGCCGGGGGCTACACCCGCGACTTCACCCAGCCGGGCGCCCCGCAGTCGTTCATCTATGACGCCGCGCAGAACTATGCGGCACAGAACATTCCGCTGGTGGTGCTCGGCGGCAAGGAGTACGGCTCCGGCTCGTCGCGCGACTGGGCCGCCAAGGGCACCAGCCTGCTTGGGGTGCGCGCGGTGATCACCGAGTCGTTCGAGCGCATCCACCGGTCGAACCTGATCGGCATGGGCGTCATCCCGCTGCAGTTCCCCGCCGGTGAGTCTGCGGCGTCGCTGAAGCTGGACGGCACCGAGGTGTTCGACATCACCGGTATCGACGAGCTCAACGCCGGTAAGACACCCAAGACCGTCCGGGTGACCGCTACCAAGGCGGCCGAGGCAGGCTCCCCTGAAAGGACAGTCGAGTTCGACGCGGTGGTCCGCATCGACACCCCCGGTGAGGCCGACTACTACCGCAACGGCGGGATCCTGCAGTACGTGCTGCGCAACATGCTGAAGTCGGCGGCGTCGGCCTGATCAACCGGGGCTCTAGCGAATCCGCCTCAGCGTGATGGGCATGCCGTCGATCGGGACCGGCATGCCGGCGTAGTCGTACTTGGGCACGTAGCCGGGGTGCGGTAGTTCCAGTCGGTAGTTCTGTAGCACCCGGTGCATGATCGTCTTGATCTCCAACTGGCCGAAGACCATGCCGATGCACTTGTGGGCGCCGCCGCCGAACGGGGCGAAGGCGTAGCGGTGGCGCTTGTGCTCCGAGCGCGGTTCGGCGAATCGGGCCGGGTCGAAGGTGTCCGGATCGGTCCACAACTCCGGCAACCGATGGTTCATCCCCGGCCACAGATTGATGTTGGTGCCCTCAGGGATGAAGTAGCCGCAGATCTCGGTGTCGCGGACAGCCCGGCGCACGTTGAACGGCAGTGGGGTGACCAGTCGCAGGCATTCGTTGATGACCAGGTCGAAGGTTTCCAGTTTTTCCAGCGCTTCGATGTCCAGTGGGCCGTCGCCGATGCGGGCGCCCTCGTCGCGGCAGCGTTCCTGC
>NZ_JBIIOV010000079.1:0-14170 GCF_044342925.1 Mycobacterium sp. | reverse complement strand
CTGCTGCCCATCTACCTGACCACGGTGCTTGGTGCCCCGCCTTCGGTGGTCGGCGCCGTCGAAGGCGCGGCCGAGGGCGCGGCCTCGCTGACCAAGATCGGTGTCGGCCCGCTCGGCGACCGGTTCGCCAAACGCCCGCTGATCGCCACCGGATACGGCATGGCCGCGCTGGGCAAGGTGATCGTCGCGATCGCTGTGGCATGGCCGGGTGTCCTGGCGGGGCGGGTGGTGGACCGGCTCGGCAAGGGCATCCGCGGCGTCCCGCGCGACGCGCTGCTGGTCGAAGGGCTCGAACCCGCCGACCGCGGAAAGGTTTTCGGCTTCCACCGGACCATGGACACCTTCGGCGCGGTCGTCGGGCCGCTCATCGGCCTGCTGGGCTACGAGCTGCTCGACCACCAGATCAAACCGCTGCTGCTGGTCGCCATCGTGCCGGCGGTGCTGTCGGTGCTACTGCTTGTCCTAGTGCGCGAACGTCCGCGTACCGGCCCGCGGCCGGCCCGCCAGCCGATTCTGGCAGGTATGCGCGATCTGCCGAGGCGGTTCTGGCGGGTGGCCGCCGTGGTGGTCGGCTTCGGCCTGGTGAACTTCCCCGACGCGCTGTTGTTGTTGCGGCTCAACGAGATCGGCTTCAGCGTGGCGATGGTGATCCTGGCCTACGTCACCTACAACCTGGTGTACGCCCTAGGCAGCTTTCCGGCCGGGCTGCTCTCCGACCGGATGCCCCGCTCGGCGGTATTCGGCCTGGGCCTGGTGTTCTTCGCCATCGGCTACATCGGGCTGGGACTCACCACCGACTCGGTGACCGCCTGGGTGCTGATCGGGGTCTACGGGCTGTTCACCGCCTGCACGGACGGAGTCGGCAAGGCGTGGGTGTCCGCACTGGCCGGGCCGGGGCAGCAAGCCACCGCCCAGGGAGTGTTCCAGGGCGGCAGCGGGTTCGCCGTACTGATCGCCGGAGTCTGGGCCGGCCTGCTCTGGGGCGCGGACGGCCGATTGCCGCTGCTGATCTCCGGTGCGGTCGGGGCCTGCTTCGCGGTTGCCCTGCTGGGCCGGTGGGCGCTGCGGCCACGGCAACGGAGCGCGGTCTAGTGCGCACGATTCATGTCATCGGCATCGGCGCCGGCGACCCGGATTACGTCACCGCGCAAGCGATCCGAGCACTCAACGACACCCAGGTGTTCTTCGCCATGGATAAGGGCGAAGCCAAGAGCGATCTCGTCGCGCTGCGCAAGGAGATCTGCCGGCGTTTCATCACCGCGCCGGGCTATCGCTTCGTCGAGCTGCCCGACCCGATCCGCGACTCGCGCGCCGACTACGCCGGTGCCGTGGCGGACTGGCACACCGCCCGGGCGCGGCTGTGGGCCGAAGCGATCGAGTCCGAACTCGCCCCGGACGGCGTCGGCGCATTCCTGGCGTGGGGGGATCCGTCGCTCTACGACAGCACCCTGCGGATCCTCGACGAGGTGGCACGGCACGTCGCGCTGAGCTACGACGTGATTCCCGGGATCACCGCCGTCCAGGCGCTCACCGCGCGACACCGCATCCCGCTCAACGACGTCGGCGAGCCGGTGCTGATCACCACCGGACGGCGGCTGCGCGAGGCGCTGAGACACGGTGGCCTGGCCGGCTCGGCGGTGGTGATGCTCGATGGCGACTGCGCGTTCCTGGGCTGCGCTCCGCAGACCCGGATCTGGTGGGGCGCCTACCTGGGAACCTCGGACGAGATCCTGGTGGCGGGCACGGTGGGCGAGGTCGGTGAGCACATCGCGGGGGTGCGCGCCGACGCTCGGGCCCGGCACGGCTGGATCATGGACACCTACCTATTGCGCGCGTGACATGATCGAGCCCATGGGCTCTTTTCTGGTTCGCGCCGGATTCACCGGCCTGGCGCTGTGGCTGGTGACGCTGGTCGTCCCGGGCATCAGCTTCGTCGGCGGCGAGACGACGATGCAGAAGGTCGGCATCATCTTCGTCGTCGCCGTCATCTTCGGCCTGGTGAACGCGTTCATCAAGCCGATCGTCCAACTGCTGTCGATTCCGCTGTACATCCTCACGCTCGGGCTCTTCCACGTGGTGATCAACGCCCTGATGCTGTGGATCACCTCCTGGATCACCGACCACACCACCCACTGGGGCTTGCACATCGACCGGTTCTGGTGGACCGCGATCTGGGGCGCCATCCTGCTGTCGATCGTCGGCTGGTTGCTGTCGGGGCCGTTCCGCAGCGCCGAGCGTGCGTTGGGCTGAACGGCCCGGTCGCATGCCCGAACTCCCGGAGGTCGAGGCACTGGCGGATCACCTGCGCCGGCACGCGGTCGGCGCGACGGTCAAACGGGTGGACCTGGCGTCGCTGTCGGCGCTGAAGACCTTCGACCCGCCCATTGCGGCGCTGCATGGCCGCACCGTCACCGCCGCCCACCGCTGGGGCAAGTACCTGGGGCTGCAGGCCGGGGACTTGCACCTCATCACCCACCTGTCCAGGGCCGGCTGGTTGCGTTGGTCGGACGCGCCGAACCCGGCGCCGATCAAGCCGGGTAAGGGACCGATCGCGCTGCGGGTCCATCTGGAATCCGGCGCAGGCTTCGACCTCACCGAAGCCGGCACCCAGAAGCGTCTCGCCGTCTGGCTGGTCACCGATCCGGCGGCCGTTCCGGGGATCGCCGGGCTGGGCCCGGATGCGCTGAGCGTCACGGTCGATGAGTTCGCCGAACTGCTGGGGCATAACAGCGGGCGGATCAAGACCGTGCTGACCGACCAGTCGGTGATCGCCGGCATCGGCAACGCCTACAGCGACGAGATCCTGCACGCCGCCAAGCTCTCGCCGTTCGCGACGGCGGCCAAACTCACCCGCGCGCAGACCGACGCGCTGCACGCCGCCATGGCGGCGATCCTCGGTGACGCCGTCGCACGTTCGGTCGGCCAGCAGGCGGCGACGTTGAAGGGCGAGAAGCGATCCGGGATGGGAGTGCACGCCCGCACCGGTCTGCCGTGCCCGGAGTGCGGCGACACCGTGCGGGAGGTGTCGTTCGCGGACAAGTCCTTTCAGTACTGTCCGGGGTGTCAGACCGGCGGCAAGGTGCTCGCCGACCGACGGATGTCGAGGTTGCTCAAATGACCAGACGGCCCCAGAGAATCAGACACAGCATCCTCATCACTGGTGCAAGTTCCGGCTTAGGTGCCGGAATGGCGTGGGCGTTCGCGGCCAAGGGTCGGGACCTGGCGCTGTGCGCGCGTCGCACCGACCGCCTCGAGCAACTCAAATCCGATCTGCTGCAGCATTATCCAGACATCACCGTCGCGTTCGCCGAACTGGACGTCAACGACCACGAACGGGTGCCCGAGGTCTTCGCCGCACTGGCCGCCGAGATCGGCGGGCTGGACCGGGTGATCGTCAATGCCGGCATCGGCAAGGGCGCACCGCTGGGCAGCGGGAAGGTGTGGGCCAACAAGGCAACCATCGAAACCAACCTGGTATCCGCGCTGGTGCAGATCGAGGCGGCCCTGGAGATCTTCAAGAAGCAGGGCTACGGGCACCTGGTGCTGATCTCCAGCGTGCTGGGCAACAAGGGCGTCGGCGGGGTGAAAGCGGCCTATGCCGCCAGCAAGGCCGGGCTGTCGTCGCTGGGGGAGTCGCTGCGGGCCGAATACGCCTCGGGCCCAATCCGAGTCACGGTGATCGAGCCCGGCTACATCGAGTCGGAGATGACTGCCAAGACCGCCAAGACCATGCTGATGTTGGACAACGAGACCGGTGTGGCCAAGATGGTCGACGCCATCGAACGCGAATGCGGCCGGGCCATCGTTCCGGGCTGGCCGTGGGCGCCGCTGGTGGCCATGCTGAAGGTGCTGCCGCCGCGGTTCACCACGCCCTTCGCCTAGGTGGTTCCCGCGACGCGGCGCGAAAGCTAGGCCGTCCGGCCTCTCTCGGTCCGGTAGCGGCGCACCAGCGCATCGGTGGAGCTGTCGGACTGCGCAGGCGGCGAGGCGTCCTCGGTGATCACCGGCAGCAGCGCCTTCGCTTGCGTCTTGCCCAGCTCCACACCCCACTGATCGAAGGAGTCGATGCCCCAGATGACACCCTCGGTGAAGACCTGGTGCTCGTAAAGGGCGATCAACTGCCCCAGCACCGACGGCGTCAGCCGGGTCGCCAGGATCGAGGTGGTCGGCTTGTTGCCCGGCATCACCTTGTGCGGGGCCAACTCCGGCAGTGTTCCCTCGGCGGTGATCTCCTCGACGGTCTTGCCGAACGCCAGCACCTGAGTCTGGGCGAAGTAGTTGCTCATCAGCAGGTCGTGCATGCTGCCCGTGCCGTCGGCGGTGGGCAGGTCGTCGGTCGGCTGGGAGAGGCCGATGAAGTCCGCCGGCACCATCCGGGTGCCCTGGTGCAGCAGTTGGTAGAACGCGTGCTGGCCGTTGGTTCCCGGTTCGCCCCAGAAGATTTCGCCGGTGGCGGTGGTCACCGGGCTGCCGTCGGCGCGCACCGACTTGCCGTTGGACTCCATGGTCAGCTGCTGCAGGTAGGCGGCGAACCGGGCCAGGTCATTCGAATAGGGCAGCACCGCACGGGTTTCGGCGCCGAAGAAGTTGGAGTACCACAGTCCGATCAGACCGAGCAGCGCCGGCGCGTTGGACTCCAGCGGCGCGGTGGCGAAGTGCTGGTCGACGATGTGCATGCCGGACAGGAAGTCGGCGAACGCTTCGCGGCCGATCACCGCCATCAGCGCCAGCCCGATCGCCGAGTCCACCGAGTACCGGCCGCCGACCCAGTCCCAGAAGCCGAACATGTTGGCGCTGTCGATGCCGAATTCCTCGACCAGCTTCTTGTTGGTCGACACCGCCACGAAGTGCTTGGCCACCGCTTCGTCGCCGAGCGCGTCGGTGAGCCAACGGCGGGCGGCGGTGGCGTTGGTCAGCGTCTCCAGGGTGGTGAAGGTCTTCGATGCGACGATGAAAAGCGTTGTGGCCGAATCGATTCCGTCCAGCTTTGCCACCAGGTCGGCCGGATCCACATTGGACACGAAACGAGCCGTGATTCCGGCGTCGGCGTAGTGCCGCAACGCCTGGTACGCCATCGCCGGTCCGAGATCGGAGCCGCCGATGCCGATATTGACGACGGTCTGGATCCGCTTGCCGGTGGCTCCGGTCCACTGGCCGTCGCGCAGTCGGTCGGTGAATTCGCCCATCGCGTCGAGGACGGCGTGCACGTCGGCGACTACGTTCTGGCCGTCGACTTCGCACGCGGCATCTCGCGGCAGCCGAAGCGCGGTGTGCAACACCGACCTGCCCTCGGAGGTGTTGATCCGCTCGCCGGCGAGCATGGCGTCGCGGCGCTGCTCCAGGTCGGCGGCGCGGGCAAGGTCGGTCAGCAGCGTCAGCGTCTGCCGGGTCACCCGGTGCTTGCTGTAGTCGATATAGAGGTCACCGACGTTCAGCGTCAGTTCGCGGCCGCGGTCCGGGTCGTCGGCGAAGAACTGTCGCAGGTGCGTGTCGGCGATCTGCTGATGATGCTCAATAAGCGCTGACCAAGCAGCGGTGGCGGTGATATCCGCGGTCTCGGCGCTCATTCTCCAGACCCTATGCGCACGAACGCGCAACGGTGTACATGATTGGAGCTATGTCTATCTCTGGGTCTATCCCTGGTGCGTCCCCCGACGTTGCGCGCGTGCTGGCTTCGGTTCCGACCGGACTGTGGATCGGCGGTGAGGAGCGGGCAGCGTCGTCGACCTTCGACGTGCTCAACCCGGCCACCGACGAGGTGCTGACCTCGGTGGCCAACGCCGGCGCCGCCGATGCCATCGCTGCCTTGGACGCCGCATGCGCGGTGCAGCAGGAATGGGCGGCCACGCCGGCCCGGGAGCGCGGCGAGATCCTGCGGTCGGTCTTCGAGACCATCATCGCGCGCGCCGACGACATCGCCGTGCTGATGACGCTGGAGATGGGCAAGGTCGTCGCCGAAAGCCTCGGCGAGGTCAAATACGGCGCCGAGTTCTTCCGCTGGTTCGCCGAGGAAGCCGTCCGCATCGGCGGGCGGTTCACCCCGAGCCCGGCCGGCACCGGGCGGATCGTCGTCACCAAGCAAGCGGTCGGACCCTGCTACGCCATCACCCCGTGGAACTTCCCGCTGGCCATGGGAACTCGCAAGATCGGTCCGGCGCTGGCCGCCGGCTGCACGATGATCGTCAAGCCCGCGCAGGAGACGCCGCTCACCATGCTGCTGCTGGCCAAGCTGATCGATGACGCCGGGCTGCCCAAGGGCGTGCTGTCGGTGCTGCCGAGCAATCAGCCTCGGGAGGTCACCACCGCACTCATCGACGACGGCCGGTTGCGCAAGCTGACCTTCACCGGATCGACAGGGGTGGGCAAGGCCCTGGTGAAGCAGTCCGCCGATGCGCTGTTGCGCACCTCGATGGAGCTCGGCGGCAACGCGCCGTTCGTGGTGTTCGACGACGCCGACGTCGACGCCGCTGTGGACGGCGCGATGCTCGCGAAGATGCGCAACGGCGGCGAGGCGTGCACCGCGGCGAATCGGCTGTACGTCGCCAGCTCGCTGCTGGAGGAATTCACCGAGAAGTTCGTCAGGAAGATGGGCGAACTGACCATCGGCAACGGCCTGGATCCCTCGGCCAAGCTGGGTCCGCTGGTGAATCCCAAGCAGGTGCAGACCGTGCAGGAGTTGGTCGACGACGCGGTGGCCAAGGGCGCGACGCTCGCGCTCGGCGGACAGGCGCCCGGCGGGCCGGGCAACTTCTATCCGGCCACCGTGCTCACCGACGTTCCGCCGAACGCCCGCATCCTCAAGGAAGAGGTGTTTGGACCCGTCGCGCCGATCGTCGGATTCGACACCGAGGAGCAGGGCATCGCGGCGGCCAACGACACCGAATACGGGCTGGCGGCCTACATCTTCACCCAGTCGCTGGATCGCGCGTTGCGGGTGGCGGAGTCGGTCAACGCCGGCATGGTCGGGGTGAATCGAGGTGTGATCTCCGACCCGGCCGCCCCGTTCGGCGGGGTCAAGGAATCCGGTTTCGGCCGCGAGGGCGGGATCGAGGGCATCGATGAGTACCTCGACGTGAAGTACATCGCCCTGACGAAGTAGGTCTGGTCCGCCGACATTGCACTCAGGCAGGCGACAGCCGCGGCGCGTCTGCCTGAGCGCAATCTCGGCGCCTAGTGCCCGAAACGGCTGTGCCCGATGCCCGGCGCCTAGTGCCCGAGCCGGCCGCGGCCCATGCGCAACAGCAGCACCGCCAGGTCCTTGCCGTCCGGGCCGAGTTCGCTGTAGCGCTCGATAACCTTCATCTCGCGGCTGTGCACCAACCTGGTGCCGCCGGAGGCCATCCGCGCCTTGCCGATCTCCTGGGAGACCTCGGTGCGGCGCTTGACCGCGGCCAGTATCTCGGCGTCGAGGCGGTCGATTTCGCCGCGCAGGGCGTCGATGTCGGCGATCTGTTCGGTGGTCATGTCGTCGCTCTCCTCGGGTGGGGGTTGTGGTGTCATTCCGCTGATCCCGATCTGGAGGGGTTCTCATATATATATAGAGAGGAGCCCCGGATCGCCGATGCGGACCGCGGGGCTCTGGGAATTTCAGCAGCTAGGCCTCCACGGGCACCGGGGACCGGTACCCGTAAAAAAATCGCCTCAGCTGCACAGACAAGAGTGTGCCATCCGGTGGCGCGCCGACGCAAAGAGCTGTCCCCGCGCAGCGGTAAGTTGGTCTGGTCATGAGTCTGCAGGTCACCGATTACAGTGCCGGTTTCAGCGCGGGTCCCGGGGACCCCTTGGGCCTGGAAGCACTGCTCGACGGGCTCAACCCCCAGCAGCGTCAGGCGGTGCTGCACGAGGGAGCCCCGCTGCTGATCGTGGCCGGGGCCGGATCGGGTAAGACGGCCGTCCTCACCCGCCGGATCGCCTACCTGCTGGCCGCCCGCGACGTCGGCCCGGGCCAGATCCTGGCCATCACCTTCACCAACAAGGCCGCCGCCGAGATGCGAGAGCGGGTGGCAGATCTAGTGGGCCGGCGTGCGGTGAACATGTGGGTGTCGACGTTCCACTCCACCTGCGTGCGGATCCTGCGCAACCAGGCCTCGCTGCTGCCCGGGCGCAACTCCAACTTCTCGATCTACGACGCCGACGACTCCCGCCGGCTGCTGTTGATGATCGGCCGCGACATGGGCATCGACGTCAAGCGCTACTCGCCGCGGCTGCTGGGTACCTCGATCTCCAACCTGAAGAACGAACTGATCGGCCCTGAACAGGCCGCCGCGGCCCTGGATGACAGCTCCGACGAACTGACCCGCATCACCGCCGAGGTCTACGCCGAATATCAGCGCCGGCTGGGTGCGGCCAACGCCTTCGACTTCGACGACCTCATCGGCGAGACGGTGGCGGTGCTGCAGCGCCACCCGCAGATCGCCCAGTACTACCGGCGCCGGTTCCGACACATCCTGGTCGACGAGTATCAGGACACCAACCACGCCCAGTACGTCCTGGTGCGGGAATTGGTCGGGGTAGCCGCGCTGGACACCGACAGCGTGCCGCCGGCGGAGCTGTGCGTGGTGGGCGACGCCGACCAGTCGATCTACGCCTTCCGTGGCGCGACCATCCGCAACATCGAGGACTTCGAGCGGGACTTCGCAGACGCCACCACGATCCTGCTCGAGCAGAACTACCGCTCCACTCAGACCATCCTGTCGGCGGCCAACTCGGTGATCGCCCGCAACACCGGCCGCCGGGAGAAGCGGCTGTGGACCGACGCCGGCGACGGCGAGCTGATCGTCGGCTACGTCGCCGACAACGAGCACGACGAAGCCCGCTTCGTCGCCGGTGAGATCGACACCCTCGCCGAAAAGGCGCACGGGGCTCCTGCCAAGTACTCCTACAACGACGTCGCGGTGTTCTACCGGACCAACAACTCCTCGCGGGCGCTGGAGGAGGTTTTCATCCGCGCCGGCATTCCCTACAAGGTGGTCGGCGGCGTCCGATTCTACGAGCGCAAAGAGATCCGCGACATCGTCGCCTACCTGCGGGTGCTGGACAACCCGGGCGACGCGGTGAGCCTGCGGCGCATCCTCAACACGCCCCGCCGGGGGATCGGCGACCGCGCCGAGGCGTGCGTGGCCGTGTACGCCGAGAACACCGGCTGCACTTTCGCCGACGCGCTCATCGCCGCCGCCGAAGGTCGGGTGCCGATGCTGAACACCCGCGCGGAGAAGGCGATCGCCGGGTTCGTCGAACTGCTCGACGAACTGCGCGGCCGGCTCGACCCGAGTGGTGAAGTCGAGCTCGGCGACCTTGTCGAGGCCGTGCTGGACCGTACCGGCTACCGCCGGGAACTGGAGTCGTCCAACGATCCGCAGGATCTCGCCCGGCTGGACAACCTCAACGAATTGGTCAGCGTCGCCCACGAATTCAGCATCGACCGCGCCAACGCCGCGGCGCTGGCCGCAGAAGAAGAAGCGGACGGCGATCTCGACGAGGATCTGCCCCAGGCGGGGATACTGGCCGAATTCCTGGAGCGGGTATCCCTGGTCGCCGACTCCGACGACATCCCCGAGAACGATTCCGGCGTGGTCACCCTGATGACGTTGCACACCGCCAAGGGCCTGGAGTTCCCGGTCGTGTTCGTCACCGGCTGGGAGGACGGCATGTTTCCCCACATGCGGGCGCTGGGCGATCCCACCGAGCTGTCCGAGGAGCGTCGGCTGGCCTACGTCGGGATCACCCGCGCCCGGCAGCGGCTGTATCTGAGCCGGGCCAAGATCCGCTCGTCGTGGGGTCAGCCGATGCTCAATCCGGAGTCGCGCTTCCTGCGCGAGATTCCCGAGGAGCTCATCGACTGGCGCCGCACCGATCCGGGGCCGGGGATGGGGCTCAGCGCGCCGGTCGCGGGGAGGTTCGGGTCATTCCAGCAGACCGCGCGGCCCGCCCCGATGCGCTCCGGCGCGGGCAAGAAGCCGCTGATCGTGCTGGCCCCCGGCGACCGCGTCAACCACGACAAGTACGGGCTGGGGCGGGTCGAAGAGGTTTCCGGAGTGGGCGAGGCCGCGATGTCACTGATCGACTTCGGCAGCGCCGGTCGGGTGAAGTTGATGCACAATCACGCGCCGCTGCAGAAGCTGTAGACCTATTCGGTGGTCTTGCCGTCGAAATGCTCGTGCGCGGCCAACGCATCCGCACGCGTGACATGGACCGTCCCGTCGATGTGCTCGGGCGGGCTATAGATGGTGTAGAGCCGCAACGTTTCCCTGCCGCTGTTCACGACATTGTGTCGGGCGCCCTGTGGAACGACGATCCCGTCGTCGGCCTTCACCGGGTTACGCGTGCCGTCGATCCAGACTTCGCCTTCGCCGGTTTCGATGCGGAAGAACTGGTCGACGTCGTCGTGGACCTCCTCGCCGATCTCGTCACCAGGCTGAAGTGCCATCAGGACGAGTTGGAGGTTGTGCCCGGTGTAGAGAACGCGGCGGAAGTCGTTGTTCTCCTCGGTGAGTTTCTCGACGTTGCCGACGAAACCCTTCATGTCCAGCCCCTTCAGTCGTGTGCCGGGCCAGCCGGAGAAATCGGTTCTGCGGAACTAGCCCGTGTAGGGGCCGACGCTGATGCCGCGCGCAGCCAGCCACGGCACCGGGTCGGTGGGGTTCACGCCGCCGAGCAGCACCGTGAAGTGCAGGTGCGGACCGGTGGAGTTGCCGCGGTTGCCGATGGTGGCGATCTGGTCGCCGGCGAACACCCGCTGGCCGATCGAGACGCTCCAGTCGTTGATGTGGCCGTAGCGGGTCACAGTGCCGTCGGCGTGGCGAAGTTTGACCCAGGCGCCGTATCCGGAGTTGGTGTAACCCGCGTCGATAACGACGCCGTCGGAAGCGGCGTAGATGGGGGTACCGATCGGGCCGGCCAGGTCGACGCCGTCGTGCAGGGCGCCCCACCGCATGCCCCAGCCGGAGGTGAAGATGCCGTGGGTCGGCAGGGCGAACAGCGGACGCTGCAGCCGGGCCTCCCGCTCAGCGCGCTCGGCGGCATAGGCCGCGCCGCGGGCCTGCTCCTCGGCGTGCACGAACACGTTGGCGATCGGCTTCACCGACACCAGCTCAGCGCCGCGGGTCAGGTGGTCCGTCGAGTCCAGCGGGGTCTTCTCCGACGCCAGGACGGTGCGGGTGGTGCTCTCGTCCTCCGGCGTGACCATGGTGTACGCCGCAGCTGCGGCAGCACCGGCGGCCATCGCGGCAATCAGCGCACGGCCCTTGGCCGCGCTGGTGGGCTGACGGCGGTGCGCGGGTGTGCGCGGAAGAAGGTCGGTGTCCTCGGTGCTGTTGAACATCGGCCGCTCGGCGCGGCTGCTGAGAGCGGCGAATTTGGCCGGGACCTCGAGCAATGGGGTCAAGTCCTCGACATCGGACATGTCCGTGAGCTCCAGCGACGAGGGGGTTGCGGGGGTGGTATCAGCCACCCGCGCATGCGTCGCAGAGGTGGGTGCCGTCCTTAGCTGCGTCAAAACCAGTCCTCAAAGTCCGTGACCAAAGCGTTATCTAGACCGGAGAGACGGTAACCAAAATGACGGCCGGGTCGCAACCCATGCAGGGATATCGCCGGGGGATGTGACATCCGTCACGTCGACCCGGTGTCGGTCATTTGGTTGTCCAGGGCGGAGCGATAGGGCCCTTCGCCTGTGGTTACAGTTCCCACAGAGCGACTGCGACAAACAAAAACACCGCGTCGAACTACAGACCTAGTAGAGAGCCCAGCAGGAAGCCCATGGATCTTTTCGAGTACCAGGCGAAGGAACTGTTCGCCAAGCACAACGTGCCCAGCACTCCGGGGCGGGTCACCACCTCCGCTGATGACGCCAAGGCGATCGCCGAGGAGATCGGCCGGCCGGTGATGGTGAAGGCTCAGGTCAAGACCGGAGGACGCGGGAAGGCGGGCGGGGTGAAGTACGCCGCGACCCCCGAAGACGCCTATACCTATGCCTCGAACATCTTGGGCCTGGACATCAAAGGCCACGTCGTGAAGAAGCTGCTGGTTGCCGAGGCCAGCGACATCGCCGAGGAGTACTACATCTCCTTCCTGCTCGACCGTGCGAACCGCACCTATCTGGCCATGTGCTCGGTGGAGGGCGGTATGGAGATCGAGGAGGTGGCCGCAACCAAGCCGGAGCGCCTGGCCAAGGTTCCCGTCGACGCCACGAAGGGAGTCGACGTGGCGTTCGCGCGCAAGATCGCCGAGCAGGGCCATCTGCCCGCCGAGGTGCTCGACGCCGCCGCGGTGACGATCGCCAAGCTGTGGGAGGTCTTCGTCGGCGAGGACGCCACCCTGGTCGAGGTGAACCCGCTGGTGCGCACCCCCGACGACCAGATCCTGGCACTGGACGGCAAGGTCACCCTGGACAGCAACGCCGACTTCCGTCACCCCGATCACGCTCAGTTCGAGGATTCCGACGCCACCGATCCGCTGGAACTCAAGGCCAAGCAGCACGATCTGAACTACGTCAAGCTCGACGGCGAGGTCGGCGTCATCGGAAACGGTGCCGGCCTGGTCATGTCCACGCTGGACGTGGTGGCCTATGCCGGTGAGAACCACGGCGGCGTCAAGCCTGCCAACTTCCTCGATATCGGCGGCGGCGCCTCAGCCGAGGTGATGGCTGCCGGCCTCGACGTGATCCTCGGCGACAAGCAGGTCAAGAGCGTCTTCGTCAACGTCTTCGGCGGTATCACCGCCTGCGATGCGGTGGCCAACGGAATCGTCAAGGCGCTGCAGATGCTCGGTGGCGACGCCAATAAGCCACTGGTGGTCCGACTGGACGGTAATGCCGTCGAGGAGGGCCGGCGCATTCTCGCGCAGGCCAACCACCCGCTCGTCACGCTCGCCGAGACCATGGACTCCGGCGCCGACAAAGCCGCTGAGCTGGCCGCCGCGGCCGGAAAGGACGCCTGAACCATGTCGATCTTCCTCAATAAGGACTCCAAAGTCATCGTTCAGGGCATCACCGGCGGTGAGGGCACCAAGCACACCGCGCTGATGCTCAAGGCCGGTACCCAGGTGGTCGGCGGCGTCAACGCCCGCAAGGCCGGAACGACGGTGTCGCACAAGGACGCTGTGGGCAATGACGTCGAGCTGCCGGTGTTCGGTTCGGTCGCCGAGGCCATGGCCAAGACCGGCGCCGATGTGTCGATCGCCTTCGTCCCGCCGCAGTTCGCCAAGGACGCCATCATCGAGGCCATCGATGCCGAGATCCCGCTGCTGGTGGTCATCACCGAGGGAATCCCGGTGCAGGACACCGCCTATGCGTGGGCCTACAACGTCGACCACGGCAAGAAGACTCGCATCATCGGCCCGAACTGCCCGGGCATCATCACCCCCGAGGAGGCGCTGGTCGGCATCACTCCGGCCACCATTACCGGCAAGGGGCCAATCGGCCTGGTGTCGAAGTCCGGCACTCTGACCTACCAGATGATGTATGAATTGCGGGATTTCGGCTTCTCCACCGCCATCGGCATCGGTGGCGACCCGGTGATCGGCACCACCCACATCGACGCCATCGCAGCCTTCGAGAAGGACCCGGAGACCAAGCTCATCGTGATGATCGGCGAGATCGGCGGCGACGCCGAGGAGCGCGCGGCCGACTACATCAAGGCCAACGTCACCAAGCCGGTCGTCGGCTACGTCGCGGGCTTCACCGCGCCGGAGGGCAAGACCATGGGTCACGCCGGCGCCATCGTGTCCGGATCGTCGGGTACCGCGGCGGCCAAGAAGGAAGCCCTGGAGGCGGCCGGCGTCAAGGTCGGCAAGACCCCGTCGGCCACCGCGGAACTGGCCCGGGAAATCCTGAGAAGCCTGTGATTCCTTGGTGAAGCCCTGGTGAGTTCACGGACGCCGGTCCTCGTCGGCGTCGGCCAGTTCACCGAGCGGATCGACGACCCGGGGTACCGCGGGATGTCGTCGGTGGAACTCGCCACGGCCGCCGCCCGCGCGGCACTCGCGGATACCGGGGCGCCCACCGCGGTGGCCGGGGCGGTCGACACCGTCCTGGGATTGCGGCAGTTCGAGATCTCCGGCACGGGTATGGCCCCACTGGGCTGCTCCACCAACTACCCGAGGTCGGTGGCGCAGCGGGTGGGAGCCTTGCCCGCCCGGGCGGTGCTGGAACCTATTGGGGGACAGGGCCCCCAGC
>NZ_JBIIOV010000237.1:0-3656 GCF_044342925.1 Mycobacterium sp. | reverse complement strand
AAACCGGTTCGCCGACACGGCGCGGATACACTGACTCCCACTGCCTCCGTAGCTCAGGTGGATAGAGCAAGGGCCTTCTAATCCCTAGGTCGCACGTTCGAGTCGTGCCGGGGGCGCAGGTTTGAAAACCCCTGTCGTGGGCGGTCCGAGATCTGGTGGCCGGCCGGTCGAGTTCCCATCGGATTCGCATCCCGACGGTTCCGCCGAGTACGGCATCGCCCAAATCATCGACATCCACGGAGATGAACTCCCGCGCGCAACTGGCCCGCGAGGAGCGGCAGAACCGGGGGCTGGCCGACCGGCTGGCCGACCGTCTGGCCGCTGAACTCTCCATGGACGGCCCGGTCGAGGTGTCGTCGCGCTACCTAACCGGCGCAGGAGCTTGGGCGGCGACAGCTTCGCGACGGCCAGCGAATGGTCGTGGACCGATTTCGTCACCCTGTGCGGCGACCTTGCCGCCCGCCCCGATTGGTCGCTGGACACCCTGTTGGAAGGCCCCACGACATCAGTGCGAGCGGCTGGCAGAACGACGACTGCTCGCTGGTTCTGCTCGACCTGCACTGAATTTGCTGGCGCAGTCATTTATGCTCCACGCAACTCGGTATCGCGAGACCACGCAAGGGTTTGCGGTCCGGGGGGGACGTTCGGGGGGACTGTGGGGTCGGGCACCGAGGAAATTGCGTCGGGAAACCTGCGGGTGGCCATCGTCGACGAGCACGACGTGGTCCGCGCCGGATTGGAGGCATGGTTCGCCGGTCAGCATCCCGCGCTGACGGTTGCGGGCAGCTTCCCCACCGCCGCCGACTATCTGACCTGGCTTCGCGATCCACCGGGCCTCGCCGGTCATCCCCCTGCCGACGTCGTGGTGATCGAAATCCAGCAGAACGGATGCGCCCCGGACTTGGATGGCCTTGCCCAGTTATGCGCGGCCGGTCCCGCGGTGCTCGTTTACTCGCGGCTGACCGCCGATGAGGTGTTGCTGTCGAGCATCGACGCCGGCGCGCACTCCTACGTAGCCAAGGCCGACGGCGCCGAACACCTCGTCGCCGCGCTGCGTTGCATCAGCGACGGGCCTGGCCCCTACATCGGACCGCAGATGGCCGGCGTCCTGGAGCGCCGGCGGACGGCGGGGCGGCTGAACCTCTCCGAACGGGAACGGCAGGTCTTGACGGCCTGGCTGCGGACCGACAGCAAAGACGAAGTCGGTCGTCTGCTGCACATCACGCTGGCGACGGTCAGGACCCACCTGCAGCGGGTCCGGATGAAGTACGCCGCCGTCGGACGCCCGGCGCACAGCAAAGCAGCGCTGTTGGCCAGGGCCGTCGAGGACGGGATCATCGGGCTCAGCGAGTTCAGCGGCATGCCGTACGGCCCGGCAGCCGACCCGCCGTTCCCCCCGAATGTCAGCCAATGATGTGAAACTGCGCGCCCTCTCTTGAACTGCAACCGTTTTCCTGTGGACCATAGGTCTAGTCAACGGGGGGATCGAAGACATGCATTCCGAATCGCAGTGGCGTTATCGCGCGTACCGCAGGGGCCTTCGGCTGGTGAAGTACAAGCAATCATCGCCCGCGTACCAGCAGTACGGCCCTTACGCACTGGTCGACAAGACCACCAATCGGGTGACCGTCGTCGGTCTGGATGCCGAGGCCGTCGAGCGGGAGCTGTTCCCGAGCACCGATAGCGCTGCTCTGTCCTGATCCCCTGCGGCTGTTAGCCTCGGCTTTCGTGGCAGATCTAGTGCTCTACGAGGTGGCCGACCGGGTAGCGGTGATCACCGTGAACGACCCTGATCGGCGCAATGCGGTCACCGACGCGATGTCGGAGCAGCTGCGTGATTCGGTGCGGCGGGCCGAGGGCGACCCGAAGGTGCACGCCGTCGTCGTCACCGGTGCGGGAAAAGCGTTCTGTGCGGGCGCCGATCTGTCGGCGCTGGGCGCGGCGGCCAAGGAAGGCTTGGAGCGCATCTACGCCGGTTTCATGGCCGTCGGGCGCTGTGCGCTGCCGACGATCGCGGCGGTCAACGGGGCGGCAGTCGGGGCGGGGATGAACCTGGCGCTGGCCGCCGACATCCGGATTGCCGGACCGCACGCGATGTTCGATCCGCGCTTCCAGAAACTGGGCATCCACCCCGGCGGCGGAGCCACCTGGATGCTGCAGCGGGCGGTCGGCCCACAGGTGGCACGAGCCGCACTGTTGTTCGGCATGCGGTTCGACGCGCAGGCCGCGGTTCGCCACGGTCTCGCCTTGGAGGTCGCCGACGATCCACTGGCGGCAGCGCTGGCATTGGCAGCCGGTCCGGCCGCCGCTCCGCGCGAGGTGGTGCTGGCCACCAAAGCCTCCCTGCGCGCCACCGTGATCCCCGGCTTCTCCGACATCGATCACCACGAAGCCGCCAAGAACATCGAGCTGGACCCGCAGGCCGCATCGATCGAGTCCCCGGAGTTCAGAGCGCGACTGGCCGCCGCCCAGCGGCGCTGACGCGTCCGCTCTAGCGCAGCCCGATCTCCCGGGCGATCAGCATCAACTGCACTTCGGTTGTGCCCTCGCCGATTTCGAGGATCTTGCTGTCCCGATAGTGCCGGGCCACCGGGTACTCGTTCATGAACCCGTAGCCACCGTGGATCTGGGTGGCGTCGCGGGCGTTGTCCATCGCGGCCTCGCTGGCCACCATCTTGGCGATCGCGGCCTGCTTCTTGAACGGCCTACCCGCGAGCATCAGCGCGGCGGCGTCGTAGTAGGCGGTCCGGGCGACGTGCGCGCGCGCCTCCATCCGGGCGATCTTGAACTCGATGGCCTGGTACCGGCCGATCGCCTGGCCGAACGCCGTGCGCTCCCCGGCGTACTTCACACACTCGTCCACGCAGCCCTGCGCCGCGCCCACGGCCAGCGCCGCGATGGCGATCCGGCCCTCGTCGAGGATCTGCAGGAAGTTGGCGTAGCCGCGGCCGCGCTCCCCCAGCAGGTTCTCCTCGGGGACCCGGACGTCGGTGAACGACAACGGATGGGTGTCCGAGGCGTTCCAGCCGACCTTGTCGTAGGCCGGTTCGGCGACGAAACCCGCGGTGGGAACCGGCACCAGGATCGCTGAGATCTCCCGGCGGTCACCGACGGTGCCGGTGACGGCGGTGACGGTGACCAGCTTGGTGATGTCAGTGCCGGAGTTGGTGATGAACTGCTTGGAGCCGTTGATCACCCAGTGGCCGTCGTCGAGGCGGGCGGTGGTCTTGGTGGCGCCGGCGTCGGTGCCGCCGCCGGCTTCGGTCAGCCCGAACGCCCCCAGCGCCGAACCGTTGGTCAGCATCGGCAGCCATTCCCGCTTCTGCGCCTCGGTGCCGAAGCGGTAGACCGGCATGGCGCCCAGCGACACCCCGGCCTCCAGGGTTATCGCCGCGCTCTGGTCGACCTTGCCGAGTTCCTCCAGGGCCAGGCAGAGGGCGAAGTAGTCACCGCCCATGCCGCCGTACTCCTCGGGGAACGGCAGGCCGAACAGACCCATGTCGGCCATCCCGGCGACCACCTCGTAGGGGAAGGTGTGCTCGGCGTCGTGCTTGGCGGCAACCGGTGCGACGACCTCGCGGGCGAAGTCGCGCACCGTCTTCGCCAGCTGCTGGTACTCGTCGGGAAGCGTTGCCGTGGAGAGAAATTCGGTCATG
>NZ_JBIIOV010000078.1:0-14390 GCF_044342925.1 Mycobacterium sp. | reverse complement strand
CGGTGAGCGCGAACTGGCCAACCCCTTCGGCGCAGTGCAGATGGGCCTGATCTACGTCAACCCCGAGGGTCCCAACGGCAAGCCCGATCCGCTGGCCGCCGCCCACGACATCCGCGAGACCTTCGGCCGGATGGCGATGAACGACGAGGAGACGGCCGCGCTGATCGTCGGTGGGCACAGCTTCGGCAAGACCCACGGTGCCGGCAACGCCGAACTGGTGGGCGTCGATCCCGAGGGAGCGCCGATCGAGGACCAGCTGATCGGCTGGAAGAGCAGCTTCGGCTGTGGCGCCGGCAAGGACGCCATCACCTCCGGCCTCGAGGTGGTGTGGAAGCCCAACCCCACCAAGTGGGACAACGGCTACCTGGAGACGCTGTACGGCTACGAGTGGGAGCTGGCGAAGAGCCCGGCCGGGGCCTGGCAGTTCGTGGCCAAGGACGCCGATGCCGTGATCCCGGATCCGTTCGACGGACCCAAGCGCAAGCCCACCATGCTGGTGACCGATGTCTCGATGCGGGTGGATCCGATCTACGGCGAGATCACCCGCCGCTGGCTGCAGCACCCCGAGGAGCTGGCGGATGCCTTCGCCCGCGCCTGGTACAAGCTGCTGCACCGCGACATGGGTCCGGTGTCCCGCTTCCTCGGCCCCTGGGTGGCCCCGGCGCAACTGTGGCAGGACCCGGTGCCGGCCGTCGACCATCCGCTGGTCGACGACGCCGACGTCAAGGCGCTGAAGGCCAAGGTTCTGAGCGCCGGTGTGCCGGTGGCCGACCTGGTGTCCACCGCGTGGTCCGCGGCCGCCAGCTTCCGCGGCACCGATAAGCGCGGCGGCGCCAACGGCGGCCGGATCCGCCTGGAACCGCAGAAGGGCTGGGAGATCAACGAGCCGGCCAAGCTGGCGACGGTGCTGCCTGCGCTGGAGAAGATCCAGCAGGAGTTCAACGGCTCGGCCGCCGGTGGCAAGAAGATCTCACTGGCCGACCTGATCGTGCTGGCCGGTTCGGCTGCGGTCGAGAAGGCGGCGGCAGACGCCGGTGTCGCGGTGACGGTACCGTTCCACCCCGGGCGGAACGACGCCACACAGGAGCACACCGACGCCGAGGCGATGGCAGTGCTGGAACCGCGGGCCGACGGCTTCCGCAACTACTTCGCCTCCGGCGAGAAGATGCCGCTGGAGCGGTTGCTGCTCGACAAGGCCTACATGCTCAACCTCACCGCCCCGGAGATGACGGCGGTGGTCGGCGGCCTGCGGGCGCTGGGCGCCAACTACGGCGGCAGCAAGCACGGCGTCTTCACCGACTCCCCGGGCGTGTTGAGCAACGACTTCTTCGTCAATCTGCTCAACATGGACACCCAGTGGAGGGTGTCGGAGTCGACGGAGAACGTCTACGACGGCATCGACCGCAAGACTGGCAAGCCGAAGTGGACCGCCACCGCGAACGACCTGGTGTTCGGATCCAACTCGGTGCTGCGCTCGCTGGCCGAGGTGTACGCCTCCGACGACGCGAAGGAGAAGTTCGTCAACGACTTCGTCTCCGCATGGGTCAAGGTCATGGACAACGACCGGTTCGACCTGCACCGGTAAGCGTCTGAGCAACAGAAAACCCCCGCAGATCTCTGCGGGGGTTTTCTGTTGCAGGGCTGGGGATTACGAACAGCCGCTGGCGTTCACCCAGCGACCGTTCCAGCCCACGCAGGCGCTGGCGTTCGGGGTGATGGGCGCGTAGGCGTCCTGCGGGACCACGTAGGGCGCCATCACGTCGGACAGGCTGGCGCACCCGCTGACCGACACCCGCCGGCCGGCGCTGGCGCACACGTCGGCCGATGCCGTTCCGCTGGAGACGATGACGGCCAGGACTACCGGACCGCCGACAAGGCTGGCGACGACAGCCGCGCCGATACCGAACCGTCGGATATTCGAAGTCATGCCGCGGAGTCTACCGGCGCCGCGGCGCCGACCGCCGGACCCCGACGACGCCGCCTGGCCCGCACCGCCGCCGCGGCGGCCGGCACGGCGATCACGCCGAGTGCCAGCAACCACGGCCAGGCGCCGTGGCCGTACACCCAGCCGGCCACGCTCCGTTGGATGCGACCGGCCGCGGCGATGATCGGATCGTCGACCGGGCCCGCGCTGCTGAACAACCGCAGCTCGAACCACCCGTAGTAGGCCACGTACAGCCCGACCAGCACCAGGATCAGCCCGCCGGCCCGGTTGACGTACGGCAGGAATCGGCGCATCCGATCGACGGTCGCCGCACTGGCAAGGGCCACCGCCACCGCGAGCGCCCCCACCACCAGGGCAATGCCGCCCGCATAGGCGAGGTACACCAACGCCGCATCGGCCAACGACCCGCTGCGCAGACTGCTGCCGGTGACCGCCAGGAAGGGGCCGACGGTGCACGACAGCGACGCCAACGCGTAGCCCACCCCGTAACCGAACATCGAACCCAGCCGCGCCGTCGGCGCCCACCGCGCCCCCTTGCCCAGCGACGGGCCGCCCAACTGCCGGCCGGACAACAGCCAAATGCCCAGTGCCACAAGGACGATCCCCACCACGACCGTCCCGTAAGGGAGGTAACGCTGAACGGTCGACGCGACCGACACCGTCAACAGGCCGAACAGCCCGAACACCGTCAGGAAACCCAGCGCCATGACCGCCGAGGCCAGCAGGGCACGCGTTACCGCTGCCGCCTGCCCGCCGTCGTCGCGCCGGATCACCAGGGCGAGGTAGGCGGGCAGCATCGCGAAGCCGCAGGGGTTGAACGCCGCGACCATCCCGGCGGCGAAGGCCAAGCCGAGCAGGTCGGTGTTCACGCCTAGGACGTCAGCGCCTTCACCCGGTCACTGAGCTCCTGCGCAGACATCGCCGAGGTGGGGTTGTTCACGAACGAGGACGAACCGTCGGGCCGCAGGAAAACATAGGCCGGCTGCCAGGGCACGTTGAACTTCGCCCAGATCGAGCCGTCGGCGTCGTTGATATTGGTGAAGCCCAGCCCGTACTTGGAGATGAAGCCCTGCAGGGCGGCGTTGTCGGCGCGGGTCGCGATGCCGACGAAGGTCACCGCCGGGTTCGCCGCGGACACCGCCGCGACGTTGGGCGCCTCCTGGTTGCAGAACGGGCACCACGGCGTCCAGAACCACAGCACCGCGGGCCGTCCGGCCAGGCTGTTGCCGTTGAAGGTTCCCCCGCTGACGGTGGTGCCGGTGAAGTTGAGGTCGGCCGCCGACGCGGTCGCGGGGCGGGCCACGCCGAACGTCAGCGCGGTCACCGCCAGCAGTAATGCCAGCGTCCGGAACAGACGGTGGATCAGGGTTTTCACCGGATAACTCCAATCGAGCGTGGGAACGACATCTACAACCGACGCTATTGGCATCCCCCCGCAGGCGCTACGGCAAACAACGCGGGGTCAGAATTGCGTCACACCGTCGGTAATTTGCCGGCAATTCGCGGCGGTGCTGCGGCGGCCGACAAAACGTCTTTCTCACAAGAGTTTTAAAGACAGCTCTCAGCGGCCTTAAGTTTGCGCCATAGCGTCAGACGTGTGACCGCCCCGCTGGCGGTCAGCAGGCGATCGACACAAGGGGCCACATCATGACGAGCTTCACCTCCCGGTACGGAAACCCCGCCGTTGACCACAAGGGTGTCCACTTGTGGGCGTACTGCCGCCACGGCGCCACAGTGGTCGCCGTCCGCGGACGCGTCGATGCCGGCAACGTCGCCCTGGTGACCGACTACGCCGTGCGATTCGCCGCCGCCGACTCCCGCCTGGTCCTGGACCTCAGCGAGGTCTCCGCGTTCACACCCCGGGCCATGGCTCTGCTGGACACCGTCGGCGCGCGCTGCGACGCGGCCGGGGTGGACTGGGCGCTGGTGCCCGGCGACGCGGTGACGCGGCGCCTGGGGACCCGCGCCGAGGGACTGCCCATTCTCCAGTCCGTCGCCGCTGCCGAGCACCAGTTCGACGAAGCGGTTCTCAGACGACGGCACTTCCTGCTGCCGTTACTGCGTCGCACCGCCTGAGATCGGCGAGTAGCCTCGTCACACGTGGGCGGTAGAACAGCGGCGTTGACAGCCGCGGTGGCGGTTGGCTGGTTGCTGGCCGGTGCGAACGTCGCCTCAGCGGATCCCGACGTTCCGCCGCCTGCTCCCCCGAGCCCAGCATCGGATCACGGCGTCGCCGTGGCCGGCACCCCTGGTGGCCCCCCGGCTCCGCCCGGACCGCTGGCCATGGATAACGGCGGCACCTTCACGGTGGGCACCCAGATTCTTCCCGGGGTCTATACCTCGGGCGGGCCGTTGGCCGGTGACGCCTGCTACTGGCGGCGGATCGGCCCGAACAACACCACTATCGAGAACGCATTGTCCAAGCAGCCGCAGACGGTGCAGATCGCCTCCGGCGACGTGGCGTTCAAGACCAACGGGTGCCAGCCCTGGCAGTTGGCCGTCGGCGCACCACCGCCGAATCAGAACCCGCCCTGGTTATCCCAGCTGCAACTGAGGCACAACCTCGACATCCTCAACGGCCTGGCCCGACAGTCCGGCAACGGTCAGCTTCCTCCTTATTGATGCACCCTCCTTGATGCACCGCATCGCCGCCGTGCTCGCCGGGCTGCTGCTGCCGGTGGCGGGCTGCGGCACGCCGGCCCCGGACAGCCTCGCCGTCTTCGCCGCGGCCTCGCTGACCAGAACCTTTACCGAGCTCAGTGACGGGTTCACCGGCGCCGCGGTCGAATTGACCTTCGCCGGCTCAGCGGATCTGCTGACACAACTGAGCCAGGGCGCCGGTGCTGACGTCTTCGCCGCCGCCGACATCGCCACGATGGACAAGGCGGCTGACGCCGGGCTGCTGGCCGGCCCGCCGGTGCCGTTCGCCACCAACACCTTGACCATTGCGGTGAACTCCGGAAATCCCAAGGGCATCAGGTCATTTCAGGATCTGTCCCGGTCAAGCTTGGTGGTCTGCGCGGTACAGGTGCCGTGCGGTTCGGCGTTCCCGGCGCTGCAGGCGCGCGCCGGTGTGCGGCTGACCCCGGTCAGCGAAGAGTCCTCGGTCACCGATGTGCTCAACAAGGTGATCAGCGGCCAGGCCGACGCGGGGCTGGTCTATGTCACCGACGCGCAGGCCGCGGGCCCGAAGATCACCCCGGTGGCGTTCCCGGAGGCCGCCGGAGTGGCCAATAGCTACCAGATCGCCGTGCTGAACAGCTCGCACGATCCGGCGTCGGCACACCGATTCGTCGACCTCGTCACCGGGCCCACCGGTCGCCGGGTGCTGGAATCGGCCGGATTCGGCCCGCCGTGACGTTACCGTCTGCGTCGTGATCGTTGTGCTGCCTCCGTCGGAGACCAAACGCGCCGGCGGCGACGGGCCCCCGCTGTCGCTCGATGAACTGGCCTGGCCGGAACTGAACCCGCTTCGGGCCGAGCTGGTCACCGAAATGGTGGCGCTGGCCGCCGACCCGGTGGCGTGCCGTCAGGCCCTCGGGATCTCGGCGACCCAGGACGCCGAGATCGAACGCAACGCCACGTTGTGCACCGCCCCCACCCTGCCGGCGCTGCACCGCTACACCGGGGTTCTCTACGACGCCCTGGACGTCGAGTCGCTGCGCGGCGCCGCGGCCACCCGGGCGAAGGTGCAGCTGGCCGTGGGCTCGGCGCTGTTCGGCCTGCTGCGCGCCGATGACCGCATCCCCGGCTACCGGCTGTCGGCGGGTTCGAAATTGCCCGGCCGGCCGGGCCTGGCCGCGCGCTGGCGCCCGGTGTTGGAGCCGGTGCTGGCCGATCTGGCCCGCCGCGATCTCGTGGTGGATCTGCGGTCGGGGGCTTACATCGGCCTCGGCCGGCTCGACAGCGCAGTGCGGGTCGACGTAGTGGCCGAGCACCCGGACGGCCGGCGCAACACCGTCAGCCACTTCAACAAGGCGCACAAGGGCCGGTTGGCCCGGGCGCTGGTATCGGCCGACGCCGAGCCCAACGACGCCGCCGCGGTCGCCGCCGTCGCCCGCCGCGCCGGGATGCGGGTGGAACGCGACGGCAATCGGATCACCGTCGTCGTCACCGCGTGATGATGCGATGATGGGGACTCGATGACTACGCGCTGGCAGCTGAGCGAGGCCACCCGCGGCGACGAATACGACGCCCAGTGGGAGCCTCTTGCCGCCTCCGGACAGAACATTCATGGTGAAGCCGATCTGATCCAGTCACTGCTGACCGTGGCCGGCGGGCACACCGTGCTCGACGCCGGCTGCGGCACCGGCCGGGTGTCGATAGAACTGGCGCGCCGCGGCTTCGCGGTCACCGGGGTCGACGCCGACCCCGCCATGCTAGAGACGGCTCGCACCAAATCGCCCGAATTGGCTTGGGCGCAGGTCGATCTCGCAGAGCCTGGGTGGCCGGCGGAAGTGCCCGGCGATGTCGATCTGGTGCTGTTGGCCGGGAACGTGATGATTTTTCTGGGCCCGGGAACCGAGGGCCGGGTGTTGGCGAATCTGGCGGCCCGGTTACGGCCGGACGCCCTGCTGGTCGCCGGTTTTCAGCTTCGCCCCGACAGCCTGACCCTGGGAGCCTATGACCGGTTGACCGGCGACGCCGGTCTGGTGCCGGTTGCCCGGTGGTCTACCTGGGATCGCGATCCGTTCGACGGCGGAGAGTACGCGGTATCGGTCCACCGGCGGAGATCATGAGTCCCTTCAGCTCGCTAAACGCCGTCAAACCCTTCACCAGTCCGGTACCTGACCAGTACTACGCGGTCACCTCCCGGCTCACCGCCAGCGGCCACCGGCGCACAACGATGCGGATGGTGGGCGGCTACATCCTCACCCTGGGCCTGCCCCCGCTGCTGGCTGCCGCCAATCCGGCAGCCAGCAGTATCCCGGGCGGGCGGGCGGTGTTGGCCATCAGCCCACTCGCCTGTACGGCGCTGGCTTCGGTATGGCTGCGCGATCGCTGGCCCACCCGCGGCCAGTCCATCACCGTGGTGGTCCTCGGGACGCTGCTGCTGGCGGCGGGGTGCATCGCGGCGACCAACCCGTTCTCCGGCCTGCTCGTCGGTACTTCCTTCGCGTTCGTGATCGGTTACGCCACCCTGTTCCACGGGCCGCCGGTGCAGTTGTTCGTGACCCTCGCCGCAGCCGTCACCACCGGGTGGCTGGCGGTCCAGATCGGATTGATCGATAGCGCCGCCGCGGCGGTGGCGGTGTCCACCCCGGTCGTGCTGATCGACGCCGCGGTCCTGTTCGCAGGCCGGACCATTGCTGCGGTGACCGCCTCAGCCCAGGCTCGCACCGACGTCGACCCGCTGACCGGCCTGCTGCCCCGCCAGGCGTTCGACGAAGTCGCCGGCAATCTGATCGGAGCCCGCAACCGCGGCGACGATCGTTATCTGGTGATCGTGATGCTCACTGTCGACAGCTACGCGGCGCTGCTGAGCGTCAAGGGCCGGCGGGGAGCCGACGAGGCGCTGATTGCCGTCGGGCTGGCGCTGCGCGATACCGTCCGCCGGGACGCGGTGATCGGGCACCTCGGCGAAGCCGAGTTCCTGGTCGCCGACACCTTCACCACGGCGGACCCCACCCCGCTCGCCGAGCGTATCCGCGGCGCGATCGCCGCCACCCCGGTCGGCATCACCGCCAGCATCGGGGTGGTGTGCACGCCGCTGCGTCCGCTCGCCGACCGTCCGCCGGAGGACGTGCTGGACGAGTGCATCGCCCTGGCGACCACGACGATGCACCGGGCCCGCCGCCAGGGTGGCAATACCGCCGAATACGTCATCGAGCCCGCCTGAATCGGCACCCTGCAGAGCCGATGTACGGCAAGATTGTCCGACATCGCCGAAATCGGAGCCATGAACGACTACCTCGACGAAAGGCGCTACGCCCTGGCGGCTGATCCGGGCAGCGCGGCACGACGACCGTGACGAGATCGCCGCACTGCTGGCCGCCGCCATGGACGCCGGGCTGGACCGCAACACGCTGATCGTGGAACTCGCCGACTTGGGCGGCCGGCTGCTGACGCTGTGCGATCCGGTTTCCGCCGACGTGGTCGCCTGACGGCTGCGGTCGGGGCTCAGGTCTGGGCGCGGGCGTCGAGCAGCGCCCTGCGCAAGAGATGCATCGCCACCGTGGTGGACCGCTCCCGCACGTCGGGGCGCTCCCCCGGCACCTGGACGCGCCGGGTCACCGTCGGCCCGCCGGCGAGCATCACGCAGAACCACACCGTGCCGACCGGCTTGCCCTCCGTCCCGCCGCCCGGCCCGGCCACCCCGGTGATCGCGACGGCGGTGTCGACATTCAAACGTCGGATCGCACCGGCGGCCATCGCCTCGGCCACTTCGGCGGACACCGCACCGTGCTCGTCGATCAAAGCCGAATCCACCTCCAGCAGAACCACTTTCGCCTTATTCGCGTACGCCACCACCCCGCCGGTGACATACGCCGAAGATCCAGCGCGGTCGGTCAGCCGCGCGGCCAGCATCCCGGCGGTGCAGGATTCCGCGGTGGCGATCCGACGCCCTGACAGCAGACCGGCGACCTGCTCGTCGACGGTGGAGCCGTCCTCGGAGAAGACGGCCGCGCCGTGGCGGTCCCGCACCAGCTCCATCAGGCCCCGATAGGCCTGCGCACCGGCCGGCTCATAGCGCGTCACCATCTCCAGCTCACCGCGCCGCAGACAGGTGGTGATCTCCAGGCCGGTGAATCCCGGCACGGATTCCTCAGCGGCGCGCAGAGTTTCGGCCAGACCGGCCTCGGCTACCCCGAACATCCGCACGGTGTCCTGCTGGTAGGCGGTACGCCCGGCGATGGCCTGCTGCACAGTCTCGGTGGCCACCGCGGCGGGCCACATACCCTGCAACTCTTTCGGCGGCCCGGGCAGCACGATGATCGTCGGGCCGTCGGACCCGGCGATCACTACACCAGGAGCGGTACCGACCGGGTGCAGCACCGTCGCTCCCTCGGGGACCATGGCCTGCTTGCGGTTGGCTGCCTGTACCGCCGCGGTGTCGATATCCGGGAATCGGGCCATCCACCGGGCGACGATCTCCGCGATCGTCGCCTCCATCGCCGTGTCGAGCACCAGTTGCAGGCCGCAGAACCGGGCCACCGTCGCAACCGTCATATCGTCGGCGGTGGGCCCCAGGCCGCCGGTCGTCACGACGAGGTCGACGCCTTCGGAGCGCAGGAAGCCCAACTGCGCCTCGATGTCGGACGAGCGGTCGCCGCAGATGGTGATGTGCGCCAGCTCAATGCCGAGCTCCAGCAGCCGGTCGGCGACCCAGGGGCCGTTGCGGTCGGCCACCCGGCCGGTCAGCACCTCGGTACCGGTGACCAGAATTCCCGCGCGAACGCTCATGGCCGCCCGCTCAACGCCGCCGCACTCATCGGCGCAGCGGCGTGGCAGCCTTGAACTCCGCGGCCCTACCGCCGGACTGCCAGTGGTACCAGCGTTCCCAGCGGTCGTAGGCGAACTTCTGCCACTTGGTGTCCACTCCGGGCACGATCCTGCGGGCGACCTCGACACCGGCGATCAGCGGTGATCGCAGCAGCAGCAGGGTCATCCCGAGGATCGGCGAGGGCAGGTGGTAGCGCTTGCGGTTCCACGGCAGCATGAAGAAGCCGGAGTATCCCGTCTGAAGCTGATAGTGATAGGCGGCCCGAAGCCGGTTGAGTCCGCGCTGGTCCTCCTTGGGCGCGAAAGCCGAGGGGAACGACTCGACGAGTTCGGTGCCGGTTGCCGCCGAGTTGTAACTGCGCGCCGAATCGGCCATGAACAGGACTCGCCAGGCATCCATGATGGTCTCCGGGAAGTAGCCGTCGCAGCGGTCTCCGACCAGGTAGCCGCAGTAGCGGTTGAAGTGCAGCACCGCACGCACCTCCCGCCGTGAGGTGAGGTATCCCAGCGCGGTGAGGCCCAGTGCCGGGGCGACGCTGCCGCCCAGCAGGGTCAGCATCATCGCCGACTGGCTGATCGGCAGACCCCAGCGCTGGTATTCCCACTCCGGGTGTCCCTTGACCCGCGCCCGCACGCTGACGTGCATGATCCGCACGTGCATGGAGATGCTGCGGGCCACCGAGCCGGGCGTCAGCACAGCTCCGGGCTTACTGACCTCCATCCACCAGCGCGAGGTCTCCATATAGCGGTGCAGGGCGCGTTCGCCGGCGTACCCGCCCGATAGCGACAGCGGCAGCGCCAGCCAGCTCTCGGTGTAGGTGTCCATGGTGCCGGCGTTACCCACCGCGCCCAGCGAGTACGCCCACCGGCGCCACACGGCGGCGCCCTCCTCGACCAGGTCGGTGTCGAGCCAGTCCGGGATCGCGTTGAAGTCCTCGACCAGTGCGCGCAGTGACTCCGGCGCCTCGGGGACGCTGTCCAGGCCTTCGTTCATCGCCTTTTCGACGAGTTCGCGCGCCTTCTTCGCGCCGAGCTCGCCGTGGTAAGTCTCGGCGACGAACCGCTCGGCGATCGGATCACCCTCGGTCAGACCGGCTTTGAAGGCGGCGGCCATCTCGTCGGACGGAAACAGGTCGATCCCGGTGAGCTTGAGCACCCGGTTGCGCAGCTTGGCGTGACCGGTCCCGGTCTTGGCTTCCGGATAGCGGAAATCCGTGGGGATGTCGGGCATCACAGCGGCCGTTGTCCTCGTCAGCCGCTGACGCCGGGCGCCCGGACCACCAACGGGACGGCCGGGAAGACGGCCGCCAACTCCGAACGGGAGCGGCGCAGCGCGGCCGTGCCGTAACCCTTCTTGCGGTGTTCGGGGTGAACCCAGATACGGACGTTGACCTCTCCCCCGGACATCTCGCCGAAGACCATGCCGATCTTCTCGTCGCCGTCGAGGGCGATGAACCAGGCGGCTTCCTCAGCGCGCAAACGGATACGCGCGGCGTTGATTTCGTCTTCCAGGCTGCGCGCCGGTGAGCCCGAACCGTCGCCGGCCGATCCGATCTCGTCGGTGCGCACCGCGAAGATGTCGCGGTCGTGCTCGTGGGAGAACGGCCGCAGCCGCAGGTTGTCGTCCGCGCTGGCCGGCCGCTCACCGACGGTGAAGCTCAGCTGGCTGTTGAGGTCGTCGAGTTCGGCGGCGATCCGGCGGCGGGATTCCTTGGTGAACTGGTCCAGCCGCATGCCCATCAGCGCTTCGCTGCCGACCCGGGTCGTGCCCAGCAGTTCGGTGACGGCCTCGATCGCGGCGGCCCGGTCGGCGGACTTCACGATGGCTTCGACGACTTCCTGCCGGCGTTCCAGAGCGGTGAGCAGAGCGTCGGCGATGGCGCGACGGGTGACGGTGCGGTCCTGGTCGGTCATGGGCTCAGCCTAGTCCGGGCGTCCGGATTCGGTGACGTGAGCGCATCAGGCCGGAACGAAAGTCGACCTCGGCCAGATCGCGGCGGGGGCCAGATCGCGGCGGGCGTCGAGCAGCGCGGCAGTCGGCACACCGTCGGAATACCTGCCGCGGCGGACGGATAAACCGTCGGCTCCGGCACGCGGGGGTCCGCCGAGGCCCGACGCGCCGACGAGCCGCCCCGTACCGGGCGCCTGGTGGCCTACATTCGCCTTAGGCGACTGTCGAGGTCCGCCGGAAGGGACACCGCCTTGCTCGAGCACACCCTGGTGGTGGCCGCTGCACTGGCAGGCGCGGTGTTCACCGCAATCGGGATCGTGGTGCGCCAGCGCGCCACGATGGATGTCCCCGACCACCTCGGCGTCAGCACGCTGATGCTCGCCACGCTGATCCGCCGCCCGCTGTGGTGGGCCGGTACCGCCGCCGCGGTGACCGGATACGTGTTCCAGGCGATCGCGCTGACCTACGGGTCACTGCTGCTGGTGGCGCCGCTGCTGGTGTCGGCGCTGCTGTTCGCGCTGCCGCTGAGCGCCTGGCTGGCCGGGCGGCGGGTCACCGCCGTCGAATGGGGCTGGGCACTGGTTCTCACCGCGGCGCTGGCCGTCTTCGTCGCGCTGGCAAAGACCCAGCCCGGCGACTATGTGGCATCCGAACCCACCGCGATCGCGGTGGCGGTGGGCTGCCTGGTCCTGGTGGCCGGCGCTGTGGTGCTGTCGCGGCGGATGTCGGACTGGCGCAGGGCAATCATGCTCGGGATCGGGGTGGGCCTGATGTTCGGCGTGGTCTTGGTGCTGACCAAGATCGCGACCCAGTTGCTCACCGGTCAAAGCCTGTGGCGGGCGCTGAGTTCCCCGGTCACCTACGCCCTGATCGCGTTCGGTGTGGGTGCGACGCTGCTGCAGCAGTCGGCCTTCCATGCCGGCTCTCTGAAGGCTTCGGTACCGGCGATGCTGGTGCTCGAACCGATCGTCGCGGTGCTGCTCGGCCAGGTGGTGCTCGGTGAGCATCTGGTGGTCAGCACCCAGAGCGCGATCGCGCTGGGTGTGGCCGTGGCCGCGATGACCGCCGCCACGGTCGCGCTTGGCCGCGACGAAGGCGCCTATGAGGACGAGTTGGAGGCGGTCGGGGCGCGGCGGCAGCGATCATGACCGCCGACCCGCTGCATCAGATCGCGGCGAGTCCGCGCGGCCCGGCGGTCGGCGCCTTCTTCGACTGCGACGGGACCCTGGTCGCCGGATTCACCGCAGTCGCGCACGCCAGCGACCGGATCAAGCGGGGTCAGGCGCAGATCGGCGAGGTCCTCGGCGTCGTGGAGGCGTCGTTGCGGTACAAACTGGGCCGCATGCAGTTCGAGCGGCTGCTGTCGCGGGCGGCCGGCTTCCTGAGCGGGGAATCCCTTGCCGAACTCGACGAGATCGGCGAGCGGTTGTTCGCCGAGCAGCTGGCCGCCAAGGTCTATCCACTGATGCGCCAGATCGTCGATGCCCACCGGGAACGCGGCCACACCCTGGTGATGAGTTCGTCGGCGCTGACCATCCACGCCGCGCCGGTGGCGCGCGCACTCGGTATCCCGCACGTGGTCTGCAACACCTTCGAACTCGACGGGGGCGACCGGCTCACCGGCCGGATCAATACGCCGATCGTATGGGGCCGGCAGAAAGCGCTTGCGGTGCAACGGTTCTGCGACGAGCACGGGGTGCAGATACGGCAGAGCTATTTCTACGCCGACGGCGACGAGGATGCGGCGCTGATGGAACTGGTGGGTCATCCCCGGCCGGTCAATCCGCGTCCCGGTCTTGCGGCGCTGGCCGACAACCGCAGCTGGCCGGTGCTGCGGGTGACGGTGCCCGGTCAGCGCCGCGGCGCGGCCGACGCGCTGGCACACCTGCCGGGGCTGGGCCGGGCCGCGCTCGGGGCGGCGTTCAGTGCGGTGGCGCTGCGCGGCCGGGATCGCCGCTGAGCTATGCGCGGTGCGGCACGTCGGTGATCAAGCCACCGTCGACCACGTACTCCGATCCGGTCGAGAACGACGATTCGTCGCTGGCCAGGAACACCACATAGGGGGCCACCTCCTCGGGGGTGCCGGCCCGGCCCATCGGGGCCTTCACGATGTCGTCGGGCAGGTGTTTGGTCATCGCGGTGCGGATGAACCCCGGATGGATGGAGTTGACCCGGATCTTCTCCGGCGCCAGTTCCAGCGCCGCGGACTTGGTGAGCCCGCGCAGTCCCCACTTGGACGCGACGTAACTGTGCATCCATACCGCACCGCGCATGCCCTCGATGGACGAAATGTTGATGATCGAACCGCCGCCGGCCGCGATCATCGGGGCGATGACGGCCTGAATGCCCCGCATCGCGCCGGTCAGGTTGACGTCGAGGACTTTCTGCCAGCGGGTGATATCCGCCGTCTTCAGCGGGGCGGCCTGCACGATGCCGGCGTTGTTGACCAGCACGTTGAGCTTGCCAAATTCGGCCACCGTGGTTTCGACGGCGGCTGTCCAATCTTCACCGCTGGTCACGTCGAGATGGACGTATCGCGCCGTATCCCCGAGTTCGGCGACCAGCGTCTGGCCCTGCTCGTCGAGAACGTCGCCGATCACCACCTTGGCGCCCTCGGCGATGAGCATCCGGGCACTGGCGGCACCCATGCCCTTGGCGCCGGCACCGCCGGTGATCAGCACGACCTTGTCCGCAACGCGTCCCATGGGGCGTCAGGCTACCGTGGTGCGGTTGACGCTCCTTCCAGGGTTTTGCCCCGGGTACCCCGGGTAGTCGACAACAGCGTCGCCGACGTCCCGGTGCTCAACGAAGTCTTGCCGCCGCGGGCGGATCGATGCTGGTCGGCGGACGATCCGGAGCGGCCGTCAATCGGGCGCCCTGAGCGTTATCTGCCGCCGCCGACACCGATGGCGATTCCCCCTGGGTACATCCCGGGTCCGCCGTTGACGTACTGCGACAAGCAGACCGCCCGCCACGCCTGGCCGCCGACACTGCAGTTGAGGATGGCGGTCTGGTCCGGCGCCGATCCCAGAACATGAGGCGGGCGTGACG
>NZ_JBIIOV010000077.1:0-14406 GCF_044342925.1 Mycobacterium sp. | reverse complement strand
GTACTTCGCCGGAGCCAAGCTTGCACACCAATTCCCGGTGTCGATCGTCACCGAGGGGCAGGGCCTCAACATCACTCTGACGAGCTACCTGGACCGGTTGGATTTCGGCTTCCTCGCCGACCGCGAGCTGGTGCCCGACCTGTGGGACTTGGCAGATATGCACGTCGCCGAGATCAGTCGGTTGTTCGAGGCCACCGGCGCCGAATGGGCCGAAACACCCCGGGCTGCGTACCCACGACGTGGACCCGTCAAGCGGTCGAAAGCCCCGACGGCAGCGACGAAAAAGCCCACGTCGGAGTAAGTCTGCCGCGGCGGCCGTTGTGCGCGTAGGGTCAGGAGATCGGGACCGTTCAGGCCCCCTATATGAAGCGGGCCAGTGATGTCTGACAAATCTCCGCGCCAAACAATGACCAAAAAGTCCGGCAAGTCGCTCAAGGAGAAACGCGCGGCCAAGAACGCCAAGACGGATCAGGCTGCCACGATCGACAGCACGCTGCACTCCAAAAAGCGCTGACCGCGCTGGTTCAGGGCTTTATGGGTGCAGGTTCCACTGCCCGCAGTCCGAGGCCAGGACGTCGTTGACGTCGACTTCGATCCCGCCGACGATCGGGCCCGGATTGGATGCCGTGCTGACGATGCGCTGGTAGAGGACGGCAGCCGGATCGATCTTGGTGCCGGACCAGGCCCGGGTCTGCCAGGACCAGCGCCGGCCGGGCGTGCTCGAACTGCCGATCACACCGTCGGCGGCGGCCCACTGGCACACGTCGATGCCGCCGTAGACGCCGGTGCGCTGCACGCCGAGCACTGAGTTGATTCCGCGAAACCACGGTAGCGCCAATGTGTTCCAGGTGTCGCGGCTGATGTCGTCGTCGACGGAGAAGAAGATCGGTGCGCTCTGCCCGCCACCTGCCGCGGTGTGCAATTGCCAGGCAGTCTTGGCGTCGGCGACGCCGCCGGCGTACCCGCGGGTGAAGTCCGATGGCGCCGTTCCGCCGGGCTTGCCGTACTGGTAGTTGCTCACGATGACCAGCCCCGCGGCGGTCAGCGACTCGGCATAGGGCCGGGTGATGGGTTTGGCGCCAAAGTTGGAGCCGGGACGCGACAGCGAGACGTAGTTGATCACCCCGGCGTAGCCGGCGGCACGGATGTCTGCCGCGGGGATCTGGCGCATGGCGTAGTCGATCAGCTGGGACGACGCGGCCGCCGCCTTCGGCGCACCGACACTGGCCGATGCCGCACCCAGCCCGGCCGCCGCCGAGGCCGCGGTGGCGTAGCGGAGCGCATCACGCCGGGTAACCGGACCGGATCGCCGCACGCCACTGGTCCCCGTTGAGTTCCGCACCGGGCGATGTTAACAACGTGACTGTTGTTAACGGTGGAGCCCACGCGAGGCGTGCCCTTCGCCATCCTGCTCAACAACGATTGCCGCTATGGTCAGTCGGTGAGCGCGCGGTTCGAGTCTACCTCGCCACCCGAGGCGACTCAGGGCGGGTGACGAACACGCCCTAGGCAGTCGGCCGGTTGCTGTAGACGCGGCTCGGCGTGATGAGCACCGCGGTGCGGCGCTGCTCGGCCATCACGCGGTCGTACTCGGCCCAGTTGTCGTGACTGCCACCGCAGGCGGTGAAGACCTCACGTAGGAGCAGACGTACCTGTTCGGGTCCGTCCAACCATGCGGGAGTGTCGTCGGGACCGACGAGTTCGGCCCTGCCTTCGACGGTGGCCCATTGCCAGCCGCTGCGAAACGCCACGGCCAGTTGCGGTCGCCTGCGCAGATTGGCCAGCTTGACCGGACCGTAGGTGACGAAGCCGAGAACAGGCTGGGCGGTGGCGGGGTGGGGGAGCACCCCGGCGTTGACCAACGACGCCTGGATGGTGTGATCGGCCCGCAGTGTGGACACCACCGCCAGGCCGCTGTCGTTGCTTGCCAGGGCGGCGGCCTGGTGCAGTGTGGTCATCCTGAGTCTCCGTTTCCGAACGCGCCGATTGTCTTCAGTGTGGCGGGCTCAGCCGGAGCTGTGACCGATCAGGATCGCCGCGGGCAGTGCGAGTTCCGCCAAGGCCCCTGCCACAGCCGCACCGCAGGACGCGATGGTGTACTCCGATGCAGCCGCCGTGCTCTCGCCGTGGCCGGGCAGGTCACAGGTGACAACGGCGTTCGTGGCGGCGAACGCAGCAGTCTGAGCGCCCCAGTCGGTGCCGTCGCAGGCGAAGCCGTGGACGAAAAACAACAGCGGTCTTCCGGTGCCGGCGACGGTGATGCGCATCTTCGCGGCCGCCGTGCCATCAACCGCCATGAACCCCACCCTAGGCGCAAACCCGTTCGGCTCGCCTCCAGCTGGCGCAGTGCTGGTAGAAGCTCAGTCCCGCAGGGGTTTTCGCACACGGTGACGTTCCACACCGGCCCGGCGAGCGGTCTACGACCACGGTGGCCGTCTCCGGGCCGGCGGCGCCCAGCCCAACAGGGGTGTAGCGTGGGAGGGAGTTGGGAACCCAGTCAGTCCGGGATGATTCAGCAGCACGTTGCTGATCGCGCCGAGCACACGCTCACGCCGGATACGCCGGTGACAACCGCTAGACGGGATCACCTTGAACGCGCAAATTCCCTTCAGTCCATTTATTGGAGAGCAGAGCTTTTCCAGTCCACCGATGATGGGGATTCTCAGCACCTATCCACCGACGGTCTGTGGGTTGGCGACGTTCAGCGCCGCCCTGGCTGACGGTTTGTCGGCCAACGGCGCCGGTGTCGGTGTCGTACGGATATCCGACGGGTCCTCGACATCTGATCCCAGGGTGGTCGGCGAAGTGATCAGCGGATCGGCAAGATCGGTTGCACGCGGCTCAGAACTGTTGAATCACAGCGATATTGCCGTCATTCAGCACGAATACGGAATCTACGGCGGCGTCGACGGGGACGAGGTCGTCCAGATCCTCCGCGGGCTTGAGGTTCCCTCGATCGTGGTCGCGCACACGGTTCTCACCCGCCCGTCTCCGCATCAGCGTTCGGTGTTGGAGGACATCGCGGCACTGGCGGATCGGGTGGTCGTGATGTCCGAGGCGGCCAGCCGGCGTCTGTGCCGCGGCTATGACGTCGATCGGGACAAAGTCACCACGATCCCGCATGGCGCCACGGTCCCGCGTCATGCGCCGCCGGCGCGACACACCGGCCGGCCGACGCTGTTGACCTGGGGACTACTGGGCCCCGGGAAGGGGGTCGAGCGGGTCATCGACGCGATGCCCACCCTGCGTGATCTGCCCGGGCGCCCGCAGTATGTGATTGCCGGCCAGACGCACCCGAAGGTCCTGGCCTCCGACGGCGAGGCCTACCGTGCCGCCCGTGTCGAACAGGCCCGGCGCAGAGGGGTGGCCGACTCGGTGTCCTTCGACGCCGGCTACCGGTCGGTCGCGTCGCTCAACGAACTTGCCCAGTCCGCGGCGGCCGTCGTGCTGCCCTACGACTCTACCGATCAGGTCACCTCCGGAGTCTTGGTCGACGCCATCGCAAGCGGTAGACCGGTGGTGGCGACCGCCTTTCCCCACGCCGTCGAACTGCTCGCCAGCGGTGCGGGGATCGTCGTCCACCATGACGATCCGGCCGCGCTGGCAAATGCGTTGCAGCGAATCGTCACTGACCCCCAGCTTGCCGGATCTATGGCCCGCGAAGCCCGCCGGTTGGCGCCCCGGATGGCATGGTCGGTGGTGGCGGAGGCGTATCTGTTCCTGGCACAGCGGCTCATCGCCGAGCGTTCGGCGCTGGTATGACGAGCGCGCCCGTCCCGGTCTTCGATCACCTGCTGTCGATGACCGACAACCGCGGAACCTTTGAGCACGCACGCTCAACCGAACCGCGGATCGAGGACGGCTACTGCACCGACGACATGGCGCGGGTGCTCGTCGTCGCCGCCCGCCAGCCCGACTCCGGGGGAGAGGTGAACCGTCTCACCCGGGTCGCCGTCCAGTTCCTCAACGAAGCACAGTCGTTCGCGGGGAAGTGCCGAAACCGGATGGATCGACTCGGACGGTGGACCGACGAGCCGGCGGTCGAGGACGCGTGGGGGCGCTGCCTCTGGGGCCTGGGAACTGCTGCGGCTCATAGCGACATCTCCCTCGTTCGGCGGCTTGCCGTCATCCAGTTCGAGCGCGCCGCGGTGATCCGCTCACCCTGGCCGCGGGCGATGGCGTACGCGGCGTTGGGCGCTGCCGAACTTCTCCGGGTGGATCCGGGGCATCGCGCCGCCCGAGCGCTGATCACCGACTACGCAGGTGGTATCGCCAGTTCGAACGGCGACGTCGCCTGGCCGTGGCCGGAGCCGCGACTGACCTATGCCAATGCCGTTCTGCCCGAGGCGATGATCGCCGCCGGGGTCGCACTCGACGACGGCACGCTCCGGCAGCGCGGCATGGACCTGTTGGCGTGGCTGGTCGACCATGAGACAGCCGACGGACACCTCTCACCCACCCCTGCCGGGGGCAGCGGACCCGGTGATGCCCGGCCCGGCTTCGATCAGCAGCCGATCGAGATCGCAGCCCTTGCCGATGCGTGCGCGCGCGCGTCCGCGGCCGACGCCAGCCAGCTCTGGCCCGACTCGGTGCGAGCCGCCGCGGCCTGGTTCGATGGCGCAAACGACGCCGGTCTGAGGATGTGGGACCCGCAGACGGGCGGGGGATTCGACGGTCTGCACGCCGACGCGGTGAACCAGAACCAAGGCGCCGAGTCGACCCTGGCCGTACTTTCCACTCTGCAGCACGCCCAGCGCCTTTCCACTGTGCCGCAATGACTTCCACCATGGCCGATCTGGTCACGCGCAGCGACCAGCGTCTCCGGGCAGACCGGGCACGGGTGATCACTCAGCTCTTCGTGCCGGGCCAGGAGGGCTTCGAACACCAGGAGTCCAGAGCCGGTGTGGTTCTGGCGCGCATCCTGGGTCTCAGCGAAGCCGACGTGTTGTCCGCGTTGGACGATGTCGTCACTCGATTCGATGGACGGCACCGCGACCTGGTCGGCATCTTTCGCAGACACGCCGGTGAACTGGCTGACCGCCTCGACGGCGCCCACATCTCCGATGAGCGAATGCTGCTGCTGGGTGCGGTGTTCACCAGCGAGTACGCCATTGAAGGCGCGGCGCTGTGCAACCCCAGCATCGTCGCGCATCCCGACCAGACCGGACTAGACGCGGGTAACCTGCGATTCATCCTCAGCGTCCGCGGCATCGGGGAGGGCCACCGGTCGTCGATCGGATTCCGAACCGGCGTCATCGACTCGGCCGGCCGCCCCCGGGTCGATCAGTGCGCACCGGTGGCGGCGGTGGGGACTACCGTGCCGGTATTGTTCGACGCCGCGGTTTTTCGCGTCGAACTCGCCCGACTCGGTGACGCCGGTGAGGCGGCAGCGTACGTCCTCGACGCGCTCGGTGAGCGCTTCAGCAGGGACGACCTGACCCGCCAACTCACCCGACTCCAGACCAATCTGAGCACCCGTGAACATGGGCACGAGACGATCGCCGAGATGCAGGCCATCGCCGAACGGACCTACGGCATTGAGTTCCCCAGTCACACAGCTATTTCCGAGCATGTCCTGTGGCCGTCGATGGACGCCGAGGCTGTCGGCATGGAAGATGCCCGGTTCGTGCGTTTCACCGATGACGACGGTTCGGTCACGTTCTATGCCACCTATACCGCCTACAGCGGAAACCACATCAGCCAGCAGTTGCTTCAGACGAACGACTTCCGGTCGTTTGTCTCCACCCCAATGGTTGGACGTGCAGCGGCCAACAAGGGGCTGGCGTTGTTCCCACGCCGGATCGGTGGACGCTTCGCGGCGATGTCGCGATCAGACCGCGAGTCGAACACCATCGCGTACTCGGATCGTCCGTTCGTGTGGACGAGCGCGGTTGCCTGCCAGCGGCCGGTCCAGGCTTGGGAGGTGCTGCAGCTGGGAAACTGCGGGCCGCCCATCGAAACCGAAGCCGGCTGGTTGGTACTCACCCACGGCGTCGGCGCGATGCGGACCTACCGCATCGGCGCGATCCTGCTGGATCTGGAGGATCCAACCAGGATCATCGGCCGGCTGCGACAACCGCTGCTCAGCACGGCCCCCGACGAGCAGGACGGCTACGTCCCCAATGTCGTCTACTCGTGCGGCGCATTGGTCCACGCCGAAACGCTGGTGCTGCCGTACGGGATCGGCGACGCGGCGATCGCGTTCGCCACGGTGCCGCTGCCGGCACTTCTCGACGCCCTCCAAACCTGAGTCACCACGGTTCGCTGGTCGCCGTACCTAGAGTGTCGCCGTACCTAGAGTGTGGCTGTGAAGATCGACGGATCGGTGGCCGTGGTCACCGGAGCGGGCTCAGGCATCGGCAGGTCGATCGCGGCGGCATTGGCGTCCGCCGGCGCCTCGGTGGTGGCCGGCGACATCGACGCGGATTCAGCCGCCCAGACCGCCGCCATGATCGGCGGCGCGGCGGCGACAGCAGACGCCGCGAGCAACGAGGGCATCGCGACCCTGCTCGACACCGCCAGCCGGACGTTCGGACCGGTGGACATCTACGTCGCCAATGCCGGAATCACCGGACAGCCCGGCCTCGGAGACGACGAAGCCGCGTGGGATCGCATCATCGACGTCAACGTGCGCGCCCACGTCCGCGCCGCCAAAGCGGTGCTGCCCGAATGGCTTGAGCGCGGCCACGGGCACTTCGTTGCCGTCGCGTCAGCCGCCGGCCTGCTCACCCAGCTCGGGGCTGCGCCGTACAGCGTCACCAAGCACGCCGCCGTCGGGTTCGCCGAATGGCTGGCGATCACCTACGGCGACAGGGGAATCGGCGTCAGCTGCGTGTGCCCGATGGGCGTGGAGACCCCGCTCCTGCGTGGGATGACCGATGCGCCGGACGGCGAAACCCGGCTGGCCGGCTCCGCCGTCGTCAGTGCCGGTGCGGTGATCACCCCGGACGTCGTCGCCGCCGGTGTGGTCCAGGCCGTTGCTGACGGCACGTTCCTGGTACTGCCACACCCGGAGGTCCTGGACATGTACCGGCAGAAGGGCGCTGACTATGACCGGTGGATCGCCGGGATGCGCCGCTACCGGAGCGCTCGACGAGCTGCGCTCGCTGCCATCGCTGGAGCAGACCCGCCAGCAGATGGAGGCGGCGCTGGATGAAACCACCGATGCAACGCGACACCGCTGCCATGATCGTTCTCGATAGGGCTTCCGCCGAAAGGAGCGCCTCAGTTGACCGTGACGTGGACGTGGTCGAAGTGCTGGGCCACCCGCCACATGGTGTACGAAATGGCGAACCTGCCCGCCTGACTTTGCAGATCGGCGTTGATGGCATCGCCCAGCCCCATGTCGGAGCCGATCATGATGTCGATGGCGCGGCCGCTGGGATGATCGGGAAGCGGATCGGAGCGGACTCCTCCGATGGACTGCACACCGGGGTAGGTGGCCATGATGTATGCCGCCAGGCTCCTCGCGTTCGGCACCAGACCGCCCATCCCGACGCTCGGGATCGGCGGCGCCAGTCCCAGCGCCGCAACCACCGCCGCCGGCACGGCCGCCCGCTGGGCTTGCGGCAGCAGGGCATAGTCGGCATTGATCGCGGCGATCTGCTTACGCAACTCCGCCTGCTTGTTCTGCAGATCCGCTCGCAGGGCGACGGCGGCGTCGAGAGCCGCCTTGGCGCTGGCTGCCGACTCCGCCGATGCGGCCTCGACGCGCTGCGCCTCCTGGTCGGCCTGTCGCAGGCCCTGCAGCTGATGGGACATCTCGGTGGCCATCACCCGCTGGGTGACCATCTTGTCGATCAGGATCTTCGGGGAGGGGGCGGTCAGGATGGCGTACGCCCCGTCCGTGCGCCCGCCCATGTAGGCGGTTGCGGCGAATCTGTCCACGGCGCCCTGGTAGCCGACCAACTGCGCCTTAGCGGACTCGAGTGCGGCCAGGGATTCCACGTGCCGACGGTCCGCCTCCGCGACGAGCTGCAACTTCGTGTCGAGATCGGACTTGGCGGCCTGGATGTTCTGGGCCAGTTGGTCGGACTGCTTGGATAGCTCATCGATTTTTGCCACGGTGTCCTGAGCCGGGTCGGCCGAGGCCGCACCGCCCCAGATCGTGCCCAGGGCAACGAGCCCGACTACCAAGTTTAGTAGCTGCTTGCGGGGGTAAATCTTCAAGACTGACGCATCCTTACGACCGCCGCCGACGTCTTCTCCGTCGGCGTTGTCCCTGTGCTCAGGTCTCGATCAGGTTACGAAGCTCACGTGGGTTTGTCCAACGGAGTTAAAAAAACTCCGTCCGCCGGGCTAGTCGTCTCTCTCGATCCGAACGCCCTTCCAGAAGGCGACGTGGTCGGCGATCTGCTGCGCGCGGGCGCTGGGCTGCGGGTAGTACCAGACGGCGTCCGGGTTCACTTGACCTGCGACGGTCACGGTGTAGTAGTGCGCCGTTCCCTTCCACGGGCACACCGTGGTGGTCGTGCTGTCGGTGAGGAATTCCTTGTGGACGCTATCCACGGGGAAGTAGTCGTTGCCTTCGAGTTTGACGGTTTCCTCGGACTCGGCCAGCACCGCTCCGTTCCACACAGCTCGAATCATCTCGCGACCTTCCTCCGGAAGTGTTCGGACCATTAAACCCCGTCGCTCTAGGCTCGGCGGATGACTGCACTGCCCGCTTGGGTACGACAGCTTGACCTTGCACCGCATCCGGAAGGCGGTTGGTTCCGGGAGACCTGGCGCAGCGACCTGACACTCGACGAGTCGACGCTGCCGCCCGGCTACAGCGGTGCGCGCAGCGCCGGCACGGCGATCCTGTTCGTGTTGGCGGCTGGCCAACAGTCCGCATGGCATACGGTGCGCAGCGCCGAGATCTGGTTGCACCACCGGGGCAGCCCCATCGTCCTCGAGGTCGGACCCGACATCGACAGTGCCACGACCTATCTCCTGGGCCCCGACGTCGAGGACGGCCAACGACCACAAGTCGTCGTGCCACCGGGCCACTGGCAGCGCGCCCGTCCCCGCGACCCCGCACCGGCGCTGGTGAGTTGCATCGTGGTGCCCGGCTTCGACTTCGACGACTTCGCCCTCGACGGGCCATCGGAGTGAGCTCCAGACTTACCGTCTGCCGGTTGCTGGGCCCGACCCACCGATCGGGATCAAACCAGCGTTCCGTGCACCGCTGGCTGCTAGCGTCAGTTGCTCGTGTCCTCACGAACGGTCGGTAGCCACGTTCTCGCTGATGTCAGCGGCTCCACCTCGTCGCTGCTCGACGACGGTGTCGGCCTGGAGGATCTGCTCGTCCGCTCGGCCGAGGCGGTCGGCGCGACGGTGGTGTCCCGCCACCACCACGCCTTCGAACCCCACGGCGTGACGGCGGTCGTCGTGCTTGCCGAGTCGCATGTGTCGATCCACACCTGGCCGGAATGGGGTGGGGCGACGCTCGATGCCTACACCTGCGGTAACGCCGATCCGGAGCGGCTTGTCGAGCTCATCATCGAGGGCCTGGCACCCGCCAACGTCCGCCGGGCGACCGTGCCCCGGGTGGTGCCCGGCGGGCCGGATGACCCGGCCTTCCGGTTCGCCGAATTCATCACCCCGGCGGACCGCTACGAGCACGATCTCGCCGAGGTGTACGTCAGCGGGACCAGTGCGTTCCAGGACTACCTCATCGGCCGATCCGAGGCGTGGGGCCGCATGCTGGTCCTCGACGGCGTGGTGCAGAGCACCGAAGCCGACGAATTCATCTACCACGAGGGCATCGTCCATCCGGCGTGCTATGCCGTGGCTGCCGTGGCACCGGTGCGCGAGGGCCTCATCCTCGGCGGCGGTGAGGGTGCCTGTCTGCGTGAGATGCTGCGCTGGCGATCGCTGGAGCACGTGACGATGGTCGACATCGACGCCGAGGTGGTCGCGGCATGCCGCGAGAACCTGCCGCTGCACCACAAGGGCGCCTTCGACGACCCGCGCGCGACACTCGTGCACGGCGACGCGGTCGCCTTCCTGCGGTCACTGCCGGATGCCGGCCTCGATGTCGTGATCTCCGATATGACCGATCCGGTCGAAGGCGGCCCGTCGACGTTCTGCTTCACCGTCGAGTACTTCACCGAGATCGCCCGGATACTGCGTCCGCACGGGGTTCTGGCCGTGCAGGCCGGTCCCTCGTCGCCGATCGAGGTCGCGCTGCACGCGAAGGTCATTCGCACGATGAGTTCGGCCTTCCCCTCCGTCATCCCGTACGCCGTCGACGCGCCCTGCTACGGAAGGGATCTGGGCTTCGTCATCGCATCGAGGGAGGATCTCATCAGTCGGCTCGGCGTCGCGACCATCGACGGCCTGTCCGGCGAGATCTCCGGAGACCACCGCTGGATCACCCCGGAGTTGCTGCGGGGAAAGCTCAGCGTGCCCCCCTATCTGGAGCAGGCGATCGCCTCCCGAACAGACGTCTACCGCGACGACGCACCTCCGGCGACCACCGGTGCGGCCGGTTGGGAAGCCTGAGACGCCAAGCAATTCAGTGAACGAACATTCACAAGTGTGAACCACGCCACACGGTCCGATCACTTCCTTGACTCGGCCTGACAGGACGCCGAGAGTGTACATATGTTCACCGAAAACAACGGCGACACCGCGGCCGGCATGAAGTACCTCGATCTGCACGGCGAACGCGTCGCCTACCTCGACGAAGGCAGTGGCGACAAAGGCAGTGGTGAGGCGATCCTGCTGCTGCACGGCATCCTCGGCAGCTCGCAGACCTGGCGGTCGGTGATCGGCCCGTTGGCGCGCAAGTACCGGGTGGTGGCGCCCGATCTGCTGGGCCACGGCAACTCCACCAAACCGCGCATTCGACAGGCTGGTGCTCATCGGCAGCGGGGGCCTGGGGCCGGATGTGGGTCTGCTGCTGCGCGCGGCATCGCTGCCCGGCGCTGAACTGGTCCTGCCCGTCATCGCGGCTCGCCAGGTCTTGGCGCCGGGCGATCGCATGTGGTCGTGGTTGCGGAAGGTGGGCGTGGAAGCGCCTCGCGGCGAGGACTTCCCGGTGATGGCGATCTGGGGCGAGAAGGACTCGATGATCCCGGTCCAACACGCCTACGCCGCAAAGGAAATCCGCCCGGACGTACGGCTCGAAGTGCTCCCCGATGTCGGCCACTTCCCGCACGCCGAACGACCGGCCCTGGTTGCCGAATTGATCGACGACTTCATCTCCGCCGGGCGGTCCGCCGGGCCGGGGCGATCGGGAGCGTGCCAGATCGGCTGATTCAGATGGCACTCGCGCCGGGCGGTGGCCCGGTCAGCCACCCGGCAGAAGTACGACACCCGTGCGAAACGTACCGGTTCCGATGCGGCCGCTTAGGGACGAAAGTCACCAATACCCGCCGGAAGGTCTTTTTCCCCTAGGCGTCACCTTCGACGACTGACGTAATTGTCTGTCGGGGGGTGTTGGGGGGCGTGATGACAGCGATCGAGCGGGTTGGCCTGACCGGTGCGGTCGCGGTGCTCATGGGTCTGTGCCTGGGGGGTCCTGCGGGCAGTGCGGTGGCGCATGCCGACGACGGCAGTGAGCAGTCCGCCGCCACCTCGACAGCGGACACATCGGTGCGCCCAGCGCGGCCCCCCGGGCGTGCCGGCGCAACCGGGCGACCGCCCACAGTTGCGGCCGGCGCACGACCCGACCGCGCGGCGTCTTCGACGCCCCTCCGTGTCGCGCCGACCCCGGACCCGGTTGCCCCCGATGACGATTCGGAGTCCTGGCTGCCTGCCGGTGTTGACGTACCAGCGGCGTCGGTGGTTGCGGTCCCTGACTCTGCCGTCCGGCTGTCAGCCACGGTGAGCGATCGAACCGCGGCCGCAATCCCGAACGAGGCGGTCACAGCGGTGGCGCCGGTGGTACCGGAGCCAGCCGCAACAAGCCTGCACGCGCCGGTCGCGGCGACGGCTGCCGCGCTGAACGGATTGGGCCCGTTGCCTTTCGGGCTCCACGACCGGGGTCCAGCGCTGCCCGCCGATTCGCCGTTGAGTTGGACTGTGCTGGCCGCCGCATCCCGGGAGACCTTCGCGACGGGCGGAACCGTCGCGATACCGCAGACCCCGGTGCTCACCGCGTTGGGACTGCAAGAGGTTCCGATCCTCGGCCCGCTGCTGGTGACACCGATGGTGACCGTGATCAACGCCATCCCGATGGTGAGCGATCTGCTCCATCCCCTGGTGGGCTATCCGCTGCTGCCCGACGGCGAGGTGGCACCCCGCGACGTGCGGGTGGTGTCGTTCGACGGCACCCAGATCAACGTGCACTTGATGCCGGCGGCCGGACTGCGGGACGGGCAGAACGCACCCACCGTCCTGATGGCCTCCGCGTTGGGCATGCCGGGTGCGACCAACCTCAACGGGACTCCGCTGGATGCGCTGCTCGGCGATCTCGGCGGAGAGATCGGCATAGCGAGCCTGCGCAACGCCGGCTACAACGTCGTGACATGGGACCCGCGCGGTGAGTACGCCTCCGGCGGAGTGTTCGAGATCGCCTCGCCGTACTTCGAAGCCCGCGACGTGTCGGGCATCATGAATTGGCTTGCCGAACAGCCGGAGGTGCAACTGGATGCCCCCGGTGATCCTCGGATCGGCATGGTGGGAGCGTCCTACGGCGGTGGCATTCAGCCGGTCGCCGCCGCCGTCGACCACCGTATCGACGCGATCGTGCCTACCATCGGCTGGAACACCCTCAACAGCATGATCTACCCGAATGGTGCGTTCAAGACCGCATCCGGCGCAGCGTTGGCGGCCACCCTGGTGTTCACCCTGGCAGAGGCGAACCCCCGCATCCTGCCCGCCGTGATCCACGGCAATCTCACCGGGGAGATGAGCGCGGCAGACCAGGATCTGCTGGCCGAACGTGGGCCGGGCTCAGTTCGCGGCTTCCCCGACCTGGTCGGTCAGATCACTGCGCCCACCCTGCTGATCCAGGGCACCGTCGACGCCCTGACCGGTTTGAACCAGGCCGATATGACGGCGAGAGCCCTTCTGGCACAGGGTGTTCCGACGAAAGTGCTGTGGTTTTGCGGTGGTCACGGCCTGTGTATCAATCCCCTGTTCGATCCCGTTGAGGGCGCGCTGATTCAGCAGCGAACGCTGGAATGGCTCGATCGGTACGTCAAGCGTGAAGCGGTGTCCACCGGTCCTGGGTTCGAGTGGGTGGACCAACGCGGGCAGCGGCTCTCGGTGGACACCTACGGTGCGGGCTTGGGGGCGCCGATCGTCGCCTCCCGCAGCGGCGTTGACGTCCTGCCGCTCATCCCGTTCGTGGCCGGCTCGGGCCCGATGTTCCTGGTGCTTCCCTTCGGGGGCACCAAGGCGTTCAACGCGATCAACCTGGTAACGCCGGCCCCTGACGGAACCACCTATGTCGTCGGCGCGCCGCAGCTGACCGTCAGTTACTCAGGCACCGGTTCAGGAACCCACGTCTACGCTCAACTTCTCGACACCACAACGGGTCTGGTCCTGGGCAATCAGGTCACGCCGATACCGGTGACGCTGGACGGTCACCCGCACACGATCAGCATGCCGCTGCAGCCGGTGGCCCATACCCTTCTTCCCGGGCAAACGGTGAGCCTGCAGCTCTTCGCCTGGGCGGCCGAATATGCGGGCAAGCTCTCGCTGGGGGAGTTCACGGTCAGAGATATCGCGATCTCGTTGCCCACTGTTTCCAGTCCCACGGTTTCCAGTCCCACGGTTTCCAGTCCCTCGACCGGCTACTACCTAACAGCTTGATAGCTCGCCTTGATCGGAGGCAAGCGTCGAATTGAGAGGGTCAATTGCCGGACAGATGAAGTGCCCGGCCAGTCTCGGTGGCAATCTCCCCGCTCAGCGTGACAATCGGTGGGCCGCCCCGTTGATGGATGACGTTCGCGAGGACAACCACGTAGGTGTCGGAACGCGGATCGATCCACAGCGACGTCCCGGTGAAGCCGCCGCCGCCGAAGCTGCCGATCGGAAACGCCACGCCGCGGATCGTGGATAACGGCGTATCGATGTCCCAGCCGAAGCCGCGCAGATTCCGCCCCGGGACCGCCGGATACCGTGGCGCGAGTAAGAGATTGGCGGTGTTGGGGGCGCTGATGAGGGCTTCTCTTTCAGCGTCGTTCGCCGCCGCGAGTTGTCCGGGTGCGTGCCCGGGTTGCTGCGGAGTCGTCATCATTTCCACGGTCGACTGCGTCAGCGGAAAGGTGCTCCGGCGGCCGGCGAGCCGGTCGAGCAGTGCTTGCGCGAACAGGCCCACGTCCCGCACCGTCGAGAACACCCCGGCGCTGCCGGCCACCCCACCCATCCGCCGTGCCGTCGGATCGTGCACGGTGCCGCGCAGCAGCTGATCGAAATTCGGGTTCTTGCCCGGATCGCCGCGGCCGTCCTCGTCACGGGCGGTGGGTG
>NZ_JBIIOV010000236.1:0-3685 GCF_044342925.1 Mycobacterium sp. | reverse complement strand
GGCGGCGCCCCGCCCATGTCGAACAAGTAGCGCAGTTCCAGCGCATGACCGGCACCGACCGCGAAGGGCAACGCCCGCATCGGCTCCGGCGTCGGGGCGGTGCGGTCACTGAACTCGTAGGCGTAGACCGGCTGGCGCCGGGCCAGTGCGGTGGCCAGCGCAGCGATCGGGCAGGCGAACACCCCGTCGGTGACCGCGGCGGAGTAGGCCAGCGCGGCGCTGCCGTCGTAGCGGTCCAGCGCGTACTGGGCGGCGACCGTCGGTGCCTCAGCGCCGAACGTGTCGTCGAGCAGGCGGCGGTAGGAGGGTAGGCCGCCGCGGCGCAGATAAGTCATGGCGACGAAGAGGGTGAACTCATCGGCGGTGCTGCCGATCAGCACCGGCACGCGGGCGGTCATACCGCTGCCGGCCACCGACGGCGGCGCGGCCGGCAGCCGTTGGGTTCCGGTCACAGGGCCGGTCAGGATGTTGGCCCCGATCCGCACATACGGCGGCCCGGTCTGCAACCGGTCGGCGGGCAGGTCGCGCAGACACCGCGCGGCCGAGGCCATGTCGGCACAGCCGGCGCGGCGGGCGTAGTCGACGCTGATCCGCTCGGCCGCCGGCAGTGCGGCTTGGGCCTGGCACGGCCCGCTCTGCATAATCGCCGCCCGGAACAGCCCGGTGGACTCCGGGGCGATCAGGTGGTCGCACACCGACATCGCGCCCGCCGACTCACCGGCGATGGTGACCTTGCCAGGATCGCCGCCGAAGGCGGCGATGTTGTCTCGGACCCAGCGCAGTGCGGCCTGCTGGTCGGCCAACCCGTAGTTGCCGGGCTCCTCCCCCGCCGGGCCGGTCAGGGCAGGATGGGCCAGGAAACCCAGCGCGCCGAGCCGGTAGTTGATGGTGACGACCACGATGTCGCCCTGGGTAGCCAGCCAGCGGGAGTTGTAGATGTCCGAACTGCCGTTGAGGAAGCCGCCGCCGTGGATCCAGACCATCACCGCACGACGGGATTTCGGCGTGGCGCCGTCCGGGGTCCAGACAGTGAGGTTGAGGCAGTCCTCGCTGGTGGGTCTTCCGAAATCGGGATCGGCGCGGATGTCCTGGATGCAGCGCAGCCCGGGTTTGGTGGCGTCGCGCACGGACTTCCAGCGCGGCGGCGGAATCGGCGGCTGCCAGCGCAGCGGCCCGATCGGGGCCGCCGCGTAGGGAATGCCCTGGAACACCCTGACGCCGTCGCCGACCATGCCGCGGACCGGACCGTCGGCGAGCCGGACCACCGTCGGGTCGCCGGTACCGGAGGGAGCGGCCGTCGAGCATCCGGCGAGGACCAGGACCAGGACCAGCGCCAGCACGGCGACGACGCACCGGGTCACGGCGCCGACGGGACGGGCGCACCGGGTCACGGCGCCGACGGGACGGAGCGGCACGGGTGCAGAGCCTACGCGTGGAACTGCACCCGCAACTCCATAAGTGTCCTTATGCTGGGTGGGTAATCGTCGTCAGCCACAGGGGGACCCACGGGCGCACGGATCACCGACGAGGCAGCCGGCGTGCTGGCTGACCCACAGGCCTACACCGACGAGACGAAGTTGCACGCGGCGCTGACGCATCTGCGCCGAAACGCCCCGGTGTCCTGGGTCGAACCGGCCGCCTACAAACCGTTCTGGGCGATCACCAAGCACGCCGACATCATGGAGATCGAGCGCCAGAACGATCTGTTCACCAACGAACCGCGGCCACTGCTGCAGTACTCCGGCATGGAGGACGTGTTGCGCGAACAGCGCGAGGCCGGCATCGGGCTTCGCACGCTGATTCACATGGACGATCCGCACCACCGCGACATGCGCAAGATCGGGGTCGACTGGTTCCGCCCGAAGGCCATGCGCGACTTGAAAGTCCGCGTCGACGAGCTGGCCAAGACCTACGTCGACAAGATGGCCGCGGCCGGCCCGGAATGCGACTTCGTCCAGGAAGTCGCCGTTAACTACCCGCTCTATGTCATCCTGTCGCTGCTGGGACTTCCGGAGTCGGACTTCCCCCGCATGCTCAAGCTCACCCAGGAGTTGTTCGGCAGCGACGACGCGGAGTTCCAGCGCGGCTCCAACGCGCTCGACGACGTACTCGCGGTGCTGATGGACTTCTTCACCTATTTCGCCGGACTGACGGCGTCGCGCCGCGAGCACCCCACCGCCGATCTCACGTCGGCGATCGCCAACGCGACGATCCACGGTCAGCCGCTGTCGGACATGGACACCGCGTCGTACTACGTGATCGTGGCCAGTGCCGGTCACGACACCACCAGCGCCGGCATCGCCGGCGGCATGTTGGCGCTCACCGAGAACCCCGACCAACTCGACCGGCTGCGCAACAACATGACGTTGATGGGCACCGCGGTGGAGGAGATGATCCGCTGGGTGGTGCCGGTCAAGGAGTTCATGCGCACCGCCCAGGCCGACACCGAGGTGCGCGGCGTGCCGATCGCCAAGGGCGAGGCCGTGCTGCTGAGCTACGTCTCGGCCAACCGCGACGAGGACGTGTTCGCCGACCCGATGCGCTTCGACGTCGGCCGCGACCCCAACAAGCACCTGTCGTTCGGCTACGGCGTGCACTTCTGCCTCGGTGCGGCACTGGCCCGGATGGAGATGAACAGCTTCTTCACCGAACTGGTGCCCCGGTTGACGTCGGTCGAACTGGCCGGTGAGCCGGAATTCATGGCCACCACCTTCGTCGGCGGCCTCAAGCACCTGCCGATCCGATACTCGCTGCGGTGACCCCCCGAGACGAAGATCACTGACATGTGTGAGGCTGACACCCGTCAAGTCTCGTCGACGCACGCTAGGGAGCCGCAATGAGCGCACGGATCACCGACGATGCCGCACGGGTCCTGGCCAATCCCCAGGCCTACGCCGACGAGGCGAAACTGCATGCCGCGCTGGCGCATTGCCGCAAGCACGCGCCGGTGTCCTGGGTGGACGTCCCCGGCTACCGGCCGTTTTGGGCGATCACCAAGCACGCCGACATCATGGAGATCGAGCGGCAGAACGACCTGTTCACCAACGATCCGCGCCCGCTGCTGACGATCGCCGAGGCCGACGATGCGCTGCGCCGCGACATGGAAGCCGGCCGTGGCCTGCGCACCCTGATCCACATGGACGACCCGCACCACCGCGACATGCGCAAGATCGGGGTGGACTGGTTCCGTCCGAAGGCCATGCGCGCGCTGAAAGCGCGCTGCGACGAACTGGCCAAGATCTACGTCGACAAGATGGCCGCGGCGGGCTCGGAGTTCGACTTCGTTACCGAGGTGGCGGTCAACTACCCGCTCTACGTGATCCTGACCATGCTGGGCCTGCCGGAGTCGGACTTCCCCCGCATGCTCAAGCTCACTCAGGAGATGTTCGGCGGCAACGACGAGGAGTTCCAGCGCGGCGGCGACGTCGACGACATGCTGGCGGTGCTGATCGACTTCTTCAATTACTTCACCGCGCTGACCAACTCGCGCCGAGAGCACCCGACCGAGGATCTGTCGTCGGCGATCGCCAACGCCAGGATCAACGGCCAGCCGCTGACCGACATGGACACGTTGTCCTACTACGTGATCGTGGCGAGTGCCGGTCACGACACCACCAGCGCCGGCATCGCCGGCGGCATGTTGGCGCTCACCGAGAACCCCGACCAACTCGACCGGCTGCGCAAC
>NZ_JBIIOV010000235.1:0-3690 GCF_044342925.1 Mycobacterium sp. | reverse complement strand
TGCGTGCGGACCAACGGCTACCGCAGAGCCCCGCTCTACGGTGCCGACGACGACGCCGGCGACGACTCCGACCTGTGACCGACCAGCCGCAGGAGACGCTGCTGCGCGGCGAGCTGGCCGTCGTCGGCCGGATCCGCTCGGCCAGCAACGCCACCTTTCTCTGCGAGGCAACCCTGGGCGACAGCGTCGTGCAGTGCGTCTACAAACCGGTGGCCGGGGAGCAGCCGCTGTGGGACTTTCCCGACGGCACCCTGGCGGGCCGGGAGTACGGTTCCTTTCTCATCTCCGAGGCGCTGGGCTGGAATGTTGTGCCGCACACCGTCATCCGGCAGGGTCCGGGCGGACTGGGCATGGTGCAGCTGTGGATCGAGGAACCCGAACCGGCCCGTGTCCCGGGTCTGGTGGATCTGTGTCCGGCCGACTGCGTTCCCGACGGTTATCTGTCGGTGCTCACCGCCTACGACTACGCCGGTGTGGAGGTGACCCTGGTGCACGCCGACGATCCCGGGCTGCGCCGGATGGCGGTCTTCGACGTGATCGTCAACAACGCCGACCGCAAGGGCGGCCACATTTTGGCCGGAGCGGACGGCGCTGTCTACGGCGTCGATCACGGAATCTCCCTGCATGTCCACGACAAGCTGCGCACCGTGCTGTGGGGGTGGGCCGGCACGACACTGGACACCGCGACGCTGGAGTCGCTGCGCAGCCTCGACGATCGGCTGCGGGGCAAACTGGGCACCCGGCTGCGCAAGCACATCACCGGCGCGGAACTGGCCGCGCTGCGGCGGCGGGTGTGCGCGGTGATCGAGGAGCCGGTGATGCCCAAGCCCGACGGCCGTCGCCCGCTGCCCTGGCCGGCTTTTTAGACCAGTCGGGTCCGCGGCTACTGCCCGGTGGGCAGGGGCTCGAAGTGCATGATGCCGCTGTCGGCTTCCAGTGACAGATGCAGTTTCCCGTCTTTCACCAGGTAGCTGCGTACTCTTCCGAGCGCCGCGGCAACCACGGTGTCGTTGGACGGCTGGGGGCACATCATCTTGGTGAGCGCGATCGGGCCGAAGGTCAGCCCGCCCGAGGAGCCCTCGCCGTCCCGCTTCCAGGTGGAGTTGCCCCGGTTGCAGTCGACCCGGAAGCCGGCCTTCCCGTCGTCGCCGAAGGTCACCGTGTATTCCGACCGCTGTTCGATCTCGGTGCTCGGCTGCTCATTGGGCGCCATCGACTCGATGGTGACCAGCTGCCAGGTGGTGCCGGTCAGAGGGTCTGCCACCTCCGCGGTCTTGCCGCAGCCGGCCGCAGCAAGGACGAGGTGGAGACCAAGGGCCAGGCCGATGACGCTCGCGATTCGCATGGCAGCAATCTAGGCGTCGGCCCACACCCACGCGCCGTTTCCGCCTCGGCAATACTGACGGGGTGAGTCGCACCGACGCCGAGCTGGCCGCCGATCTGGCGGAGGAGGCGGGCCGGCTGCTGCTGGCGGTGCGCGAGGAGGTCGGGCACGACTTCCCGCCCGCCCTCGGCGATGCCGGGGACATCCGCGCCAACGCGCTGCTGCTGCGGCGGTTGCACGCCGAGCGTCCGCACGACGCGGTGCTCTCCGAGGAAGCCCATGACGACCTGAGCCGACTGCGCGCCGACCGGGTATGGATCATCGACCCGCTGGACGGCACCCGCGAGTACTCCCTGCCGCGGCGGGAGGACTGGGCGGTCCACGTGGCGCTGTGGCAGCGCACCTCCGGTTCGGAGGGGACGATCTCCGACGCCGCGGTGGCACTGCCGGCCATCGGGGAGGTGCACCGCAGCGACACCGTGACCGCCCCACCGCCGTCGCCCGCGGGACCGATCCGCATCACCGCCAGTTCCAACCGGCCGCCGGCGGTGCTGTGGCTGTTGCGCGACCGGCTCGACGTCGAATTCGTCCGTATCGGTTCGGCGGGCGCCAAAGCCATGGCGCTGGTCCGCGGCGACGCCGACGCCTACATCCACGCCGGCGGGCAGTGGGAGTGGGACTCGGCCGCACCAGCCGGCGTGGTCAAGGCGGCCGGGCTGCACGCCACCCGCCTGGACGGTTCGCCGCTGCGCTACAACCAGCCCGACCCGTATCTGCCGGACTTCCTGATGTGCCGCCCCGAGGTCGCCGACGTGCTGCTCGACGCGATGTGGCTGGCCAGCTGATGCGGGCCTGGACCGCCGCCGACATTCCCGAGCTGCCCGGGCAGGGTCCGCAGCTGCGGCTCTACGACACCGCCGATCGGCAGGTGCGGCCTACCGTGCCGGGCGGATGCGCCACCATGTACGTCTGCGGCATCACGCCGTACGACGCCACCCACCTCGGTCACGCGGCCACCTACCTGACTTTCGACCTGGTGTACCGGATGTGGCGGGACAACGGGCATCGGGTGCATTACGTGCAAAACGTGACCGACGTCGACGACCCGCTGTTCGAGCGCGCCGAGCGCGACGGCGTGGACTGGCGCGACCTGGGTACCCGCGAGACCCAGCTGTTCCGCGAGGACATGGCGTCGCTGCGGGTGCTTCCACCGCAGGACTTCATCGGCGCCACCGAGGCGATCGCCGAAGTGGTGGAGATGGTCGAGAAGCTGCTGGCGTCCGGCGCGGCCTATGTGGTCGACGACCCGGACCATCCCGACGTGTACTTCCGCGCCGACGCCGATCCCGTCTTCGGTTACGAGTCCAACTACGACCGGGACACCATGCTGCGGCTGTTCGCCGAGCGCGGGGGAGACCCGCAGCGGCCGGGAAAGTCCGATCCCCTCGACGCGCTGCTGTGGCGGGTGCGGCGCCCGGGTGAGCCGAGCTGGCCGTCGCCGTTCGGGCCGGGCCGGCCGGGCTGGCATGTCGAGTGCGCGGCAATCGCCGTGAGCCGCATCGGTTTCGGATTCGACGTCCAAGGTGGCGGGAGCGACCTGATCTTCCCGCACCACGAGTTCTCCGCCGCGCATGCCGAGTGCGCCACCGGGCAGCGCCGGTTCGCCCGGCACTACGTTCACGCCGGCATGATCGGTTGGGACGGGCACAAGATGTCCAAGAGTCGCGGCAATCTGGTGCTGGTCTCGAAACTGCGGGCCGCCGGTGTCGATCCCGCCGCGGTGCGACTGGGTCTGCTGGCCGGGCACTACCGCAGCGACCGGTTCTGGAGCGACGAGGTCCTCGCCGAGGCGCAGGCCCGGCTGCAGCGCTGGCGCACCGCCACCGCCCTGCCCGCCGGGCCCGACGCGGCCGACGTCATCGCCCGGCTGCGCCGGTATCTTGCCGACGACCTGGACACCCCGAGAGCGCTCGCCGCGGTGGACGGCTGGGCTACCGACGCCCTGGAATACGGCGGACACGACTCGAGCGCACCGGCTCTGGTTGCCACCGCGATCGATACCCTGCTGGGCGTTTTCTAATAAATTCCGGACCTTGTTGACGTTTGCTAGCAAATTCCCGTTCCGGTCGGGGTAGGTTGGCCGCAGGTCAATCTCGAGGGGGGTCATCCATGCGGAACTGGATCATCATTGTCATCGCGCTCTTGATGACGGCACTTGCCGGCTGCGGTACCGCCACCGACCAGGCTAAACAGGCCGGGACCACGACGGCTGCCTCAGTTCCGAGCGGTCCGGTCACCCCCGACCAGGCCCGCGAGATCGCCAAGGAGGCCTACATCTACGGCTTCCCGATGGTCGACAGCTACCG
>NZ_JBIIOV010000234.1:0-3763 GCF_044342925.1 Mycobacterium sp. | reverse complement strand
GGCCGGCGGGCGGCGCACCCCCGGCGGCAGGTCCACCGGACCGAGCACCTCGGCGTCCGGCGGTAGGGCGGTTTGGGCGATGAGGGCGGCCACCGCCTCCGAACCCCCGTCGACGGCGGCCAGGTGTACCGCCGGCGGCAGACCGACCGCGGTGCGACCGGCCAGTTCGGCGTCGGCATGACCCACCGGATCCCACTTGATCAGAGCTTGCACGGTGGGGATGGTCGATTCGGCCACCACCGCGACGGTGCCGCCGTCGGCCCGGGAGTGCACCTGCGCGGCCGCAGCCATCCAGCGCCGCAGGGTGTCCTCGGCGGCGCGCAGGTCCTGGCGGCCCAGCAGCGCCCAGCCGTCGAGCAGCAGCGCCGCGCCGTAACCGGCGGGGGCCCGCGGTTCGGCGCCGGGGGTGGCGACCACCAGCGCCGGTCCGGGGCCGATCGACGGGTGCACGGAGTCGCCGGCGGAGGTCACCACCGGTGTGCCGGGAAAGGCCCGGCCCAGTTCCTCGGCGGTGCGCCGGGCGCCCACGACGACCGCGCGAATGGCGTCGGATCCGCAGCGACGGCACCGCAGCGCCGAGTCGATGCGTCCGCACCACCGGCACACCGCGCCCTCGGCGCCGCGATCCGACAGCGACAGCGGCCCCATGCAGTGCCGGCACCGCGCCACGGTGCGGCAGCGGGCGCAGGCCACCGTGGGTAGATAGCCTCGCCGCGGCACCTGCACCAGCACCGGCGCGCCGCGGTCCAGCGCGGAGCGCGCGGCGCGCAGCGCCATCGACGGCAGCCGGGCGCTGCGGGCGGCGGCGTCGCGCTCCTCGGCGTAGCCGTCGTCGTCCAGGGCGATCACCCGCGGCGCGGCGGCCCGCACCACCGGCCGCGGCGCCAGCAGGTCATGCGCCCAGCCGCCGGCCACCAGGGCGTGGGCCTCGGCGGTGCGGGCGTAGCCGCCGATCATTGCGGCGCAACGCAATTGGTGGGCGCGCAGCATCGCGACCTCGCGGGCATGCGGGTAGGGGGCGCGCGGCTCGGCCAGCGAGTCGTCGCCGTCGTCCCACACCATCACCAGACCCAGCCGGTCGACGGGCGCGAACACCGCACTGCGGGTGCCGATCACCAGGCGGGCCTCCCCGCGCAGCACCGACAGCCAGCGGCGGTACCGCGCCGACGGGCCCAGCCCGGCCGCCAGCGCGACCACCGCGGACTCGTCGATCAGGCTGGTCGCTGCCTGCCACAGCGCGTCGATGTCGCGCTGGTCGGGAACCACGACAAGCACACCGTGGCCGCCGCTGACCGCCGCCGCGGCCGCCTCGGCCAGCCGGTCACACCAGCTCTCCCCCGGCGTGGCCTGCCATACCGCGCGGGCCGCACGGCCTTCGCGCAGCGCCTCCAGGAATGCCTCGCCGCGGTTGTAGCGGGCCCAGCCGGCCGGGTCGACGGGCGTGACGACCGGCAGCAGCGGGGCCGCGCGCTGGGTCTTCTCGGCGCCGGCGTGCCGGGGCGGGATGGCCAGCCGCAGCACGTCGGGGCGGGTGCCGGCGTAGCGGGCCGCGACCGCACCGACCAGCCGGCGCACCTCGGCGGTGAGCACCGGTTCGCTGGAGATCACCCGGTCCAGCCAGCCCAGTTGACCGACGTGATCGGTGTCCGAGCGCCGTTCCAGCAGGAACGCGTCGACCAGCCGGCCGTGGAACCGGACCCGCACCCGAACCCCGGGCTGGGCGTCGTCGGACTGCTCCTCGGAGACCAGGTAGTCGAACTCGCGGTCCAGGTGCGGCACCGAGAGCATGGGCAGCACCCGGGCGATGGGTTCGTGTTCGGCGGCGCGCCGGCCCGATGTGATCAATTGCTCCCGTCGGGCGCGGAGAAGATCTCGGTCCAGTCGTCCTTCATGTTGACCACGGTCCAGCCCCGCTTCGGTGCGTCCTTGAGCGCCTCCACCAGCTTGCCGCTGCCGGTGGGGTTTGCGTCGTACTGGTATTCGCGAACATCGTCGGTGTGGTGCACCAGCACGCCCAGGCTGGGCTTGGGGTTGTCGACGGTGGTGTACTCCAGCATCTCCTTGTCGCCGTCGCTGTTGCCGAACGCGACGATCGGACGCCGCCCGATGAACTGATGAATACCCGCCGGCTTGCCGGCCTTGTCGTCGACGAACAGGTAATCCAGCGTCTTGACCAGAACCGGGCCGCTGTCGCGCATTTCATAGGTCACCCGGCCAGTGGAGCCGACGACCTGCTCCGGCGGGATGCCGTAGACCCGGTCAGACCAGGCGCGCATGAAGTCCGCGCCGCCACCGGAGACGATGAAGGTCTGGAAACCGTTGTCGCGCAGGTACTTCAGCACCTCCTGCATCGGCTGGTAGGTCAGCTGGTCGTAGGGCCGGTCGAACTTCGGGTGCTTGGCGGTGTCCATCCAATCGCGCACCCGGGTGTCGAATTCGTCGGTGGTCATCCCGGCGTGGGTCAGCGCGATGATGCGCAGCAGCCCGTCGTGGTGCGGGCCGGCCAGTAGGGTCTTGAAGTCGCGGGCCAGCAGGGCCTGCACCATCGGATCTTCTTTGAGCTCAGGCTGTTCGGCCACCATCCGGTTGGTCTCGTCGACGGCGAAGGACAACTGGAAGGGAAGCGGGTTCTCCGGCCACAGGGTGCCGTCGTTGTCGAACACGGCGATCCGCTCGGGGGCCGGAACGAAGTCCGGCGAACCCTCTTTGGTGACGCGCTCGACGAACGACACGATGGCTGAGCGCGCGTCACCGTCGTTCCACGACGGCAGCGGGTTCTCCGTGCGCCCAGCGCACGACGACAACAGCAGGACGAAGAGCGTGACAAGCACCAGTCGTAAGGCTTTCATTTTTCCCTTTGTACTCGGTCGGCCTCGTATCAGTCGGCCGAAGTCCGGCCGAAGAAAAATCCCGCGGTGATGCACACCATCGAGGCGGCGTACACCCACCAGATCGGCAGTTCCAGCGCCCGGGACTGCAGAACGAACTGACCGACGCCGATCATGCCGTCGGACACCGCGAACAGCAGCGCACCCACCGCCGTCCACACTGTCGGCAGCGCCGCGACCAGCGCCGCCGACACCATCACGCCCAGCACCGTCATGTAGAGCGGCACCGGCACGGTGAGGCCCTCGGCGATCAGTCGCGGCCAGAACCACACCATCATGGCGGCGAAGCCGACGACGACGACCCCGATCAGCCCCAGCCGCAGCAACGAATAGTTGCCCCGCAGCGGCAGCAGCGCACCGATGAAACACAGGTGCGCCACCAGGAAGCAGCCCAGCCCGCACACGAACGCCGGCTTCCACCACGGCATCGCCAGGAAGAAGTCGCCGCCGGCGGAGAACAGCAGGGCCGGGACCAGCCAACGGCGCTCGCGGGCGATCGGATGCTTCACTGCGGCCAGCGCCAGCAGGATCGCCATGGCGGCCTTGGCGGCGGGCTGGGCGGCGAATCGGCCGGTCAGTTCGGCCCCGGCCGGAACCCGCAGCGCGGTGATCGTCAGGAACACGCCATAGCCCACCGCAGCAAATACACCGGCGGTCCACCATCTGCGCACCGCCGTCGCGGCGGATGCGTAGGTTAGGTCCATGGCTGAACCCACCGACAAACCGCCCATCGACGCCATACTGCAGAAGGTACTGGATGCGATGCCGTTCCAGCTGACAGTCGACGGTGGTGTCGAGGAGGCCCGACGCCTGCTTCGGGAATTGCCACGCCGGCAGATGCACGACGATTTGCGGGTCGAGGACACCTCGATCGA
>NZ_JBIIOV010000096.1:0-12913 GCF_044342925.1 Mycobacterium sp. | reverse complement strand
CCGGGTGGAGATCGCGGTGGTCAACGGCGCGACCGGCTGCTGGATTTCGTCCTGCGCCGAGACCGTCAGAGTGGCGCCGTCGGACGCGGTCATGGTCGCGGGCGGGGCCGACACGACGCGTCCGTCGTCGATCGGGGGAGCCACAACCGGCGGGGCACCAATCGGCGGGGCGCCGGGGACCGGCGGCGGCGGGGCGGCCGGGTTCATCGGACCGGGGACTGCCGCGACCGGCGGCGGAGGGGCCGGCGGGGCCGGGGCCGGCTCAGCCGCGGCGGGCGCCGCCGCCAATGTCGCGATCGCCGCCAGGACAGCGGTACGCCGCATCACAGGTGTGAACATTCTCAGACCGCCTTCGTGACGCCGAACCACGACACGATGTCCTCGACTTGCGCACTTGAATTGGCCAGCGTGGCGTAGGAGCGGATGAAGGACTGGCCCACGCAGCCGTCGATCTTGACCCGGAAGTTTCTGATCTCCACTTCCGGGTTAGGTCCTTTGTAGGTTTTCTTGGTCACCGGGACGTTGTTGACGATGCCGGGCTTGAGGTTCACTCCGACCTGGCCGGTGACACCCGCGCCGGCGCCGATGATGCCGATGGGCGGCAGGAGGAATCCGTTCACGCCGCCGAGCAGGGCATCGGTACCGAGTGCTCCCTGCACGGAGCCGCCGATCAGCACACCGCCGGAGGTGCTCATGTCGATGCCGCAGCCGATCTGATAGCCCACCTCGAGGACGCCCTCGGGCGGGGTGGCCGTCCCGGTGATCGACCCGCTGAAGACCCCGCCGACCAGGTATTCGCGGGTGGAGATCGCAGTGGTCAGCGGCGACACCGACTGCTGGGTCTCGTCCTTGGCGGAGATCGTCAGGGTGACGCCCTCCAGCGAGCTCGACGCGGGCGGAGCTGACGCCACCCGGCCGATGTCGACAGGCGGGACGAATGCGGCCGGTGCGATGGCGCCCGGGCCGGTGGCCACCGCCGGGGCCGCACCCGGAGCTGGGGGTACTGCCTCGGCCGCCGGCACCGGTGCCACACCGGCCGGGTCCGTAGGTCCTGGTTCCGCTGATGCCGGCACCGCCGACACCAGCAACACGGCCGCGGCTGTCAGCGCCACCCCGAACTGGTACATCCCCGTCACCCTCCGTCACGCGGCAATTGCTCGCCCGAAGGTACACGGCCCGCGGGACTGTGAATCACAATTTGGCAAACTTCCCATAAAGCCGGAGTGTCGAGCCTGGATTTTCGGGTCGAAAGCCGCGGTAAGGACCGCCACCTCGGCGTGGTTCATACTGTGTGCAACTAGATCAGGACAGGCGGCACACGATGACGAGGCTGGACACCGTCGAACGGGCGGTTGCCGACATCGCAGCGGGCAAGGCCGTCGTCGTCATCGACGACGAGGACCGCGAGAACGAGGGCGATCTCATCTTCGCCGCCGAGAAGGCGACGCCCGAACTGGTGGCCTTCATGGTCCGCTACACCTCCGGCTACCTGTGCGTCCCGCTGGACAGCGCCGTCTGCGACCGGTTGGGCCTGCTGCCGATGTACGCGGTCAACCAGGACAAGCATGGCACCGCCTACACCGTCACCGTCGACGCCAAAGCCGGTGTGGGAACGGGTATCTCGGCATCGGACCGCGCCACCACCATGCGGCTGCTGGCCGACCCGTCCAGCGTCGCCGAGGACTTCACCAAGCCCGGACATGTGGTGCCGCTGCGCGCCAAGGACGGCGGGGTGCTGCGCCGCCCGGGCCACACCGAAGCCGCCGTCGACCTGGCCCGGATGGCCGGCCTGCAGCCGGCCGGGGCGATCTGCGAGATCGTCAGCCAGAAGGACGAGGGCGCCATGGCCCAGACCGACGAGCTGCGGATCTTCGCCGACGAGCACGGCCTGGCCCTGATCTCCATCGCCGATCTGATCGAATACCGGCGCAAGCACGAGAAACACGTGGAACGCGTCGCCGAGGCTCGCATCCCCACCCGGCACGGGGAGTTCCGCGCGGTCGGCTATACCAATATTTACGACCAGGTGGAGCACGTCGCCCTGGTCCGCGGTGACATCGCCGGCCCGCAGAACGACGGGCGTGACGTGCTGGTCCGGGTGCATTCCGAGTGCCTCACCGGCGACGTGTTCGGCTCCCGGCGCTGCGACTGCGGCCCGCAGCTGGACGCGGCGATGGCCATGGTGGCCGCCGAGGGCCGCGGGGTGGTGCTGTACATGCGCGGACACGAGGGCCGGGGGATCGGCCTGATGCACAAGCTGCAGGCCTACCAGCTGCAGGACGCCGGCGCCGACACCGTGGACGCCAACCTGGAACTGGGTCTGCCCGCCGACTCCCGCGACTACGGCATCGGTGCGCAGATACTGGTGGATCTCGGTGTGCGCACCATGCGGCTGCTGACCAACAACCCGGCCAAGCGGGTCGGGCTGGACGGCTACGGCCTGCAGGTGGTCGAGCGGGTGCCGCTGCCGGTGCGGGCCAACTCAGAGAACATCCGCTACCTCAAGACCAAGCGCGACCGGATGGGTCATGAACTGGCCGGCCTGGAGGATTTCGACGAACCCGGCGACGTCGGCGGCGTCCTGTGAGCGGCGGCGCCGGTGTTCCCGACGTCCCGGAGATGGACGCGTCGGACGTGAGCCTGGCGATCGTCGCCAGCACCTGGCACGCCCGCATCTGCGACGCCCTGCTCGACGGGGCCCGCCGGGTGGCCGACGGATCCGGCGTGACCAACCCGACGGTGGTGCGGGTGCACGGCGCCATCGAGATCCCGGTGATCGCCCAGCAGCTGGCGAGCAACCACGACGCCGTGGTAGCTCTCGGGGTGGTAATCCGGGGGGAAACACCGCATTTCGACTACGTCTGTGACGCCGTCACCCAGGGCCTGACCCGGGTGTCGCTGGACGTCGCAACCCCGGTGGCCAACGGCGTGCTGACCACCGAGAACGAACAACAGGCCCTGGACCGCGCCGGGCTGCCCGGCTCGGCCGAGGACAAGGGCGCCCAGGCCTGCGCCGCGGCGCTGTCCACCGCCCTGACACTGCGGCAGCTGCGGGCATGAGCGACTGGGACGCGGAGCTTCGGCCGAGGCGGTTCCCGCGGATGGCGGTGGCCGGTGCTGCGCTGTTCGCGCTGATCGGGATCGTGGTGGCGTTCATCAACAACCGGGCGTCGGTGGCCACCTGGCGCGGTGTCGACCAGGTGGCGATCGGCGGTCTGGCGGTCATCCTGGCCAGTGCGGTGGTCTACATCGCCACCCGGCCCCGGCTGCGGGTCGGCCCGGCCGGTCTGTCGGTGCGAAACGTGCTCGACGACAGGCTGATTCCGTGGCCGGATGTGGTGGATGTGGTGTTCCCGCCGGGGAAGCGCTGGGCCCGCGTGGAGTTGCAGGCCTACGAGTACGTCCCCGTGCTGGCCATCCAGTCGGCCGACGGTGAGCGGGCGGTCGCGGCGATGGACACGGTGCGGCAGTTGATGGTGCGTTACCAGCCGGAACTCGGCGCCGAGTCGTCGACCTGATCCCCGTATTAACCTGAGACCGTGGCTGATCCCGCGACGTACCGGCCACCGCCGGGGTCCATCCCGGTGCAGCCGGGCGTCTACCGGTTCTCCGACGCCCACGGCCGGGTCATCTACGTCGGCAAGGCCAAAAACCTGCGCAGCCGGCTCACGTCCTACTTCGCCGACATCGCGAGCCTGCACCCGCGGACGCGGCAGATGGTCACCACCGCTGCCAAGGTCGAGTGGACCGTGGTCGCCACCGAGGTGGAGGCGCTTCAGCTCGAATACAACTGGATCAAGGAGTTCGACCCGCGGTTCAACGTCCGCTACCGCGACGACAAGTCCTACCCGGTGCTGGCGGTGACGCTCAACGAGGAGTATCCCCGGCTGATGGTCTACCGCGGCCCGCGCCGCAAGGGGGTCCGCTACTTCGGTCCGTACTCGCACGCCTGGGCCATCCGCGAGACCCTCGACCTGCTCACCCGGGTGTTTCCCGCCCGCAGCTGTTCGGCCGGAGTATTCAAGCGGCACAGCCAGATCGAGCGGCCCTGCCTGCTGGGCTACATCGACAAGTGCTCGGCGCCGTGCGTGGGCCGGGTCAGCGCCGAGCAGCACCGCCAGATCGTCGTCGACTTCTGCGACTTCCTGTCCGGAAAGACCGATCGGTTCGCCCGCGACCTGGAACGGCAGATGAACGCCGCCGCCGAGGAACTGGACTTCGAGCGGGCCGCCCGGCTGCGCGACGACCTGGGTGCGCTGCGCCGCGCCCTGGAGAAGCAGGCCGTGGTACTCGGCGACGGCACCGACGCCGACGTGGTGGCGTTCGCCGACGACGACCTGCAGGCCGCCGTGCAGGTGTTCCACGTCCGCGGCGGGCGGGTGCGCGGGCAGCACGGCGCTGAAGCCGAACTGGGCGGCCCGCCCGAAGCCGAACTGGGCGGCCCGCCCGAAGCCGAACTGGGCGGCCCGCCCGAAGCCGAACTGGGCGGCCCGCCCGAAGCCGAACTGGGCGGCGCCGCAGACGAATCCAGCAACCCGGTACCCAAAGAGGTTCTGGTGCCCTGCCTTCCGCCCAACGCTCGCCAACTCGCCGAATGGCTGTCCGGGCTGCGCGGTTCCCGGGTGGCGTTGCGGGTGCCCCAGCGCGGCGACAAGCGGGCGCTGGCCGACACCGTGCACCGCAACGCCCAGGATGCGCTGCAGCAGCACAAGCTCCGGCGGGCCGGCGACTTCACCGCCAGATCGGCGGCGCTGCAGAACATTCAGGAATCCCTGGGGCTGGCCGACGCCCCGCTGCGCATCGAGTGCGTCGACATCAGCCACGTGCAGGGCACCGACGTCGTGGGCTCACTGGTGGTATTCGAGGACGGCCTGCCGCGCAAATCCGACTACCGGCACTTCGCCATCCGCGAAGCCGCGGGCGACGGCCGTTCCGACGACGTCGCCTCGATCGCCGAGGTCACCCGTCGCCGGTTCCTGCGCCACCTGCGCGACACCGAGACAGCCGAAAACTGCAACGCCGCAACCGAACCCGACGTCACACCCCGCCGGTTCGCCTACCCGCCCAACCTGTTCGTCGTCGACGGCGGTGTGCCGCAGGTCAATGCGGCCCAGGCCGTACTCGACGAACTGGGCGTCACCGACGTCGCGGTGATCGGTCTGGCGAAGCGGCTGGAAGAGGTCTGGGTGCCCGGCGAGGCGGACCCGGTGATCCTGCCGCGCAACAGCGAGGGCCTCTACCTGCTGCAGCGGGTGCGCGACGAAGCCCACCGGTTCGCCATCTCGTATCACCGCAGCAAGCGCTCCAAACGGATGACGGCCTCCGCCCTGGACACCGTGCGCGGGCTGGGGGAGACCCGGCGCAAGGCCCTGGTCACCCATTTCGGGTCGGTGGCCCGGCTGCGGCAGGCCAGCGTCGCCGAGATCACCGAGGTGCCCGGCATCGGCGCGGCAACGGCTGCTGCGGTACTCGAGGCCCTCGGTGTCGCTCAAACGGGTGCACCGGCCGAAGCTGTGGGCGATGATGCTCAGCAAGCCCTATGACCGACATTCCTATGACTGAGCACCCGAGCCCCGACCCCGGCCCCGACCTCAGTGCCGAATCGGCTGACGCCTCCGACATCGACGTGGTCCTGGTCACCGGACTGTCCGGGGCCGGCCGCGGCACCGCCGCGAAGGTCCTCGAAGACCTGGGCTGGTACGTCGTGGACAACGTGCCGCCCGAATTGATCGCCCGGATGGTCGATCTGGGCTTGGCGGCCGGTTCGCGGATCACCCAGCTGGCGGTGGTGATGGACGTCCGATCCCGCGGCTTCACCGGCGACCTCGACGCCGTGCGCCGGGATCTGGCCACCCGCAACATCACTCCGCGGGTGCTGTTCATGGAGGCCTCCGACGAGATTCTGGTGCGCCGCTACGAGAACAACCGGCGCAGCCATCCGTTGCAGGGCAACCAGACTCTCGCCGAAGGCATCGCCGCCGAACGCGCCATGCTGGCTCCGGTTCGAGCCGGCGCGGATCTGATCATCGACACCACCACGCTGTCGGTGCCATCGCTGCGCGCCAGCATCGAGAACGCCTTCGGTGGGGAGACCGTGGCACAGACCGCCGTCACCGTGGAGTCTTTCGGCTTCAAGTACGGCCTGCCGATGGACGCCGACATGGTGATGGACGTCCGCTTCCTGCCCAACCCGCACTGGGTGGACCATCTGCGACCGCAGACCGGCCAGGCGCCGGCGGTGCGCGATTACGTCCTGGCCCAGCCCGGGGCGACGGAGTTCCTGCGGACCTACCATCAGTTGTTGAAGCTGGTGGTGCACGGTTATTTACGTGAGGGGAAGCGCTACATGACGGTGGCGATCGGCTGCACCGGCGGTAAGCACCGCAGTGTGGCCATCGCCGAGGCGCTGGCCGGTCTGCTCGGCGACAACCCGCAGCTGTCGGTGCGGGTGCTGCACCGGGACCTGGGGCGCGAATGACTCTCCCCGAAGCTTCCGGCGCGGAGATCAGTCCCCGCATCGTCGCGATGGGCGGCGGCCACGGGCTCTACGCGACGCTGTCGGCGGCGCGACGTCTCACCCCGCACGTGACCGCGGTGGTGACCGTCGCCGACGACGGTGGATCGTCCGGCCGGCTGCGCTCCGAACTCGACGTCGTCCCGCCGGGTGATCTGCGAATGGCGTTGGCGGCGTTGGCCTCCGACAGCCCGCAGGGCCGGCTGTGGGCCACCATTATCCAGCACCGGTTCGGCGGCAGCGGCGCCCTGGCCGGGCACCCGATCGGCAACCTGCTGCTGGCCGGGCTGGACGAGGTGCTCGCCGATCCGGTCGCCGCGCTGGACGAACTGGGCCGCATCCTCGGGGTCAAGGGCCGGGTGCTGCCGATGTGCCCCATCGGCCTGCAGATCGAGGCCGACGTCGCCGGTCTGGAAAGCGACCCCCGGATGAGCCGGGTGATCCGCGGGCAGGTCGCGGTGGCCACCACACCCGGCAAAGTGCGCCGGGTGCGGCTGCTACCCGGCGATCCGCCGGCCACCCGTCAGGCCGTCGACGCGGTGATGAGCGCCGACCTGGTGGTGCTGGGCCCCGGGTCCTGGTTCACCAGTGTGATCCCGCACGTCCTGGTGCCCGGCCTGGCCGCCGCCCTCAAAGCCACCCCGGCCCGCCGCGCGCTGGTACTCAATCTGGCGGCCGAGCCGGGGGAGACGGCCGGGTTCTCCGCCGAGCGGCACCTGCACGTTCTCGCCCAACACGCCCCCGGATTCTCCGTGCATGACATCATCGTCGACGCGGCGCGTGTGCCATCACAGCGCGAACGCGATCAACTTTGCCGGACCGCAAGCGTGTTGGAGGCGGCAGTGACATTTGCTGACGTTGCGCGGCCTGGTACACCTTTACATGACCCGGCACGGTTGGCGGCGGCCCTGGACGCCGTGTGTACGCGGGGCTCCGAGCTCCCCACCCCGACGCTTCCCGCGGCGGCACGGCAGCCAGACAAGGCTCTGCGAGATGGACCGAGAGGCGACGACCTGTGGCGATGACAGCTGAGGGGAAGGATGAGCTGAGTCGTCTCGTCATTAACTCGGTCAGTGCGCGCCGGGCCGAGGTGGCCGCGCTGCTGCGCTTCGCCGGCGGCCTGCACATCGTGGCGGGCCGGGTGGTGGTCGAGGCCGAGGTGGACCTGGGCAGCATCGCCCGGCGGCTGCGCAAGGACATCCACGACCTCTACGGCTACGCCTCGGTGATTCATGTGCTGTCCGCCAGCGGAATTCGCAAGAGCACCCGCTACGTGGTGCGGGTGGCCAAAGACGGGGAGGCACTGGCCCGTCAGACCGGGCTGCTCGACATGCGGGGACGTCCGGTGCGCGGACTGCCCGCGCAGGTGGTCGGCGGCAGTATCGGCGACGCCGAGGCCGCCTGGCGTGGTGCCTTCCTGGCGCACGGCTCGCTGACCGAACCGGGCCGGTCCTCGGCGCTGGAGGTCAGCTGCCCGGGACCGGAAGCCGCATTGGCCCTGGTGGGCGCCGCACGGCGACTCGGCGTCAGCGCCAAGGCGCGCGAGGTGCGCGGCACCGATCGGGTGGTGGTCCGCGACGGTGAGGCCATCGGCACGCTGCTCACCCGGATGGGTGCTCAGGACACCCGGCTGGTCTGGGAGGAGCGGCGGATGCGCCGCGAGGTCCGTGCCACCGCCAACCGGCTGGCCAACTTCGACGACGCCAACCTGCGCCGCTCGGCCCGCGCCGCCGTCGCCGCCGCCGCCCGGGTGGAACGCGCGCTGGAGATCCTCGGCGACACCGTGCCCGACCATCTGGCCGCCGCCGGCAAGCTGCGGGTGGAGCACCGGCAGGCCTCCCTGGAGGAGCTCGGCCGGCTGGCCGAACCGCCGATGACCAAAGACGCTGTGGCAGGCCGTATTCGGCGGCTCCTGTCGATGGCCGACCGCAAGGCCAAGCACGACGGCATCCCCGACACCGAGTCGGCGGTGACGCCGGACCTGCTCGACGACGCCTGACGCGGCTCAGCCGCCCCGGCTCAGACGGTGGCCGACACGTCGTCGGCCGTCACCGGCGCGTTGGCGGTCAGCGCCCAGCGCAGCGCGCCCACCAGCACCCGGCCGGAGAACCGGATCGCGGTGGCCTCCACCGGCGGAAAATACGGCAGTCGCAACGGCAGCCGGGCCCAGGCCGGCAGCATCGCCACCGCCGTCGCGGCCAGCAGACCGTAGGGTCCGCGGGCCAGCAGCGGCAGCGGGGGAGTGACCAGCAGGAAGCGGGCCGCCTCCCGGGCCGCCTCGGTGCTGTGCAGTTCCGGGCGGTACGCCCGAAGACGTTGGCGCAGTTCGGCTTCGGTGCGCGGTGGGTTCGGCACGCCCAGTGCCTCGGCTACCCGGGCGGTGTCGGCGACGTAGCCGTCGCGGCCGGCCTGGTCCAGCGGCGTGGCCCCGTAGAGCTGGTAGGCCATCAGGAAGCTGTCGATCTCGGCGATGTGCACCCACTCCAGCAGGTGCGGGTCGTCGGCGCGGTAGGGCCGGCCTTCTCCTGATCGGGGATCTGTGGCGACGCCGTGCACCCGCCGGTGGATGCCGCGGACCTTGTCCACCGCGCGTTGTGCGTCGCCGGCGGTGCCGAACGTGGTGACGGCCAGGAATGTGCTGGTGCGCTGCAGCCGGCCCCACGGGTCGCCGCGGTAGTCGGAGTGCTCGGCAACCCCGGCCATGGCCAGCGGGTGCAGCGACTGCAGCAGCAGTGCGCGCAGGCCCCCGACGAACATTGAGGCGTCGCCGTGTACCTGCCGCACCGGGCTGTCGGGGGAGGTCCAGCGCGGTCCGGGCGCGCCGTGGATGCGCTCCCGGTTCTCCGGGCCCTCCGGACCGGCCACCATGGCAAACAGCCCCTGGCCCAAACGTTCCCGTATTTTGCTCACGTCAAGATCGACCGGCAGTGACAGCGTCATGTTTCGACGGTACGCCGCCGGGTGAACAGGTATTAAACGGTCGTGCGGTTCGGCCCCGTCTCGCTGGTGTCGCCATTAGGCTTGCGCCTGGCATTCCCAAGCAGCAGCTTGGCGACATCAGTGAGGAGACACAAGTGACGATCCGGGTTGGCGTCAATGGCTTCGGCCGCATCGGGCGAAACTTCTACCGGGCGCTGGAGACTCTGCAGGCCGAGGGCAAGGCGACAGACATCGAGATCGTCGCCGTCAACGACCTCACCGACATCAACACCCTGGCGCACTTGCTGAAGTTCGACTCCATCCTGGGCCGGCTGCCCAAGGACGTCTCGGTCGACGGCGACAACATCGTCATCGGCGGCGAGAAGGTCAAGGCGATGGCCAACCGCGAGGGCCCGGCCGCACTCGGCTGGGGCGACCTCGGCGTCGACGTCGTCATCGAGTCCACCGGCCTGTTCACCGACGCCGCCAAGGCCAAGGGCCACCTGGAGGCGGGCGCCAAGAAGGTGATCATCTCCGCGCCGGCCAGCGGCGAGGACATCACCATCGTGATGGGCGTCAACGACCAGCTGTACGACGGCAGCCAGAACATCATCTCCAACGCCTCGTGCACCACGAACTGCCTTGGGCCGCTTGCCAAAGTGGTCAACGACGAGTTCGGCATCGTCCAGGGTCTGATGACCACCATCCACGCCTACACCCAGGACCAGAACCTGCAGGACGCCCCGCACAAGGATCTGCGTCGTGCCCGCGCGGCCGCGCTGAACATCGTGCCCACCTCCACCGGTGCGGCCAAGGCCATCGGCCTGGTGCTGCCCGAGCTCAAGGGCAAGTTGGACGGTTACGCGCTGCGGGTGCCGATCCCCACCGGCTCGGTCACCGACCTCACCGTGGAGCTGAAGAAGACCGCGACGGCCGAGCAGATCAACGCCGCGCTCAAAGCCGCCGCCGAGGGGCCGATGAAGGGCATCCTGAAGTACTACGACGTGCCGATCGTCTCCAGCGACATCGTCACCGACCCGCATAGCTCGATCTTCGACTCGGGCCTGACCAAGGTCCTCGGCAACCAGGCCAAGGTCGTCTCCTGGTACGACAACGAGTGGGGATACTCCAACCGGCTGGTCGACCTCATCGGCCTCGTCGGCAAGTCGCTGTAAGCGGACGGGCGACAGTGGCAGTCAAGACTCTTGCCGATCTGCTCGCCGAGGGCGTTGAAGGTCGTGGCGTGCTGGTGCGCTGCGACCTCAACGTGCCCCTCGACGAGAACGGGAACGTCACCGACACCGGGCGTATCGACGCCTCGGTGCCCACGCTCAAGGCGCTGACGGATGCCGGCGCCAAGGTGGTGGTGACGGCGCACCTGGGCCGGCCCAAGGGTGGGCCTGAGCCCAAGTACTCCCTGGCGCCGGTCGCCAGGGTGCTCGGCGAGAAGCTCGGCCGCCACGTCCAACTGGCCGGTGACGTCGTCGGCACCGACGCGCTGGCCCGCGCGGAGGGTCTCACCGACGGCGACGTGCTGCTGCTGGAGAACATCCGATTCGACCCGCGGGAGACATCCAAGGACGAGACCGAACGGCAGGCGCTGGCCGCCGGGCTGGTCGAACTCGTGGGCACGGGAGGCGCTTTCGTCTCCGACGGGTTCGGTGTGGTGCACCGCAAGCAGGCCTCGGTCTACGACGTGGCCAAGCTGCTGCCGCACTACGCCGGCACCCTGGTGGGCGCGGAGGTCAAGGTGCTCGAACAGCTCGCCAAAGCCGGCGAGCGGCCCTACGCGGTGGTGCTCGGCGGGTCCAAGGTCTCCGACAAGCTCGCCGTCATCGAGAACCTGGCCGGCAAGGCCGACAGTGTGATCATCGGCGGCGGCATGTGTTACACCTTCCTTGCCGCACAAGGCATTTCGGTGGGCAAGTCGCTGCTGCAGGAAGAGATGATCGACACCTGCCGTCGGCTGCTGGAGGAGTACGGCGACGTGATTCACCTGCCGGTGGACGTCGTCGTCGCCGCCGAGTTCAAAGCCGACTCGCCGCCGGAAACCGTTGCGGTTAAAGACATCCCGGCCGACAAGATGGGTCTGGACATCGGCCCGGATTCCGTCGCCCGATTCACCGCACTGCTGTCCAACGCCCGCACCGTGTTCTGGAACGGGCCGATGGGCGTGTTCGAGTTCCCGGCGTTCGCCGCCGGCACCAAGGGTGTCGCCGAGGCGATCATCGCCGCGACCGCCAAGGGTGCCTTCAGTGTCGTCGGCGGCGGAGACTCGGCCGCCGCGGTACGCCAGCTCGGTCTGCGCGAGAACGGTTTCTCGCACATCTCCACCGGCGGTGGCGCATCGCTGGAATACCTGGAGGGCAAGACGCTCCCGGGTATCGAGATCCTCAACTAGCTAGCTCCAAGGAGACCCCGTGTCCCGTAAGCCGCTCATCGCGGGCAACTGGAAGATGAACCTCAACCACTTCGAGGCCATCGCCCTGGTGCAGAAGATCGCCTTCGCACTGCCCGAGAAGTACTTCGACAAGGTCGACGTCACCGTCATCCCGCCGTTCACCGACCTGCGCAGCGTCCAGACGCTGGTCGACGGCGACAAGCTGCGGCTGACCTACGGCGCCCAGGATCTCTCCCCGCACGACTCCGGCGCCTACACCGGCGACATCAGCGGTGCCTTCCTGGCCAAGCTGGGCTGTACCTACGCCGTCGTCGGGCACTCCGAGCGTCGCACCTATCACCACGAGGACGACGCCACCGTCGCCGCCAAAGCCGCCGCCGCCTTCCGGCACGGGCTCATCCCGATCATCTGCATCGGCGAGAACCTCGATATCCGCGAAGCCGGCGAGCAGGTCGACTACAACCTGGCTCAGCTGCAGGGCTCCCTGGCCGGGCTGTCCCAGGAGCAGGTGGCCAGCGCCGTGATCGCCTACGAACCGGTGTGGGCCATCGGAACCGGCCGGGTCGCCAGTGCGGCGGACGCGCAGGAGGTCTGTGGCGCGATCCGCGGGAAACTGGCCGAGATGACGACACCGCAGATCGCCGACGGCGTGCGGGTGCTCTACGGCGGGTCGATGAACGCCAAGAACGCCGCCGAACTGATCGCCCAGACCGACGTCGACGGTGGTCTGGTCGGCGGTGCGTCGCTGGATGGCGAGCAGTTCGCGCAGCTGTCCGCGATCGCCGCCGGCGGACCCCTGCTCTGACCTGCACCGCCCCGGAGGCGGGCACTCGTGTACCTGGTGCGCGAACGCGCGGGCGCGAACCGGTATTCTGACCCGCATGATGCTCGCCCTGCAGATCCTGCTGATCGTCACCAGCGTCCTGGTGGTCCTGCTGGTCCTCCTGCATCGGGCCAAAGGCGGCGGCCTGTCCACCCTGTTCGGTGGCGGCGTGCAGTCCAGCCTGTCCGGATCGACCGTCGTCGAGAAGAACCTCGACCGGCTGACGCTGTTCATGACCGGTATCTGGCTGGTTTCG